>NZ_JBQQBQ010000086.1:0-32544 GCF_052245915.1 Nonomuraea sp. 10N515B
CTGAAGGACGCGCACGAGGCCCGGGTTGCAGCCCGGCGAGAACTACGCCAGGATCCCCTATAACCCCTCCCGCGACTGATGGGTATTTAAGACCCGATCTGGTGCATTTTCTCTGACACACCTCGGTCCGAGCTGCACGCCTACCCCGGGCCAGCTCGGTTTCCAGGGCGTCGAGGCGTTGTTCCCAGAACCGGCGAAACCGGTCCAGCCACGCGTCAACCTCGCTCAGCGGCGCGGGCTCGACGACGTAGAACCGGCGAGCGCCCTCAGCCCGCACCGACGCGAACCCGCTGTCACGCAACACGCGCAGATGCTGTGAGACACCCGGCTGGGAGAGTCCGAACTCGGCCCGGATCACGTCCGTGATCGCGCCAGAGGTCTGCTCACCGTCGGCGAGCAGCTCCAGAATGCGCCGGCGTCGAGGGTCGCTGAGGATGTCGAACGCGTGCACGAACAGCAAGAGTACCGGTTACCACTTATATAAGTCAATCCAGGTATCCTGACGCCACGTTCGGCTTAGAGTTCTTGGTAAGCCGTGAAAGGCGATCTTCACCCGAGCGTGGCGTAGCTTCTCGATGGTGCGGGGTCGTCCTGGACGGCCGGGTGGCGGCGGTGCTCGAGCGGGCGATGCCTGGGTGGGTGCCACGACGGAACTGACTACTACCTGTCCGTAGCGCTGCTGGCCGGAGGGCTTCTGCCGCTGGAGAGGTTGCCCAGCGGGTTGAGGCTCCGAGACGCCGCCCCGCAGTTGGCCGGGAACTTGGCACAGAGGGAATTCGCCTCAGGACGCAACGCGCAACTCGAAGTCCGGTGCGTACAGGGCGGGGTCTAGCAGCTCACTGGCGGGAACTCCTGCCTTGTAGGCCTCGGCGAGAATCTCCTGCATGCGTCCTCTCACATAAGCCATGTCCGGCTCGGGATCTTCGATGCGGGTGAACCCCGCGGCCTGACGATCGTCGGTCCATACATGTCCGAGCAACCGCCCGTTGCGGTCGTACACCGCGGCCCGCCGTTTCGGGCCGGTGGCCTTGAAATCGTAGGAGTCGTTCTCCGGGGCGAACCTGGCGGTGACATCGTAGAAACGAGGATTCGGGGCGTCAGTCATCGACGGGTCCCTTCCAGCCGAGGTCAGCATCCATGGATGGTCGGGCGTCCCAGTCGGGAGGCTTGGTCCAGCCCTCTGGTACGACGTCCGCTTCCTATGCAGCGCGAGTCCGACGCGTCGGTGGCGGAGATGGCCGAGCGGGTGGGGTACGGGTCGGAGCTCGCCTTCGGCAACGCCTTCAAGCGGAAGTTCGGCGTGGCGCCCGGCCGGTACCGCCGCCAAGTCGCGGTGGGCTAGGACTCGTAGGGCTTGTGGGCCAGGAAGAAGGCTTGCCGGCCCGACCGGGGCTTCTCGCTCTCGTCAGGCTCGCGGATCAGCTGAGCGTCCAGGACAAGCCCGGCATTGCTCAGGAGTTCGGCGATGTGCTCAGGGGGCATCCAGTAGATATCGAGCGACAGCTTGTGGCCATAGCCATGGCTCGCGTGGCGACGTTCATCACCGACCTTGAACGCAATCAGCAGATGACCGCCCGGGGTCAGCACCCGATGAATCTCGGTGAATACCGTCGGCAACACCTCTGGCGGGGTGTGGACGGTCGAGTACCAGGCGACGGCGCCGCCAACAGCCTCGTCCGCCAGGTTCAAGGCGGTCATCGATCCCTCTTCGAATCGCAGATCCGGATGGTCTCGGCGGGCGACTGCGACCATCTCCGGCGACAGGTCGATGCCGAAGGCGTTCACCCCGAGAGACTGCAGGTGGGCAGTTATGCGGCCGGGGCCGCAGCCGAGGTCCGCGACTTCCTTGGCACCCGATGCCTGTACGACTTCGGCGAACGCGGCCAGCATGGCGCGATCGAGCGGCTTGCTTACCAGCTCGTCGCGGAGGAGCTCGGCGTAGTCGGCAGCGACGGTGTCGTAGGCCACTTGGGTGGCATGCAGGTAGGTGGACTCAGTCATGGCCAAGGACGATAGCCCCGGCAGCAGTCATTCAGCTGGCGTGGGCTGGTCCACCTGGGCGCGGCCTTGGGCTCACCGAACCCTGAACCTGATACTGGGACTGCAGGCTTTTCGGCATGCGATCGCCATGGCGACCAGGGGCTTGAGCAAGCCCGTGTCGCGATAAATCGGACTATAAGCTTGCGCTGTGGGACTCTCCGATCTTCGTCGTGAAATGATCCTCGCCGCCATGGCGGAGTACGACCGGATAGGCCGGGATGCGTTCCTGGAGACGTACGGGTACGGGCCGGCCCGCGGATACTTCCTCGTTCATGAGGGTCGTCGCTACGACTCGAAGGCCATCGCGGGAGTCGCCCACCGCGGAGTCACCGGGCGACCGCTCCTGCCTGAGGAGTTCTCCGGCGGTAGGGAGACCGTGGCACGCCAGCTCATCCGCCTGGGATTCGAAGTCTCCGCCCCCGGCCTGGCACTCGGCGAGCACACTATCGAGACCTTGCTCCAGAAGATCGATTCGCTCCGCACCGACAGGTCCAAGCTGACCGACCAACCCCGCCGGCATCAACCGCTGACGCTGTTATGGGCGTTAGGCCGAGCCGCACAGACCGAGCCGCGCCTGGAGACCTGGGCGCGGACAAGTGCTGAGATCTCCTCGCTCATCGAGAAGTTCGGCCATGCCGACGACCGGCCGAATCCCGAGTTCCCTGTGCTCAGGCTGTTCCACGACGGTCTTTGGGAACTGGACGAGTCCGACGTCCCACAGGCCAGCACGAGCTCTGCCCAGCGATGGATGCGCGACCACGCACCGACGGGCGGCTTGCGACCATGGGTCCACACCATCGTGACCAAGCAGGCGGACGTACGCGCGCAGATCGTGCTGCTCCTCCTGGGGAAGTACTTCCAGGGCGTCGACCACGACGCGCTGCTCACCGCAGTGGGGCTGTCGACCGTTTCGGACGCTGAGGTGCCCTTGAACGAGGGCACCTCGATCCCGCAGCGCCGACCGTCCACCACGATGCGGGTGATCCGTGATTCTGCCCTTGCGCAGCAGATCAAGGACTTACACGGATACCACTGCCAAATCTGCGGTCTACAGCTTCGGCTCCCGAACGGGCCGTACGCCGAAGGCGCCCACATCCGCCCGGTCGGCACGCCGCACAACGGCCCCGACGAGCCCGGCAACATCCTGTGTCTTTGCCCGAACGATCACGTCCTCTTCGACCGGGGCGGCCTCACCCTCACGGACGATCTGCTTGTTTACGACGAAGTCGCCGACCAGATCAGCGGCAGTCTCCGCCTCGCTCCGCAGCACACAATCGAAATCGCACACGTCGCTTACCACCGTCAGGTAGCCCGCCAAGCCGCGCGGACTTCGGACGTGCCGCACACTGACGCTCCCTGATCACTGGCCCGCAGGTCCAAGAAGTTCTGCCCAGGGGCGGTACTCTGACTCCCTCCTTAGGAGAGCAGAGGTTCCTCTGCGCGCTCAGGCATCTTGAGCTGCGAAAACGGCCTACGTAGCACCTGGATCAGGCGAGATCATCCCGCGCATGTCCCAGGCCCTCGATCGTGAGAGCAACTGCTGGATCCCGTGGCAAGACACCCCACCCGAACACTGATCCCAGCGAGGCCAAGTGACCCAACGCCGTGACGAGTATCTCCCGCGCTCCGAGCTCGGGTACTTACGTGTCGGCTCACCACTGTGCCGTTGTCCGTGGCGTTCCTGCTGGCTGGTCGAAGAGATGGCACAGCACAAGCAAGAGCATTCCCGATTGATGCTGCATGCCGTGAGCCTCTGCCCCCACACCGCCGTCGTCATCAGCACGGTAATCGGTGGCAAGGCCCGACGCAGGAGGGCCGCGGCAGCCGATCGCCGCGACCTCAAGCGGCGAGCACCGAAGCCGGCGATCGTCACGGCAAGAGCCTGACAACCACCTAACTAATCAGCAGCGCTCCCAGCTCCGGGCGTAGGTAAGCCTAACATCGTCACGCTTCACGGTCAGTGATCCGTTTAGGCGGTCCCATAGGGCGGCCCGATCGCCCGCTTCCCCGAAGAAGATGATCGGCCGGTTTGTAGGCAGAGGTGCACCGATCGTCGCCGGTACGTCGGTGGTTGGTGTGACGCACATGGCGGTGGGATTTACGCCGTAGAACGAAGTCGTGCGGCCCGCCCTAGTCAGCTCAGCCACCGATCTTTGTCCGGCGGCGTGAGCCTCAGTCACGAGAGAAGAGGCAGCCCAAAGCAAATAAATGATCAGAATGGCGATCACTGTAGTAGCGATCCATAGGGGTGCCATGATTGGGGGAAGCGCAAAGAGGCGATAGAACCATCCAAAACAAGCGACGATAAACGTGATCGCCAGGATGGCGATCCCCAGTGGGCCGAGCGCGGGCCATGCAGTCTGCCACCATGGTAGGGAAACCGTGCTAGCTTTGAGACCGAAGGAGTTTAGATAGGTTGCATAAGCGAAGTCACCGAATACAAGTGGTAGCGGCAACAGGAGCGGTACTAGCGCCGGCAGCAGCCAAGATGCGTTCTTCCTGAGCTGGGGGGTGTGGGTGAGATAGTGGAAGACGCCTGGAACGGTGAAGGCAAGAGCGATTGCGCCGCCAAGCCAGAGCGGAGCGTCCTGCCATTCAAGATTCGGCCCGAGTCGCATTATGAAGGCCATAAAAGTGAGGAAGAGAATAAAAAGAATTGCGGGTGTTGCTCCGAGATAGTGCTTCGCCAGCAACGTTGTGCCTACGAGCCCCGCCAACGCGGCGCAGGCCCAAGGAAATGAGAGGGGCCATAATGCTGCGCTAAAGCCTGCGATCGCCAGAGCCAGGATCAGGGAGAAAATTACCCCGAATGCAGCCCAACCCCCCCTGGGCGGCCTTTGTGAGCGAGCAAGCTGTTCACGTCTGCTAAGGAGTTCGTCAGACGGCTCCCCGTGGAGTCTTTTGACATGGATCTTTCGGTCGCTCAAGTCTGGTTGGCGTGCCTCAAGCAATAGACGGGCATGCTCAAGGCTGGGAGCAAGCATCTGAGCGTTCAGGGATCGTCTGCTATCGGTATCAATGATCCGATAGCGAGCATCGAAGTGTGGGCCGATTCCCGGCAGTTTCCAGGCTAACGGGAGGCGGACGTCGAGCCCTTCTCTTTGACATGCGCGCCAGATCTTTAGCTTGGCGGTTATCACGAGTGCCAGGCGCGCACCGTGCACGGGTATGTCGACCTGTGAGCGACTGTCGTCATCGCTGTGACGAGCTCGCCAGCCCTGATTTTCGCATACGGCCGCGAAGATCTCCGATTGCTCGGCTTCGACCTCCACCCGCACGGTGTGCTGATAAGGCTCGCCTGGAGCCGTAGACGACCATGGTCCCCATGACACTGCATAAGGATTCTTGGCAGGCGGGCGCCGCCTTGGCCGAGGACTGATTGCCATGCATGCAAGGACGAGACAAACATCACGAAGTCCCATAGACGGATCCTCAGCCAGGAGATGGGGCCGGTATGTAGACAATCACAGAGGGTTGCCGAATCGTGATATGAAGTGCCCGGCATGCTCTTGTGTAAGCAATGGAGAAAGGTAAGCGGAAATGGCGATGCTGACGCGGGGTGCCGAATGAGATCAGAACTAAGACCGCTGTCATCCCGCCTGCGGTCATCCCGCCAGGGACGATCACCTCGGATGTGTTTTCATGCAGAGGGCAATGTCGTCGAGGAAGGATGGGTCGTAGCGGTCGTCGACGTGGTTGCTGTTCCATAGTCCGGAGCTGCGTACTTTGGGGTTGGCGGCGTGCAGGCCGAGCCAGCCAGGGGAGGGTGGATCGACCGCTCCGGTGCGCTGAGATAGAAGCGCGATGGCGTTTGCTTCGATGGTGCTGCGTTGGGTCTCGGTCCGGTACGTCGAGCCAGAGCAGTGGTATGGCGGCGATCTGGGCGGTGACCGCGAGTTCGAGGGGGCGTTCGGCTTGTCGTTGCTGGAGGTCACGTGGTTCTTTGGCCAGGATTGCGCTATCTCGGAGGGCCAGTGGCCGGTGGCGTGGAGCGCGGTGCCGGCATGGCGGCGGAATATTGAGCCGCGTTGGTTACCGCCGCGTGGATTGGTTCCGTCGATGGGGCCACGGTGTTGAGCGAGTCTGGTCCACAGGGTGGTGTGTGAGGTCGCGGTCAGCGCGTGGGAGCCCACCCGCACGACGCGGGGCCGATCTCCGTCGGTGCGGGTCTCGCCGTCTTCGAAGAAGAAATACACGCCGCGCTGTGGCCAGCCGCTGGCCGCAGAACAGTTGAAGAGGCGGCGTGCCCCACCGATCTGCTCAGCGAGCGCGTCAAGGAGGGAGTAGAACCGGTCGGTGTCTTGTTGGTGTTGTGCTGCGACGTGGTTCATGTCAGGTGCTCCACGGTGATGCTCGCTGGATAGTGCTGGGCGGGACTCCGCATCCAAAAGCAGGCGAAAGCCTCGCCGAGCCGACGTGGCGTTTCTCGCATGGCGATCCCGCCCTGGGCCATGCCGGTGACGGTGACCAGGAGTCCGGTAAGGCTGGCGCGCTGCAGGGGCACGCGTCGTAGCAGCCGCGCATAGTCGGTGCTGGCCGCAGCAAAGGCCACGACGGTCGGCACGCCAGCGTGGTGGGCCTCCGCGATCAAGAGCTCTTCCAACAGGCCCGGCGGCCAATCCGCCAAATGCATGATCTTGTTGTACGTGCCGATCGGCTCATCGGCGCGGAGCAGGCCATAGCCGCCACTGAGGATGACGAGCGGCGCCTTTTCGGTTACGGCACTGGTGAGAGCATCCTGGGCGGCCGTGTAGAACTCCCCGGAGTAGCGGCGCCAGGCGGGGAGCACGTGGCGTTCGTCCATGCGGGCCGCCTCCCAATTGCGTTCGCGGGCAGAGACAAGTGCAGATGGCCACTGCGGCTCACGTCCGGTCCAAGCCTCGCCGCCATCACGTTTGCGTTTCGAGCAGGGGATCACGAGTAACGCGTCGCGGGGCATGATCTGTTGCAAGATCCGCGTGCTGCCGGTGGGCGTGGTCGCCGTCGGCGTCGCTGATTGTCGCGGCGCCGTGACGCTGGACGGCCGGATCGGGCTGCTGCGGCGAAAGATGACAGCTCGCCCTGGCTCCACCCGTACGAGGGCGTAGCCGGCGGCACGCCAAGCACGGGTGTGGGAACGGTCGCCGTGCCACCACTGCGGATGGTGGCGGATCGCCGAGGCCGGAATCGTACCGACGATCCGGCCCAGCTCGCTCCAGGAGAGGGTCACCTCATCTTCGGATTGGGCGGACAGGAATGCGGTGAGCTTGGCCCAGTCGGCCCGCCCACCCTCAGTCGGCACGGCGGCCTGCTTGCCAGACGTGGTGGCATCTATGGCAACGGTAGACGTCCCACTCGACGTAGTGCCACGGTGCCGAGGTGTCGTCAGCAGCGGCGTCGGGGTCGTCGTAGGCCCAGCCCTGGTAGGTGCCGATTTCGACATCCGCAGATCCGCACCGTCGGCAGGGATTTCGGGGTGTCCGCGACCAGCGATGGTCACACGCGGTGCACACCAGGCGGATGCGTCCATCAGGCAGTCGGCTACCTCGCACGTCCTCCTCGGATCCACACACCGGGCAGTCCAGGTCCGTGCGTGGCCCTGCCAATGGCGCCTGGCGAGGAATGAGTTGCGGCACACCGTCCTGGTCGATCTCGATATTGAAGGCGCGTCGTACGCCGGGTGCCACTGCCCAGAACACCTTGGCGCCAAGCCTCGACAGCGCGGCGATCTTCCGCTGTGTCGTGTTCGCCGGTGCCGCGACCTGGCGCGCCGTTGCCGCACGCATTTCGGCGAGCATGCGGTCCAGCGACGCGGTGTCGCGCTTGGCCTCGGCCACCACCACTGGCCGTCCGCTGCCGTCAAGGGTCGCCAGGTCCAATGCGTCGTACTCGAACGCCACCCGCCGCGCTGGCCAGCGGTGCTCGATCACCAGCTCGGCGAACGCCGCGATCTGTACCAAGTATTCGCGGTTGAGTGAGGGGGCCGGGCCTTGCGAGAACAGGTTGTAGGGCCCCTTGTTCCGTGCGGCGCCTGCGAGCCGGAACACTCCATCGGGCTGTATCTCCACTAGGCCAGCGGCACGAGCCAGGGCCAGCCCGTTGGCCTCGTCCACGTTCAACGGCGGCCGGAGCCGCAGTGCTTGGTCGGGCAGCCGCCGCTCACGGGCGAATGCAGACGCCCATGTGCTCAGCTGGCTACTGCACGCCGCGAGGAGATCATCCATTTCTACTCCCGATGTCCGCTCTGACCATAAACCTGTCCACTGACAAAGGCCCCGCTGTACGTCTCTCCTGGGCGCCGCTGTCGCTCGGGCTCAACGGGAGTGAGCCGATCTGCCCGCCGTACAGATCGCAGGCCTTGCCACGCAGCGACTCGTGTTTGACCGGGAGGCTTCGCCATAATTCGACCTGCAGTTTCTTATCGTGCGTGGAAGCCGAAGCGTTCGCATCGCAGCTCGGTCAACTTGCGGGCGCTGCGCGCATTTGTAGGGGAGAACTCGTCCTCAAGGGTGCGGCTACGTTGGACACGTCAGCGCACGAGTCCGGAGTCAGGACCGCTTCTGGCTCGTGGGCCACGTTCCGCCGTGGGTTCATCCATTCCGAGTGTTCACATACCGTGCGTTCGGCCTACGTACTTAGGAACACCTCATCGAGGTGCCACTCGAGAGCCTCGCGGTTCGGCCGGTCCCGAGATCGTTCTGGAACGTTGATTTCCTGTCCGGCCCGGCGGTAGAACTCCTCGCCGTTCCCGAACTCATCGCGCAGTCTCGGGCTGACCAGCAGTCGGTGCTTGGGATCGATCGCCAGGTAGCCGCGATCGAACAGCGTGTGCACGTCCGACCGGACGAGTAGTCCGTTGTCCAGGCGATGTTCGCCGCCCGCCGCGACCGGGCGGATGTGGGCTGCCTGCAAGACCGGCCGGATCCGGTCGCCAGTGATCGCGCATCGGCGTTCGTACGCATGCAGGACCACGGCCTGGAAGGCCTGCTGGCCGAGCCTGCGCGGGGCCAGCCGAGGGTCGCCGTAGATGGGCCCGTCGCGATGCCATGGCTCGGACAAGTCGACGTCCTCACCGATTCCGATCCTGTTCAGCAGATCATGGAAGTAGGCGGCGGCCGGGTGGACGGCCAGGTCGTAGCTCTTGCCCTGCACGATATTGGGCGCGAAGTCCGGCGGCGGCCCGGCGATGCGGTCCTCATGGAAGAAGAAGACGTCGCGGATGATGACGCATCCGATGACCGGGTCCTCCCCGGGGGTCATTGGCTGGCTCCGGTACCGCCCGACCTGGTGGCGTAACTCGACAAGGCTCGCGGCGCCGTTGCCCTCCCCGAAGAACTCCCATGCCTCCGAGACACGAAGAGGCGCGAAGCCGCTGAAGAAGCCTCCACCCACCACGCGGTTGTGCGGGTGGTGGGTCTTGAAGAAGAACGGTTCGCCATGGTCGAGCGCACGGAATTCGCGACCGCTGGAGGGACGCCAGAAGTTGACCTCTGTGAGCGTCGGGCGCGCGAAGAGGAACCGGTACCAGCTTTCGTCAGTTATCCCGACGTACGCCTTCACGGAGGCAATTGTGCACTCTTTTGATCAATCTCGCCAGAGGGCCGATACTCGACCCTCACAGGGACCAGGAATATCTCACGGTCCGATCAGGGTTGAGATGCCTGCCATACCAGGCGGATGAAGGACAGGTAACCCGGGAGCACCGCAACGGGTTCGTGGGCTACACCTTCGATTCGTGCGTGAGCAAGGCAACTTCCCAGTTTCAGAAACCGGCAAAGACTTGTACCGTGTGGTGTGGATCATGACAATCAGTCCGAGTCATGGAGGCTGCCCTGGACGGCCACACGTACCTCGATAGGTACAACCACCAGGGATGGTACGGCGAGTGCTTCATCCAAGTCCTCGCTTCCGCTGCTGGGCTCCAGGCCTACAAGCCGGTGCCCGACTGCACCGGCGTCGATCTCCAGATCGGTCTGCCCAGTGAGATCGAGGACGACTTCCCGCGGATGGAGGTCCAGGTCAAGACCTGGTCCACCCCCAAAGAGAGCGGCAACTCCTGGCGGTACGGGCGTCTTGACGAGAAGCGCTTCAACCTTCTCGTTGGCAAGCGGATCATTCCCCGCTTCCTATTTCTTGTCATCGTCCCGCCCGAGGGAGACCGGTATGCCATGGCCGACCCTGCTGCGCTGACCCTCTCACACGCCGCATACTGGGTATCCCTCGCTGGCCAACCGAAGATTCCCAACCCCAGCAGTGCCAAGCACGTGCAGGTGGCAGTGCCCAAGAGCAACCTGCTCAGTGTGGACAGCCTGGTGAAACTGTTCGAACCGCTCCGTGCGGTGGAGGCGCCATGACCGAATCACAGTCAGTTATTGATCCCGACGCTCTGATCGGTTACATGGCTAGTCGAGGTTGGCGCTACACCGGGACATGGCAGGGAGCCATGGTCTGGCAACTGGAGTCAAGCGGGCGGATCCTTATCCCCGCACAACGCGAAGCGGGTGACGAATACGTCGATGACGAAGAACTCCTGGCCACGGCATTACGGAAGCTCGCGAAGTTCGAGGATCGGCCTGAGCATGAGGTCTTACTCGACATCGCCGAGCCTGCAGTCGATACCCCTTCGTTCAAACTCGAACCAGATGCCCCTTCCGGAACGATTCCGCTCCCCGCCGCGCTCAGGGCGGTTCAAGGCATCCATGACCTCCTGCGAATTGCCGCGCAGACCACCGAATCCGGCCCCCGCCTCTTGTACACCGGCCAACGCTCCCGCGAAGTGGATACCTTCCTTCAGCGGGTACGGCTTGGTACCTCCCGCCCGGGCAGCTACATCTTCGATGCGCGAGTCCCCGTTTCCCAGCCGCCACAACGCTCCATGGCCATCTCCTGGAACGATGGGCTGGCAGGTCGAGACGTAATGACCACACTGCACAAAGCACTTCACGCTGCGCACAGCGCGGCTGCATTAGCCGCCGAAGACAGTGAACACGTGGCTGCGTTCGGCGATCACGTTGAGGACGGTGTCTCCGCTAACCTCTGCACCACGCTCAGTGATATTGGTGGCAACCGTCCCTTCACGATCAGCTTTGCCTGGGCATGGGCGGACCCAATCAACCTCAGTCCCGTCCCTCTGGCTTTCACCAGTCTTATGACGCGCGTACTCGCCGCGGCGGGGAAGGAGCTGGAGCGGCTGGCAAGGACCGGCCAGGTAACGGTGACTGGAGAGGTCGAGACGTTGCACGATGCGCCGGGCGAGGTCCCGAGGGTCAAGATCCGTGGCGACTTCCAGGGGGGTTCGGATGTTGTCCGCCGCTCCATTTGGGTCGCCTTAAATGCCCACGACTATCAGCGCGCCTTTCACGCCCAAGTACAGGGACGCCTGATTCGCGTTATAGGACATCTCGACCCGAATGAGAGGCGGCTGACCTTACGCCCAGACCCTGGCGGATTTGAAATTATTTGAAGTTATGTCTATTATGCGCGGATTAGCTGTGAACCACTCATGCCTCTTGTCGGCCCGGCTGATCTTTGAATGGCTTCGAAAATCGGCTCCATTGGGTCATGAACCGGAATTTCCGGAATACCTAAACCTGTGGTCCAGCTGCGTCCACAAAGCCGAAACAGGTCCGGTTGGGATTGAATCGAATACTAATTCTGGACGAACTTTGGCGCTTGGGACCATACAAAAGCGAAGTTCACTGGATCGACGGGGATAGCCTTGGCGAAATATCTGAGGTGATCCGTCGCATGGGCAAGGGGAGGTTGAAGAGATTGCTCCTCCTCTTTCGGGGGACTTCGGCTTATTCGGCGGAGAGTGCCGCACCGATGCCGCTAGCCTGTTCGGCCTATCTCTCGGGAACTTACTTAGGGATCGGGCTCTCCAACATTGCTCTTTGCAGTTGCCTTTGATGTGGTCAGGGGGAAGGGTGGCGTGGGCCGTGGCCTGGGGGCGGGTTGAGCCGCGTTTGATATGGCTTGCGCCCCTCGATCGCGTCCTGCACGGCGTCGTAGGCCTCCAGGATCAGCCGCTTGGTGCGATACTCACCGTATTTGGCCTCGTCCTTACGCTTTACGATGGGGAACGCGTTCATAATGTAGTCCACATCGCTCCGATGCAGGCCATAAAGATGGAAGAAGATGGCGTCCAACTCCGCTCTAATCAGGTCTCGCCGCTCCTCGTCCCATATAAATGGCGCGTTACAGTCGCTAAGGGTTGTCGCCCAAGTCTCCAGGTGCCAGCTCGTATAGGATAACTCCAATACCGACGAAACGACCTTATCGACGAACGCTTCGCGAGGAGTTGGAATTGGAACTTGAGACATGATCGTCACATTGAAATCCTGTCCTGGGGTTTTCTGTTTTGCCATGAAATCATATGCGAATGAATTTATGCAGGCGAGTGCCCATGCTTGGCCTTCGGCCGCTCCATCGACCGAAAAGCCATTTAGGGGTTGAATCGGAACGGTGCGAGGGACTAGCGCAGCAATAGCCGTGTGTTCGTCGGTGGCGCGTACGTAGCGGCGGACAACGCAGATCCAAGACTTTGATTCGCCCTTTCGGGCAAGGAAATCACCGACTAGATTGACCTCCGCCCAGAATCTTGGCTCGACCCCCATGAACTTTTCATCCCTGGTTACCTTACGAGGTTTTCCGGCGCTCCTTTGCTCTGCATCAACTGCCGCATATGTAGCATAGCAAGAATCAAATTGGTGGATCATCTTCCCTTCGTAAAGAGCGACCGAGCTCGCCGTCGGCGAATCGAGGTAAAGATGCGAGTGACCTTCGGACGTGAAACCGTTCCAGGGCTTCACGCCTAGATGTGGATGTGAGTGTCTCGACATCGAGATTAGGAGATCGACATCGCGTCTAGTTCGACATATGGGAAGCTGCCTTGTGATCGGATTGAGCTCCTCCAAGACGTTGAGAGGAAACTCGTATACGCGATCCGGATTGCGCAATTCCTCCTCGCTTACGAGAAATACCCCCATCCTTAGGGTGTCCTGCTCGTTCGACGCCGATCTTCCCGCCAGGGTCAACAGGGTGAACTTTGTGGAGCGGTGAACCGATGGGAATATTCCTCGACTATTCTCCATGTCGAGAATTCCCCTGACTCGGCGATTCCTTCGCAACCACTCCCAAAAGATTTTCATCGGAACTGCAGTTAGAACGGTTGTGGGGATGATAATTCCAGCCCTGCCGGCTTTCGATAGCAACCGCAGGGTTGTTTCCGCAAATGGCCCCTGAGTTGTCAGGCGGCCGGCTGTAGTCAACTCATATAGGCCGGAGCTGGAGATAAAATGCGTCACCTCGGCCCTAGATCTACGTTCTCGATAATAATCACGACGAAGAGATTCGTCTTCTTGAATAGCTTTTTCGATACGAGCTTTTCGCTTTGCTGTGGTGTCGGCGGCAAGAATTTCTGGCGCTCGAGAATCAAAGAACTCGTCATCATCAAATGCAATCCGCTCCCATGGCGGGTTGCCGAGTACGCATTTGAATCCACCGTCCCATCCGGTGGAGGAGCTCATCCCGGTTCCCTTGGTTCGGAAGATTTCGGGAAACTCTAAATGCCAGTGGAAGAACTGGTACTGCTCGACTAGCCTACGCAGTTCCTTCATCTGGGCAGGAGCCAGCGACCCACCACGCTGCAGGCTGCGAACGGTCGCTGTAGTGATGGCGGGCGGTGCATTCTCGTGCTTGCGCCATACGAAAGCTGCACACCAAGTATCGGCTACCAGACGCCTGTGGAACAGCTCTGGAGACTGATCGTACTCACGGAAGCGGCGCTCCTGTTCACGGACATCGGCGACGCTGAGAACTGGCACATCGGCGTGCGATCTGGCCTGCTGCTCCAGCGCCTCTTTGAGACCGACTACATCATTGTCGTCGAACAAAGAGTCCATCCCGGCAGCCGAGCGGCCAGAGCCCCGGCCGACGGTGCCGTGAAGCGCTTGCTTGTTCGCCTTCTTTAGATCGACGACGACGCTCTTGCTGTCACCCTCCAGCGCCTTGAACGCACCCTCGGGAACACCCGCCTCGATGAGCTTGGGTGTGGCGCCGATGAGGGCATTGCCAACCTTCAGATGCGAGTCAAGGAAGGCAAGTGGCTTGCCTGGCTCTAGCGACTCAATCCACAGCGACACCTTGGCCAACTCCACCGCAAGGGGATTGAGGTCCACACCATAGATGCACCTGGCCACAACCCTACGCATCGCTTTGCGCACCTCGGATGGGACCGGCTCGTCCTCGCCTGTGACCATGGCCGCGTACCGCTTGGCGATTCTGCGCGCAGCCCCGATCAGGAAGGCTCCTGAACCGCAGGCGGGGTCACACACCGTAATCCTTAGCAGCTCATCGGGATCGCCCGACGGCGCGTGCTCGTCGATGACCGGCTCCAAGGCGGTGTTGAGCAGTGATTCCACCAGTGAGCTCGGCGTGTAGTAGGAGCCGGTGAGCTTGCGGTCGTTGCCGGAGACCTTCTCTCGAAGCTCGAAACGTGGGTTACCGTTCGAGGTGGCGTACGGCACGAGTTCTAGCAACGACTCGTACACGCTGCCCAATTCCTCAGCGCCCAGGTGCTGGAAGTCGACGTCACGTGGCCGTCCGTCCTTCGCACGGACGGTGGACATCTTTCGGACCGCCGTAAGGAAATTCTCGTTGGGCAGGTCGCACCAGACCAACTGGTCGGGGAACGGGTGGTCGCCCAGCTCAGAGGGAGAGTCAGCCGTGCGGAAAAACAGGCCACCGAGTCCGGGCAGGCCTAGCTCAGGCAGGCCCTCGTCCGCCCCGAGAGCCTTGATGACCATGACGGCGGTCTTCCACAGGTCCTTGTGGCGGTCGCCGGCGCGGCGGACAGCGAGACGGCGGAGTCGGCGGCTGGAGAACCAGGTGTTGTAACGGTCGCGGACTTTGGCTTGCGCGTTCGGGTCGAGCAGGGCGGAGCGGTCTTCGGCTACGAAGATGAATATGAGCTGGTAGGCCAGGCGCAGCAGTTCGTGGTGGAAGTCCTCGCGGGTGAGCCGTCCGGATTCGAGCTGTTCGCGCAGCTTGGGGTTGGACAGGAGGAAGCCGGTGCCTAGGGCCTCCATCGCCTCCTTGAGCCCGTCGCGGAGCTGGTCGCGCGCACGTATGCCGGTCTCGGCGGCGAATGCCCGCCACTTCTCCAGCCAGCAGTCGGCACAGGTGGCCGCGCCCTCGTCGGGAGCGATTAACTCGAAGCGGGACGCGTGCATCAGTGTATAGAGGAGCGCGAACTCGGAGTACAGCTCGCCTTCGAAGATGGCCTCGAGGTCGAATTCGACGTAGGCGGAGCCGACCAGCGCGGTGGAGTCACGCAGGATGCGCAGCTGACGGCCGTTGGACAGCACAGCCCACAGATTGTCGTTGGAGAGGTTGAGGAACTCCTGCAGCATCGACTGCGGCGCCTGCTTGATCACGCCCGGCACGCTTCGATCCAGGTCGGTCTTCCAACCAAGCAGGTGCATGGGTACGCTGTGCCACAGGTGAGAGATCGGGAACTCTTTCCCGCCCGCCTTGAGACTGCCGTGGCTGAACGGCACACGGCCGAATCCGAGCTCCTGGAACAGGATGAGCAGCCACCGCTCCCGAGTGAGGGTCGTAGCGGCATCCGATTCGGGGAGCGCGGCGAGCCTGTCGCGGAACGCGCGGTAAGCGCCGAGCAGGTAGTCCCAGTGACGGCTGGCCGCGTCACCTAAGCGTTCGGAGGCGGCAAGGTGGTAGTCCTCGGGTCGCATGCCGGGCAGTTCCCGGTCGGCAGCGGCGATACGGGACAGGACATCCTGCGGCAGCAGGCTGCCCTGGACGTCGACGGCGAGGTAGCCGCTCTTCATCGGGCACCCCCGGCGGGCAGGTAGGCGTAAACGCCGAGCAGGTCGGCTGGGCGGTTGGCGGTCACTTTCAGTCCTCTCGTCCCGGCGCCGACCGCGCCGCGGACCCGCTGGTGGGATTCAGCGAGGCGGGCGGCGAGTGCGTCACCGCGAACGCCCAGCTCGGTGGCGAACTCAGGCGTGAGCTTGCGTTTGGCGATCTTGCCCGTCTCCTCATCCGTTATTTCGACGACGAGTTCGCCGAGCACCCGCTCGGCGGTGCGCTGGACGAGTTCGGGCAGGGTGTTGACGGGCTTGGCGGCCAGCACGTGGCCGACCTCGTCATCGGTCAGCCACTCACGGCCGTTCGCCCCGGCACGGTAGCCGATGATCTGAGCGTCCTCGGCGACCAGAGTCCTGGTCTCGATACGACCCGGCAAGGTGACATGGAAGCGGTAGCGCACGAGTAGCAGTACCGTGCGGGAGACTACGGCGTCGGTGCGAATCACGCCTAAGCGACGAGCTGGACCCTCTCCTTCGAGGGCATAGTCAAGTACGGTGCGAGCCAGGTCACGGACCGTGGGATCGGTGCGGACCAGAGCATGCTTGCCGACCGGCGCGGGGATGTCGTGGTGGAAGCTGAGCGTGTCGGTCTTGCCGTCGAAGCTCAGCCCGAGCGCATGCCGTACTGGAACAGGGAGTTGACGGATATCGGCGGTGAAACCGTCCGGATGGCTGTTGATGAGTGCGTCGAATCCAGACAGCGCTTCGTGGGCGAAACGGGCGACATCAGCGCGGGTGCCCAGCGCGGCGCGGATCTCGGCGATCTCTTGTTGCACTTCCTCCAGCTTGACACCGGAGTGGGAGTACTTGGTAAGTGCTTTGGATTCTCGATCGGCGGCGCTTTCCCAGGCGCGGTGGACCTGGTCGCGGGTCTTGGTTACCCCGAGATCCAGGTCGAGCTGGTCCTGCTGCTCCTCGTTGCGGAGCAGCAGGCCTTCAATCAGGGCTTTAATGACATCGTCGCCGCCGGTTGGGACAGGTACGGCGACGCCGGTCTGCCGGGCGATCGTGCGGTGCTTGCGGATGAGCACGTCGAGAACGACACCGTCGATGCCGTTGTCCAGGCCGTAAAGGGTGACGGCGCGGACGATCTGATGGCGCTGGCCGAAACGGTCGACGCGGCCTTCGCGCTGTTCGTGACGGGTGGGGTTCCAGGCAAGGTCGTAGTGAACGACAGCCTGGAAGCTCTCCTGCAGGTTGACGCCCTCGGACAAACAGTCGGTAGCGACCAGCACGTGTCGTCCCGGCTCGGAGGCGAGCTCCGCGATCACGTCCTGGCGGGCCTCCGGCGGAAGCAGCCCGGTCACGGCTCGCACGCTGGCCTTCTTACCCAGTGCCCTGGCCAGGTGTTCGGCGACGTACTGGGCGGTCGGGATGAACCGGCAGAACACAATCGGGTTATAGCCGTCGGCGAGCAGGGCCTTGACCTCGTCGATGAGCGCGGCCAGCTTGGCGTCATCGCCCGCGCCTTCGATCTTCTCGAAGGCGCGGGCCAGCCGCTGCAGCCGATCGCTTTCTTCGTCCTGGCTCGTACGGCCGCCGGCAGCAGCGTCGAGGCCTTCCAGCGCCTCATAATCGATGAGGTCGAGCACGCTGGAGCGGCCAAGCTCGTCTGCTTCCGGCTCGGTCTCTGCTGCCACCGTTGCTGATCGGGTCCTTAGGGTCGAGGCTGCAGCACGAGGCGAAGACGCGACCGAGCGGAGCAGGGCCAGGGCCGACCACCAAGACACCCGCTGGCGTAAGCCGGTTCCAGGCTTGCGGACCGTTTCGCGGGCGTATTCAAGAACCTGGCGGGCGAGCTTGGAGTACTCCCCAGCCAGTGTGTAGGAGACGTCGCGAACCTGGCGGTCCCTGGGGAACGGGGTCTCCTCGTCCAGGTAGCGGCGGATATCACGGCGGCGGCGCTGTACGAAGTGCCTGGCGAGCTGCTCACGGCCCTTCACGCTGTCCAGGTCCACGTTGACCAGCGCCGGGTCGAGCAGGCCGATCAGGTCGCGAAACGCCTCCTCCTTACCGCTGTGCGGCGTGGCGGTAACCAACAGCATGTGCCGGTCAGGGTCGGCGGCCAGTTCCTGCAGCAGCCGGAAGCGAAGCTGGCTGTGCTTGCTGCTAGATCCGGCCGAGACACAGGTGTGGGCCTCATCGACAATGACCAAGTCAGGGCAGGTGCGCACGAACTGCTGATAGCGCCGGTCCGACTTAATGAAGTCGGTCGACATCACCGTGATCGGGTAGCGGTCGAAGATCTGCTCGTCCAAGCGAAGCCCGCGCTCCAGCCGAGTGATGGTGGAGGGAAGTACGAGGGCCGCATCAATCGCGAACTTGTTGCGCAGCTCGGCGACCCACTGCTCGGCCAGGGCGGGGGAGCAGAGCACGGTCAGGCCGGTGGCTTCGCCACGCTCCAGGAGCTCCTTGGCGATCAGCCCGGATTCGATGGTCTTGCCGACGCCGACGTCGTCGCCGATGAGCAGACGAACGGTATTCATCCGCATCGCCAGCAGGAGCGGAACAAGCTGATATTGGCGGGGCTCGACCGCGATGGAGGCCAGGGAACGGAACGGTCCTGCGCCAGAGGTGAAGCCGATGCGTAACGCCGTGCGCAGCAGGCTCGTAGCGACACTGTCACCCACTTCGTCCGGCTTCGGCGGTGGGAAGGTGGCGTCGGTGACTTCGTTCCGGAACAGGCAGGCCTCGAAGTCGGTATCGCCGTTGAGCGGCCGGACGACCAGGACGTTGTCCGTGCCGCCGGGCTGGACGACCCATTCCCGGCCGCGAGCGGCTACCAGAGATCCTGCGACGTACGTCATCCGTTCCCCCGCCCAGTCCCAAAGACACTGGAGTACCTCTGCACGATCTCGCCCCATTGACCGTCGTAGCGGAAACGGATGACGAGCCACCCCTGGTCCATTAGCCGATCCTCTGCTCGGATGTCGCGCTCGATCACGTCAGCGGCATCGTGGTGAGGTCCATCAATGAAGATCGCAACATTTCCCGATTTGGTGCGATAGACGAAATCCGGCCGCGCCCGTGCGTCCACGATGTACTCCTGAGCGCCATCCGGTAACCGGTAGCCCTTCTCTCGCAGGAAGTCGAGGAAGTTGCGCTCCAGCTCGCTCTCCGACGACTCCGTCAGCTCGCTGACGTGGTCTTCCACGCTCTTGTGACCAGCGGTCGGTTCGCTGGTCGCGGTTACCAGCTCGTGGAGGAGCGACTTGACGGTGTGCCGGTCAATCTGCTCGTGCCAGCGCTGGTTGGAGTAGGACAGCAGGCAGTCGTAGCAGCCACGCTCGCACCGCTCGCGGGCCCCCTCCGCGTGGTCTCTATCCTCGCCGGTATCGGCGTCGAAGTGGAGGATTTCCAGGGCGCGGCGAGCGACTCGGCTGAGCGCGTTGTTCTCGTCGTGAAGGCGCCGAAGCACGCCGGCTCCACCCTCAGCGCTTTCGATGAAGAGCATGCGGGCGCGATTGCGCGGATCGGGCAGGGGCTCACTGTGTAGCTCGGCGTCTTCAAGCTGGAACTCCGCCTCGATTCCTCGCTCCAGCGCGTAGCGTAGCGTGGTCGCAACCACCTCTTCGACAGGTATGGTCAGCCGCACGAGGCAGATGTTCTTGCGGTCCTCCACGTAGGGCACGACACGGACCACTTTCTTGGCCCTGTCGAGAGGCTGGAGACCCTGGTCCTCGGGAGCCTGATTGTTCTTGTCCGAGTCCTTGGTCCACTTGCCGCGAACCGGGTCGAGCAGGTACCCGATCTCATTACGGTTCTTCCGGCCGCGACGGCCCTGATTGATGATGCGGACGGTTGCGGTGTCGCCGTAAACGAGCTCGGCGATGATGTCCTTGCCTCGGCGAATCTGGGCATCGAGGCGGCCAGATCGGTTGCCGTGCCGGCTGAAGCGGTAGGTGGTGAGGAGATCGAATCCGGCTCGGCGGCGTTCCTCCTCGTCGGAGGAGATCCGCTGGCGCCGGATTGTTTCCACGGTCTGCAGATGCATCAGCCCGGATTGCGAACCGGGAAGCTCGGCGTCGCACTCCTCGCAGACGTCGGTGCCGGCCTGGCGGTCGTGCCAGTAGCCGCAGTGCGCGCAGATGCGGGCTTCGGAGGTCGAGACCTCTCCCTCTTCTCCTGTGGGGACCTGGATTTTGGCTACCTCGTAGCGCAGGCCCTCGTGATAGATGAGGGCGCCTGGCCCGAACTCGTTGATCGCGATGAAGCGCGGACGCTGGATGTAGCTGGCCTTGTGCCGCGCACCCGGGATGTAGGCCGCGAGTGGGAGTCGGGGAAATGAGTAGCCGGGGAGGAAGCCTTCGGAGGCGAAATAGCGGTAGGTGTAGAAGTCGCTGAACTGCCGGTCGGAGTCCTCGTTCTTCAGCAACCGGAGCTGGTTCTCTGCCTGTTGCCGCCGCCGCTGCGCGTCTTTCTTGGCATCCGGCGAGGTCGAGTGGTCCATCACCCGACGATTCTGTTCCGCCTGCTCTGCAGTGGCTGCGAGGAAGAGGCCCCGCCACCGGTCACAGTCGGTGGCGAACCGTTTGGCGGCTCCTCGGAGTGTGTCCTCGATCCATCCGTCGTACCACCAGCTGACCTTACTGAGCTGGTCCGGGGTGAGAACGTCGGCAAGGACCGCTTTGGCCCGGGGCAGGGCTCGCCGGATCGCCCCGTCATCCTCTAACTGAGTGCGGAGGTGCTCGTGCAGAGGCAACTCGGGGTCAGCCACGTTCAGGACGTCGGACATGCTCGAATGCAGCGGTGCCCCAGTCTCGGCCAGCCAGATGGCGTGAACGTGCGAGCGGACCAGGTCCTCGTTGGTCAGGTCCAGCCGGGGTGCCTGGATGCTGCCGGCGACCATAAGCTCAGAGCGGCGGAAGTAATACTGGTCATGTGGACTGCCGGTCGAGCAGTAGGTCGTGATCAACGCGGGCTGGCCGCTTCGACCTGCCCGTCCCGAGCGCTGGGCGTAGTTGGCTGGAGTGGGCGGGACATTGCGCATGGCCACGGAGTTGAGCGTGGCGATGTCCACGCCCAGCTCCATCGTGGGTGAGCAATACAGCAGCGGCAGGGGAACGCCCTTACGGAAAAGCCGTTCACGCTCCTCCCGAATCTCGGATTGGACCTGTGCCGTGTGCTCGGCAGCCTGGATGCCGGTCAACTCACTGGCGGCGATCGCGTAGAGATCCCTGAAGAACTCGTTGACCCGCGCGCCAACCTCGGCATCGACCGTCTTACGGAGCGGGTCAGGGGCGCCGGTCTTGCCGTCTCCGGCCCGCCAAATGAGCTCCGAGGACTTGAGCCGGTAGCCACGGGCTCCGTCCCGGGTTTTGGCGACTTCGACGAGCAAGCCGTACTTCTCCAGGGCCCACAGCAGATTGCCGATGATCTGCTGAGCGTCGTCGACGGAGAGGCTCAGACGGGGGTAGGCGGTGCGGCGCAGGTATCGGCCGAGCGCGGAGCGGCCGGTGAAGTTGATGCGATCGCGGCTCTCGCCGGGGCGACCGGGCTGGGCGAAGACGGTGGTCGCCTTGACCCGGCCTTCCGGCTCGCCGAGCGCCCATACTCCGGTCAGGTGTTGTTGGGATTGATTCCAGAGTCGCTCATACCCCTCCTCGGTGAGTACGTCGACATCCACGGCGAGAGAGCGGCGCATCTCGTCCAGCACGATGCGTGCCAACTCGGCCCGATGGCCGGGCTCGTCATCCCGGAGGGCATGGTGGGTCGTCTCCCACCACTCATCGTCCTCAGCGATCTCGTCGAGTGCGACGTAGTCGAAGCGGAGCAGTCCGGTTTGTTCCAGGTTAGGCATGGTGATTCGCCAGCCGCGCGCCAGATCCACATAGACCAAGTAGGACAAAGCTCCACGCAGCGCCTTCTGAACGTGCTCACGCTGGCCGAACTTGACGTCGGGGTTCTGCGCATACGCCCTCAGCGGCAGATCGAGGGCCTTGGCGACGCGCTGCGCCACGTCATCGTGGTGCAGGCCTTCCTCATCAGCTGCCTGCGCGGCCCGGTACAGTGCCCCCCGGACCTGGGTGACCTGGACGAAGTCGTTGAGGTGACCGGCCTGCAGGCTGGCGTCTTGCCTATTGTCCACGAATGTGAGCAGCTTGCGGGCGCGCTCGTCCAGCGCAGCCTGCTTGCGCAGGTTGCGTACGATACTGGTGCTGATCAGCGACATTGCTGAGCTACGGCCCTCGGAGGCGAAGGTGGCCAGTTTCGCGAAGTCCCGGCCGCGCGCCTGCTCGTAGGAAACACGGCAACGCAGGCAAAACTTGAACGGCTCGCGGAAGTACCAGGCCCGCTGTCCTTCACCTGCGGGCGCCTCGCTGCCGCCAGGGCCGAGCCAGATCTTTTTCGGCAGATAATCGTGGTTCGTGTCGCGAATCTGAGTGCCGCCATCGGCGGCCGACTCCAGCCACGAGTCGGGTAACCGGCCTTCCAACACCGGGTCGGCGGGCCACGGATGATCGGAGTTGATGTAGAGGTAGCCGTTGACTGACTCTCCGCCGGCGACGTCGGCTTCCTGACGGGCGCCGTAGCTGCCGTCCTTGCGTTTGGCGACGACGACGTACTCTTGGCCGCACTCACGGCAAAAGGCCAGAGGGAAGAGGATCTTCTCGCGGTGACCGGGCACGCTTACCTGGTATTGACTGGTGATGTGCCGTTGATTCTCCGGCTCCAGGCTCACGTAGACGGTGTCGCCCTTGGACAGGAACTGGTGCAAGCGGAAGGCGAAGAGAGGCCGGTCTGTCCCCGGATGCTTGGCCTTGGCGCCCTCCTGCAGCACCCTTTGGATGACGGTCGTGCATTCTTCGGCCGACTTCCTGGTGAGTTCGGCCAAGATCTTGGCCGCCTCGGCAACCTTGGTGGGTTTGCGGCGAATCAATCGATCGGTGCTCGGCTCCCGCGTGAGGCCAAACTCGGATTCGACCCATATCGCAAGCGCGTCCCGGCTCAGCTCGTCATAGCCGCGGCCCGTGCCCGCGCAGGCCATGGAATCGCGCAACTCGGCAGAGCTTGGCTGCCGGTCGACGGTGGCGCGGATCAAGGTCTCGCCGATAACGCGCTCAGATACCACCTTCGTGCCGAATAGACGGGTGGCCACGTCCGCAACGACCTCCTGGGCCTGGGCAAAAGTGGCTGTGGTCGCCATGGTGGCGGAGGTGCCCACGCACTGCAGGTCGGGTGCGGCGCAGGCATCGCGCAGCCGCCGCACCAGCAGCGCTACGTCTGCCCCTTGTCGGCCCCGGTAAGTGTGCAATTCGTCCAGGACCAGGAAACGCAGTCCCTGTGCTGCGCCGATCAGGTCGCGTCGCTCTGCTGGCCGGGTGAGCAGGTATTCGAGCATGACGTAGTTGGTCAGCAGGATGTCCGGCTTACGCTTCAGAATGCGCGCGCGGTCCTCGTCGCTTTCCTGGCCGGTATAGCGGGCGAAGGTGACTGCCTGTTCGCTTCTGGCAAGGCCCCAGGTCAGATAGCGGGTGAGCTCCTCCATCTGGCTGTTGGCAAGAGCGTTCATCGGGTAGACGACGATCGCCTTCACTCGGCCCGGCTCAGGATCGCGCAGGATGGAGTCGACGATCGGGATCATGTAGGAGAGGCTCTTACCGGAGCCAGTGCCGGTGGTGAGCACATAGCTAAGCTTGTGGCGGGCGATCTCAATTGCGTCGCGTTGGTGCTGGTGCAGCGTGATGGTGTCCCTACCGAGGTCGTTCTCGTTGGATTTAAACCGGAACAGTCGCTCACAACCTGGGTGGAGCAGATCTCGGCCGATGAGTTCAGTCACCGTGCCGCCACTGGCGAAGCGTGGGTTAAGCGACACCCAGGGGTGCGGCCATCGAGCCCGAGCCTCACGTTCGTCCTGCAGGTGGGCTGCGATGCGCGGGTCACGGACGTTTACGAGGGAGGTAGTGAACTCGTCGTAGTCCTTGACGAGCTGTCCGTGCACCTCGAAGACATCCACACCTGCTCGCTTTCCACGTTTGCCGACACTTGCTCCACTGGGGGCGTACTAGACATCTGTTGCCGATGAATGGATCGTTACAAGGATCACTGGTGATTGACTGATCCTGCCGATACGATCACGCACCGTACGCTGGTCAGGGAGAGTGGCATGGCGAAACGCGGCGTCTACCGGGACTTCGTCCGAACTTCCCTCAAGCTGGAGAAGTCTGTCCAGGATCAGGTCATCGAGGTTTTCCCGAAGTTCGAAGAGGCCACGTATGCGGGCCTCCACCTCGAACCGATGAAGAACGCCCGCGACAACCGAATGCACAGCATCCGGAGCACCGAGTACTGGCGCGGGGTGGTTCTGGCACCGGAAAAGGGCGCATCGCTGCAGGCCGTCACCGTGTCAATCGGTGCTATTAGCGGACCCGGAGCGCTTGGAGGTCCTGGATGTATGGTCTTCTCATCGTGAGAGCACTCGATGAGGCCTTTCTGGTGGACGGATGTGTTAAGTACCACGGTGAGGTCGCACCGGGGAGCGGGTGGCTACCAATCGGCTCGGGGTGGGGATGAGCGCAAAGCAAGGTGGGGCGAGGGCTCCGTTACAGGTCGAGCATGTCCGGGCGGCACTGCTGCGCAACTACGCCGGACTGATCTACGAAGAGGACCTGCACGGCTACGACACGGCAGGCCGGGAGCAGCGATTCCTCTCCCGGGCATTGTCGGCCGAGGCGCTGCGTATCGTGACCGGTTGCGACCACGAAGCCGCTGGCAAAGGAGTCATCGATGGGGACAGGGATCAGGGCATCGACGGCGTTGCGGTGGGCGACGGCTCCGCCGAGGTCTGGTTGGTCCAGGCGAAGTGGAGCGACGTGGGCGCGGCCAAGTTGCCCAGGGGGGAGGCGCTGGCGTTCGCGGACGGTGTGCGTCTGATCGAAAGCAGGAACTTTGAGCCGTTCAACGAGCGGATGGATCCGTTCCTGCCCCGTCTCGACGCCGTCATGGGAGACGCCCGACTCCGGATCAACCTCATCGTCGCCGTCATGGGACAGCCAGTTCTCTCCGAGGCCACGATCGCTGTCCTGGATCGCCTTCGCGAGGACGCCAACAACAAGGGGCCGATGCTTGGCCAGGACGTGCTGGGCGTCGCTGACTTCTACCGGCGGCTGCGTCAGGACGTCGCCCCCGAACCGGTGAACGTCAAGGCCGTCATGCGGAACTGGCTGTACAAGCACACGCCGTTCGAGGCCTGGCAGGGCACTGTGGCGGTCAGGGACATCGCCGGATGGCATGACGATCACGGGGACGCCCTCTACGAGCAGAACGTGCGCAAGTCACTCGGCCTGACCCGCATTAACTCCGGCATTAAGGAGACCCTGCTCAAAGAGCCGGAGAACTTCTGGTACTTCAACAACGGCATTACGGTGCTGTGCGACCGTATCGAAGAACGCTTTCTCGGCCGTCGTAGGGGAGACGAGCCGGTCGAGCTAACCTTACAGGGCGTCAGCGTCGTCAACGGTGCGCAGACCGTCGCGGCGATTCACGAGGCGTTCGGACTGAACCCGGACGCGGCCGAGGAGGCCGAGGTCACCGTCCGTGTCTTCTCCCTGGGAGCGGAGCGCGAGATTTACGCGACGCGGATCACCGAGACCACCAATACGCAGAACGACGTCTCGCAGCGGGACTTCATCGCCCTGGATCCGGTGCAGGCCGAGATCCGGGAGGACTTCCTACTCTCGGGATTGGGCAAGATCTACACTTACAAGCGCGGTGAGCCGGATCCGGCGCCGGAGGCAGGATGCTCAGTGGAGCATGCCGCGGTCGCGTTGGCATGCGCCCACCACATTCCAGACCTTGCGGTGCGGGCCGGTAGGAGCGTCGATCTGCTCTGGGAGCGCGGCGGCCGTGGCGCATACCCTCGTCTGTTCGGTGAGATGCCCAGTGCCCATCGGGTCTGGCGGTCGGTGCAGGTCCGGCGCGCGGTGGGCGCGGCGCTAGAGACCGAACGCAAGCGCCTGCATGGACGTGCCGCCGACATGGCGCGGCGCGGTGAGCTGCTGATAACTCACCTGATCTTCCAGCTCATCGACCAGGACGGGATCGACGACCCACGGTACGACTGGCAGTTGGTACTGGGCCAGGTGCCCGAGCTAGTCTCCCGGGTCCTCTCGTGGCTGATTTTCCATGTGGACGACGAGTTTGGCCGCACCTCGTTCCTCAGCAGTACCTTCAACGATGAGACCCGCTGTCGGAGCCTGGCCAGGCTGGTCTTGGACAACGTCCGCCGTGAGGTGAATCCCCCGCAGCTACGGGCTGACTACCAGCCGCCGTCACGACAGGCTCGCAGGCGACGCCGCCCCAACGCGGTTCCCACCCTGGTCAACGCTGGTGTTCTCGCCGAGGGCACTCCGGTGACCTATCGAGCGCAGAGCGATGCGGAGCAGGCCGCAGTCGGTGACTGGCTCACCGCGGATCCACGGCGAGCTCGTGCGACCTGGGTAAATGACCGGGTCAAGTGCCTGTTGTGGTCGTACGACGAGAAACAGTACTCGGCCAGCGGCCTGGTGCATCGAATCTGGGAGCTGGCCGGGTACGAAGACGCGCCGGTCTCAGTGCAGGGACCAGGCCGATGGAAGCTGGAGAGCGGCTTGTCGCTCTGGGATGTAGCACTCCAGCTGCTCGAAAAGGAGACAGAGGAGACCTGACGCCCCAGCAGTGACAGGATGTTGGCCAGGACGACGGCGTTTCGCCGATAGGACTTCTTGTGGGAGACCGTGTGGCGATCGCGGGCAGCGTGAGGCGTTGAGCGGGTTGATGGCCTGCCGGCAGGAGGCTCTCAGCTGAGCGATGAGCAGGCCGCGCGGGTTTCGATGACCACCAGAATCAGTGCCTCGGCGCTGTCGATGGCCCCGGCCATCAGGGTCAGCAGTTCCTCATAACCCTGAGGCGACTCGGCGACGCGCCGCTGGGCTAACACCGTACCTGCCTCGTCGACCAGGGCGATGTCGTGGTGTTTCACCATCTCGCCCCAGCAGTAAGTCGGCGCGGCGCCATGGAGAAGTAGCATCTTGCGCATGATTAGGCCGCTAGCCTTCTCTCATGACTGGCTCGCGCTCCAACTCCCCCACCACGCCGTCCACACCGTTCCCGTCGGAAGGGCTTCATCAACACGGAGCATTGGTGTGGGCTCCTCTGCGGGGCTGGGTTGATGTGACGCACAAGCCGGAGGAAGTCGTACGGCAGCACTGGGTTCGGCGCCTTCACCTCGATGGTTGGTTCTCTCTAGAGCAGATGGATCAAGAACGGCGCACGCACTCCGGCAGGCGCTCTCCGCGTGCCGACATTGTGGTGTGGCGCAGCACGGCCGATAAGCAGGCAGGGCGAGAGCCAGTGTTGGTCGTGGAGACCAAGGCAGACGAGGGTGTCGTCCGGCCGGCGGACTTTTGGCAAGGCGAGTCTTACGCGCGAGCGGCCGGAGCACGGTTCCTCGTGCTAGCAAACGCTAGTAATCACATCGTCTTCGAGCTAACGAAGGGCATACCCGGACGTGCTCGTCAGATCAACGATTGGCCGACAGCCACCGATATTGGAGACGAAAAGCGTCTTGAGGCACTAGTTAACCGGCTCGAGGTGTTCGACCGCGAGCAGTTTCAGCGCGTGCTCTTCGAGTGCCACAGTCTGCTGCGGGACAACCATGCAATGACTCCAGATCGCGCCTTTGACACAATCTCAAAAGTGCTGTTTATTAAACTCCACGTCGAACGGACCCAAACCCACGAGACCTTTACTACGAAGTACCTGGACGACGCTGCTCGGTTCCTGACTAATCCTAAGCTCACACTGCATGAGCAGATGTTCGATCAGACGAAAGCCGCCTATGCCGCTGACGACCTTTTTGCGAAGGATGATCGTTTAGACGTCTCGGCGGACACTTTTCGTGAGCTAGTGGGTAAGCTCGAGCGATTTAATTTGTCCAAAACCGGTGAGGATATCAAGGGTATAGCGTTCGAAAAGTTCCTAGGACGCACATTCCGTGGCGAACTCGGTCAGTTCTTCACGCCTCGCCCCGTCGTCGACTTCATCGTCAATGTCCTCAACCCCAAGGAAGATGAGGTCGTTTGCGACCCTGCGGCAGGCTCGGGCGGGTTCCTTATCAAGGTGTTCGACCATGTACGCGACCAGATCGCTGCGGATATCGCCGCCCAACGACAGCAGCTCATAGACTCGATCATCTCCGAGTATCCTGACGATGCTGCCGACGAGGCGCTCGACGAACGTGACAAGCGCATCGAATCCGCGGTGGAGGAACTAAACAAGCAACTCGCTCCAAGTGCTTCGGACGGTACCCCGACGGATACCCGCGTCGGGCGGCTGGCCTGGCAATGTATCTATGGCACCGACAAGGAACCGCGCGCCGCTCGGACCGCCAAAATGAACATGATCATGCATGGGGACGGTCATGGCGGCATCCACTGGCACGATGGCCTCGTCGACATCAATGGCATCTTTGAGGGCCGGTTCAACGTCGTCGTCACCAATCCGCCCTTCGGGGCCACCGTTACTTCGTCTCAACGCATTGGTTCTGGTCCTGAGACGGATGTGCCGGATGACCCTGACTATAAGCGGCGTCAGCAGCGGCGATACGGCAAGGATTGGCTAGACGCGCACAAGCGTGTGATCAGTGCGCGCGGACAAAAGATCCTTGATCAGTTTGAGATTGGAAAGATTGCCTCCTCCCGCAAGACGGAGCAAATGTTCCTTGAACGGTGCCTCCGTCTGCTCAGGCCGGGGGGTAGGCTTGGCATAGTCCTGCCCAACGGAAATCTGAACGCTTCTTCGCAAGCATGGCTCCGCCGGTGGGGCGAAGGAAAGGCGTTTCTCCGGGCCGTTGTAGCTCTGCCTCCAGAGACCTTCAAGTTCTCTGGAGCCTCTATTACCGCATCGGTCCTATTCATGCAGAAGTTCACCGAGGATGACGCTCAGCGGTGGGAACAGTGCTGGGCTGATGCCTTTGCGGCTACCGAACAGGAGTTTGGGTCCCGACGCGATGGTTTGATCAGTGATGCTGCTGATGCGTTGCTGCACAGCGATGACACTGAGCTCCGTGATCTGCTCGAGCGGTTGGCCGCACTCGGAGTCGACCGAGTTCTACCGAAGCCCACACGGGTGCCGAGGGACGGCCTTGTGCGAGGCGCGCCCACAACCATGGTGCGAGCTCTCATGTGGGAGGGACCCGCAACCGCGGCGATACGAGGCCTCAAGAAGGCATACACCGAGCGTGCTGCGGAGGTACCTGACCTCAAGAAGGCTATGGAGTCCTTCAAGGCTGCGTTGAAGGATCTTGACCAGCAACAAACTACCGCGATGTGGGAGTACGTCCGCAAGGCATTCGACTATCCGGTATTCATGGCGACGCCGAAGGCGGTCGGGATCACGGCCACAGGAGAAACGGGGGAAGACGTGCCTAACGACCTTCCGGCCGTCCTCGCTGCCTGGAGGCAGTTCAAGGCAGAGCACCTTCCTGAGGACGTTGCATGATCGAGAGGACGACAAGCGTCGTGCGCTTCGCCGTACTCGATCGCTGGGACTCTCCGCAGATCTCTGGCGCTCCAACATCGTACGCATGGCCGGTCGCAAAACTCGGCGAGGTGGCACATGTACGGCTCGGCATTCAAGTGCCGAGAAAGGGATCGAAGCTCAGCGGCGTGGCCCGTCCTTACCTAAGGGCGATAAACGTCCGTCGTGCTGAGCTTGATCTGACCGACGTCAAGACCATGCACTTGCCCGAGACGCAGGCCATCGACTTGACATTGCAGCAGGGAGACCTTCTCTTCGTCGAGGGCTCTGGTTCGGTTACCGAGGTCGGGCGCGCTGCGCTCTGGAATGACAGCATCCCAGGAGCCGTCCACCAAAACAGCGTGATCCGGGCCCGCCTACATGACGAACGGCTGGATCCTGGGTATGTCATCACCTGGTTCAATTCGCGTGCAGGCAACGCTTACATTCGTGAGCAGGCCACAACAACGAGCGGCCTTTACCACATCGGCGCCAGCAAGCTCGCAGGTGCCCCCATTCCCATTCCGCCGATCGATATTCAGCGACAGGTAGTCGCTACCTACCGAGAGACGCTGCAAAGCGCTGAGAAAGCCAAGTGCAGATCTGTTGTCCTCACGAATGCTGCTTGGGACTTTTTCGACGCTCAATTGATCGATGCAACGGAAACGGCTGCAGCCGCAGACGTGGTTACTGTGACCGAGTTCTCAGCTCTCGACCGTTGGGACACTGATATTACTCCCATTGGGATTACGAGTCCGTACCCGCTGGTTCGCCTTGACGTGGTTGCAGATATACGGCTTGGTGTCCAGTTGCAGCGGTCTAACACGGGAGGGCAAGATGTACCCTACCTCCGGGTCGCCAATGTCCAGCGCGGCTATCTCGATCTCACCGACGTGAAGACCATGAACGTCCGTCCTGACACGATCGCCCGACTCGTGCTGAAGCGCCACGACTTGCTGTTCCTCGAAGCCAATTCGCTCGAGGAAGTCGGACGTTGCGCACGTTGGGATGGACAGATTCCCCTGTGTATCCACCAAAACCATGTTATCCGGGCTCGCCTCAGGACAACGGACTTGTTGCCGGAATACGTAGAAGCCTGGTTTAACTCTCCCGCGGGGGGATCTCATGTCCGTGCTCGTGCCCGCACGACTAGCGGGACGCTCTACACGATCCCTGTCAATGTTCTCGCGGACGCACCGGTTCCTGTTCCTCCTGTTGAAGAACAAAATCGACTCTTTGCGAAACTGCAACAGGGGCTCGCCGAGGCGCGTTCGTCTTTGGTTGACGCTGAACGGTTGCGAGAGCAGGCTGAGGCCGACCTTATTGCAGCACTGGCTTCGGTTCTGTGACGAAGGCCGCTCCCGGTTGGTCACGAGCTAGCAAGCTGGTCTAAACGGACTATCAACCTGAGTCCAGGTACGGCGTGCCTCCTTGGGCGTCCAGATATCGACCGAGGCACGTATCTCTGTAAGGTGCTGTTGCTGTACGAGGCTGTTGTGGAGCATTTCATAGACAGCAGACCCTACGAATTCACGAAGTGAAGCATGCAACGTTCGCCGGTGTAGGCGGTCGGATGACTGGCGATTCACGCGCGTAGCGGCGCGTGTCGATTGAGGTCCCAGGACATGCTTGACCGTTTGTCATCGGGAGATGCTTAACGTCCGTCGGGCTGGGTGCCCTTGCCTCGGACGTAGAGACGGGTGACGGGTGTGGTGTCGCGGCGGGGCCTGATCGCCAGTTCTTCCTCGCCATGCAGGACCCGATAGTGGGTGCCTTCGATGACGACGGTGACGAGCTTGCCTGCATGCCGGGGGCCGAGCTTGATGAACTGCTTGTTCGCCATGAACCGGCCACTGGCATGGAGGCGCCGTTGCACTCGGATCGATCCCGCCGGCAGCGGTGGTGGTGGCAAGGGGCTCGCCGCGGTGCGCGCGCCTGGTAGCCGGGCGTCGCGGTCGGCGGTGATGGGGCAGGGCCAGGTGCCGACCGGGGCGTTGTCGGCGATGGCGTGCATGAGGTGGCCGTCCAGCCGGATGGTGACGGTGCGCCGGGCCAGCGCGAAAGCGATCTGGCACTTGATCCCGGCGATGGTGACGTGGCCGTCGCGCTGGACCATGCGATCGATCTCGATTGCCTCGCCTGCGGCCAGCTCGGTGTTGCCGTTGATGCGGCGCAGTGCGGCCGCTGCCGGTGCTGGTCCAGCGGGGCGGGCTCCGTAGCGCATCACCAGGTAGGCCAGGTCGTGGGGCAGGAGCCGGGAGACGATGGTGCGGACTAGGTGGCCGTCGAGCAGGACGTGCAGGCTGCGCAGATCGGCCCAGACGGTCAACGTCCGTCCGGCCAGTCCCCTGGGGGGTGACACCCTGGGGACGGAGATCCGCTGCCGGCCGGGAAGGAGCGTGGCCTCTCCGCTGGGCGGAACGCGGATCTCGAACTCCACCGCCGACTCATCCCGGCGGTTCGCCGGTGGTTCGATCACATCGATGTGCAGCGGTGCTGCTGTCTGGCCGACCTCGTCGGCGGGGGCTGCCCGTCGGAGTAGGTGGGGCGTGCGAAGTCCATCGCCGCCGGACGGCAGAGCGAGACTGCCATGGCGATCTTCACAATGCTCAGCGCGTCATGAGGCCTCGATCCCCTCGACGGCCTAATGACGGTGCTCTCACGCATGACGGGACATGCCCGGGTTCGTGGCCGGGTCGAGCGCTACCTCCAGCTCGTAAGTACCTTGGTGAGCGGGCCACGCTGGCCGCTGACCTGCAGGATCGACAGGAGACTGTGGACTACCGGACGGATCTGGTTCCAGTTCGCCTCGGAACTCTCCGGACGTAGACCAGTTGCGGTTATCCGCGCTCTGGGATCACATCGACGACAGGAATTTCCACTATCGGACACTCACTTCCACGCCCGTGCTGGCTCGCGCCCCCGTGCTTGCCGCGAGAGCGCCCCGTACCGCCGGCGCGTGCCGCGGATCCCGAAAGTGGGAGATGCCTTTCGCACCGCAGGCCTGGTCTGGGCTAGAAGGCTTAGCCGCCCGGAGGCGGTCATGGTGAGCCGGAGTTTGTTCGAATGAGCTCGAACGGGCTGGTTTAGGCGGGGTTTAGGCGGCGAGGCCTGCCTGTTGGGCGAGGTCGTCGATCGC
>NZ_JBQQBQ010000087.1:0-32075 GCF_052245915.1 Nonomuraea sp. 10N515B
GCTCGCCTGCCGCACCCTGCCCACCAACTCCGCGAAACTCGGATCACCCGAGGTGTCGGTACGCAACACGAACGTGTTGACGAACAACCCCACCAGCTCTTCCAACGCCCGATCCGTACGACCGGCCGCCCCACTGCCCAACGGCACATCGGTGCCCGCGCCCAGGCGGGTGAACAACGCCGCCATCGCCGCCTGCAACACCATGAACACCGTCGCATTGGCACCCAGCGCCAACTCCGCCAACCGCCGATGCAACCCCGCATCCAACTCGAACACCACATACGCGCCGTCATAAGAAGCCACCGCCGGCCGCGGCCGATCCGCCGGCAGGTTGAGCTGGTCGGGCAAGCCCGCCAGCTGCCCCTTCCAGTACTCCACCTGCCGCGAGAACAAGCTGTCCGGATCGGACTCATCCCCCAGCAACTCCCGCTGCCACAACGTGTAATCCACGTACTGCACCGGCAACGGCTCCCACTCCGGCGCCCTCCCCGCCGCGCGCGCCGTGTAAGCGGTGAGCACATCCCTCGCCAGCGGACCCATCGACCAGCCGTCACCGGCGATGTGATGGACGAGCAGCAGCAGCACCGACTCGTCCGTGCCGGTTTCGAAGAGGCAGGCGCGGAACGGCAGCTCGGTGGCCAGGTCGAAGGCTCGCCGGATGGCCTCCTCCAGAGCCGCGGACAGCTCGTCCGGGGTGACGTGCCGCACCTGCCAGCCGAAGTCGGCCTGCCCGGCATCCACGATGACCTGCCGCGGCACGTCGTCGACCTCGGCGAACATAGTGCGTAGGGCCTCGTGCCTGCTCACCAGGTCGTGGACGGCCGCGCGCAGGGCCTCCCGGTCCACCTCGCCGGAGACCCGCAGCGCGAACGGCATGTTGTGCGTCGCCGACGGGCCCTCGAGCTTGTGCAGGAACCACAGCCGGCGCTGGGCGAAGGACAGGGGCAGCACGTCCGGACGCACAGCCGGAACCAGCGCGGGGCGAGCCTCCTCGCCCTGGTCCAGCCACGCCGTCAGCCCGGCCACCGTCGGCACGTCGAACAGCGTCTTGATGGGCAGCTCGATGCCCAGCACGTTCCGGATCCGCACCAGCAGTTGGATGGCCGTGAGCGAGTGGCCGCCCAGCTGGAAGAAATTGTCGTGCACGCCGACGTGCGGCGTGCCCAACACCTCGGCGAAAAGACCGCAGAGTGCTTCTTCGCGCTGGTCGCGCGGCCGTGTGCTGTCCAACGTTGTACTCACGTCCGTTCTGGTGGCTTCACAAGGGGCGGGCTGCCGCCCCGGCTGTTCAGGAGCGGGCTTCGCCCATGGCTTCGATCAGGCTGGCAGGACGCATGTCGGTCCAGTTCTGCTCGATGTACTCGAGGCAGGCGGCCCGGGTGTCCTCGGTCTTGACCACGTCCCAGCCGGCGGGAACCTCGATGTCAGCGGGCCAGAGCGAGTGCTGGTTTTCCGCGTTGACCAGCACCAGGTAGGTGCGGTCCGGGTCCTCGAAGGGGTTGCTCATGTCGTGCTCCTCATTCAGTGGTTGCCGTCAAGTCGTCAATGACCTGCTGGATTCTTTCCGCGATGATCGGTCCGGCTGTCGCAAGCGGGCCGGGGTTCAGCATGTGTGCGTGCCGGCCGGGGACTGAGCGGAAGTCGATGTTTCCGGCCACGTATTCGCGCCACACCTCAGGGGTGAGGGGGCTGTCCGGCTCGTCACCGGCGGCCAGCACGAGGATGTCGGCGCAGATGCGGCTGTGGGTGAACCGGCTGCCGATCAGGCCGTTGTTGATGATGATCCGGCCCATCGCCCAGAACTCGGCCTCGCTCAGGCTCGCCAGGGCGTTGTCCTTGTCCCGCAGCAGTTTCACCAGCCGCTCGTGGGTGAGCGGGGCGCCGTCGCCGGGGTCCTCGATCTCGATGCCGACCATGTCGAGCGTGCTCCGGTAGACGTCCTCGGCATCGATCTGGGACAGCAGCTCGGTCAGCCCTTCCTCGATGACCTTGACTTCCCGCGGGTAGCAGTCAAGGAGGATCAGCAGGCCGACCTGGTGCCCCTTCTCTTCGAGCAGGGCGGTGATCTGGTGGGCGACCCGGCCGCCGAACGACCAGCCCAGCAGGTAGTAGGGGCCTTCGGGCTGCCGGGCCAGGATCTGCTCCAGGTAGTCGGCCGCCATCTCCTCGACCGACTCCGGCAGTTCGTCCTCGCCGGTCAGGCCTCGCGCCTGGATTCCGTACACCGGCATGCCGCCGTCCAGGTGCCGGAGCAGCCCCGAGTAGGGCCAGGCCAGCCCGCTGCCGGGGTGGATGCAGAACAGCGGAGGCTTGCGGGAGCCCGGCCGTAGCGGCAACACCACTTCGAGTGCACTTTCCGTATCGGCGCCGGTGTCGAGCTGTTCGGCGAGTTCGGCCACGGTGGGGGTGGCGAAGACGGCCCGGATGGGCAGGTTGACGCCGCCGAGCACGGTGCGGATCTTGCCGATCAGCCGGATTGCGAGCAGGGAGTGTCCGCCCAGATCGAAGAAGTTGTCGTCGATGCCGACCCGTTCCAGGCCCAGCACCTCGGCGAACAAGCCGGCCAACACCTCTTCCTGCGGGGTACGAGGCGCCCGGCCGGTGGCCGCCGCAGCGAAGTCCGGGGCGGGCAGCGCCCTGTAATCCACCTTCCCGTTCGGGGTCAGCGGCACCTGCTCGATCACCACCACGGCCGCCGGAACCATGTACTCCGGCAGCCGCTCGGCCGCCAACAACCGCACCTCGCGCACGTCCACACCACTGCCGGCGGGCACCACGTAACCGACCAGCTGAACCCCGCCCGGACCCTCAACAGCCCGCACCACCGCACGAGCCACCCCCGAGTGAGCGGCCAAAACCGCCTGCACCTCACCCGGCTCGATCCGGAACCCGCGCACCTTCACCTGCTCATCGGCCCGCCCGACGAACTCCAACTGCTCATCAGCCGTCCACCGGACCACATCCCCAGTCCGATACATCCGCTCCCCAGCGGCGAACGGGCACGCCACAAACCGCTCAGCGGTCAGGCCCGGCCGACCCCGATAACCGCGCGCAACCTGCGCCCCGGACACATACAACTCACCCACCACACCGGCAGGCACCGGACGCAGCCGATCATCCAGCACATACGCCCGCATGTTCCAGAACGGACGACCAATCGGCACCGGACCCGCAGCCACCTTCGCCCGCGGCCCGATCCGATACTCCGTGCAGTTGACCGTCAACTCGGTCGGCCCGTAGGCGTTGACCACGGTCACCCCCGGGTGAGCCCGCCGCCAGCGCTCAACCACCTCCCCGGTCAGCGCCTCCCCACCCAAAATCAGCATCTCCCCCGGAGACCAGTCCTCACCCAGCCCCTCCAACAGCGGCAGATGCGAAGGAGTCGCCTTGGCAAACGCCACCGGCACCCCCGGATCCCCCGCCACCTCCTCCAACCGCGACAGATACACCCGGCCCCCCGACAACAACGTCGCGAACAACCCCGTCACCGTCAGATCGAACGCGATCGACGAATGCACCAACGTCGCCCCCCGCGCCGCCGGATACTGATGCACCGCCCAATTCACGTAATTGGCCACCGCACGATGCTCAACCACCACACCCTTCGGCCTGCCGGTGGAACCGGAGGTATAAACGACATAAGCCGGATGCGCCCACTCCACCCCCACCACCGGGTTCGACCCCGGATACCCCACCGTCTCCGGCAACTCCCGCAACACCAGCACCGGCGCCGCATCCCCAAGCGTCGCCGCCACCCGCTCCGCCGAATACTCCACATCCAACGGCACATACGCACCACCGGCCTTCAACACCGCCAGCAACGCCACCACCAGATCCACCGACCGCGGCAACACCACCCCCACCAGCGACTCCGGCCCAACCCCCCGCTCCACCAGCCAATGCGCCAACCGATTCGCCCGGACATTCAACTCCCCATACGACACCGACTCCCCACCAGCCACCACCGCCACCGCATCAGGGTCGGCGGCGGCCCGCTGCTGGAACAGCTCGGTCACGGTCAACTCGGGGGTATCCACAGCGGTGTCGTTCCAGGCGTGCAGCAGCCGGCGCCGTTCGGCATCGGTGAGGATGTCGATCTCGTGCACGGGCCGTTGCGGCTGGGCCGCGGCGAGCTCCACCAGCCGGACGAATCGGGCCACGATGGCCTCGGCGGTCCGGTGGTCGAACAGGTCGGTGGCGTAGCGCAGCGAACCGCTCAGCCCGGCCGGCTCGCCGGTGCCGGCGAGCATCTCGTGGATGACGAAGTGCAGGTCGTGCCGGGCGCCCCGGCCGCCGGCGTCCATGAACCTGGCGTCCACGCCGGGGAAGGCCGGCTTCGGGTCGCTGGCGGTGCCGAAGGTCAGCATCACCTGGAACAGCGGGTGCCGGTTGGCGGCGCGTTCCGGGTTGAGGATCTCCACCAGCCGTTCGAACGGCAGGTCCTGGTGCGCGTACGCGGCCAGGTTGGTCTCCCGGACCCGGCCGACCACCTCGGTGAAGGTGGGCGCGCCGGACAGGTCGGTGCGCAGCACCAGGGTGTTGACGAAGAAGCCCACCAGGTCGTCGAGAGCCTCGTCGGTGCGTCCGGCGATCGGCACCCCCAGCACGATGTCGTCGCCCGCGCCCAGCCGGGACAGCAGCCCGGCCAGCGCGGCCTGCACCGTCATGAACACGCTGGCGCCAGCCTCGGCCGCCACGTTCGCCAGGGCCCGGTGAACGTCCATGGACAGCCGGAAACCGATCATCCCGCCGGAGTAGCTGGGCTTGGCCGGGCGGTGCCGGTCCCGCGGCAGCACCAGCTCCTCCGGCGCTCCGGCGAGGTTGTGCCGCCAGAACGCCACCTGCCCGGAGATCACGCTGTCCGGATCCTCCTCGGCGCCCAGCACCTGCCGCTGCCACCCGCTGTAGTCGGCGTACTGCACCGGCAGCTCCGGCCAGTCCGGTGCCCGGCCGGCGGATCGCGCGGCGTAGGCGACCCCGAGGTCCCGCACCAGCGGGCCCGTGGACCAGCCGTCGCAGGCGATGTGGTGAATCAGGACCAGCAGCACCGCGTCGCCGTCGGCGACGTCGAACAGCCACGTCCGGATCGGCAGCTCGGTGGCCAGGTCGAAGCAGTAGCCGACGGCGCTGCCCAGCGCGTCGGTCAGGTCTGCCTCGCGCACCAGGCGCCGCTCCCACGGTGGCTCGACCGCGTCCAGCACCCGCTGCTCGGGTACGCCGTCGACCTCGGGGAACACGGTGCGCAGGGACTCGTGCCTGGTCACCACGTCCCGCACCGCGTCGCGCATCGCGTCATGGTTCAGCGGACCGGAGATCCGCAGGGCCAGCGGCATGTTGTAGGTGGCCGACGGTCCTTCGAGGCGGTACAGGAACCACAAGCGGCGCTGCGCGTACGACAGGGGCACCACCTCAGGGCGGGCGACCTGCCGCAGCGTCGTGCGCGTCCGGTCACCGCCCTGCAGGTGCCTGACCAGGTCGGCCACGGTCGGGTCGTCGAATACGGCCCCGATCGGCAACTCGACGCCGAAGGCGGCGCGGATCCGGCTCACCAGGCGGGTGGCCAGCAGGGAGTGCCCGCCCAGCTCGAAGAAGCTGTCGTCGACGCCCACCCGCTCCAGGCCGAGCACCTCGGCGAACAGGCCGCACAGCAGCTCTTCCTGCGGTGTCCGCGGTGCCCGTCCGGTGCTGAGCAGCCCGTAGTCCGGCGCGGGCAGCGCCTGCCGGTCCAGCTTTCCGATCGGCGACAGCGGCAGCTCGTCGAGGATCACGAAGGCCGCCGGCACCATGTGCTCGGGCAGCCAGGTGCGCAGCCGTAGGCGCAGCTCGCGATTGAGGTCTACCAGCCGTCGCGACCCCGCCGGGTTGTTGGCGTAGGCCGCGAGGTCCTGGCCCGGCGCGCTCGCACGGTATGCCGTGACTGGACCGGTGTGGTCGGCGGGCAGCAGCGCCGCGTCGAAGCAGTCCTCCCTCGCCGACCAGGTGATCACTGCCTGGAATCCGGCGGCGGCGGCCAGCGCGTGCAGCTCCTCGGGATCGATCCCGGCGCCGCCCGTCGCCGGGCCGGGCCGCAGGGCCCGCAGCGCCGCGCGGTCCGCCCGCAGGCGGCCGTTCGGCAGGGCGTTGACCCGGATCCCGTGCGGGTGGTCGCGCAGCAGTGCCGAGATGCCGTCGAGGCCTGCGCCGGCCTCCTCCCAGCCGATCTCGGGCACCGCGGCCTGCGCCGGCGCCAGCGGCGCCTTGCAGATCACCACCTCGTACCGGTAGCGGGAGAGCTCGTTGTCGAACCCGCCGCGCTTGAGCCGGATGTCGACGCCGCCGATGTCCGCGATGCTCTCGCCCAGGGCGGCGAAGAAGTCCGGGGCGAGCAGGAGCTCCTCTTCCATCATGACCTTCTGGTCGAGCAGCGCCCGGGCGGCGGTCGCCTCGGTTTCCAGGTCGTACCGGTGGCGGACGACGCCGGCCTGCAGGGTGCGCAGCAGCCGCAGGTTGCGGATGTCACCCAGGTAGACCGAGCCGCCGGGGGTCAGCAGGTCCATGCACGTGCGGATCACGTCGACCAGGTAGTCGACGCGCGGGAAATACTGCACCACCGAGTTGAGGATGATGGTGTCGAAGAAGTCCCGGGGCAGCCCTGTGGGGTCGTCGGCCGCCTGCGCCCGGAGCGTGGTCCGGGCGGCGAGCGTGTCATGGCCGTCGAGCGCGGCCCGCAGGCCGTCGATGGCGGCAGGTGAGAGGTCGGTGCCCCAGTACGCCGCGCAGTGCGGGGCCACCTGGGACAGGATCAGGCCGTTGCCGACGCCGATCTCGAGCACGTTCTTCGGCTGCAGGCGCAGGATTTCCTCGACCGCGGCCGCCCGCCACTCCAGCATCTCCGCCAGGGGGATCGGCGAGCCGTCGTAGCTGCTCTTCCAGATGCCGAAGTTCTCCCAGAGGGAACCGGAGCCGGCCTGCTCCTGGTACGCCGAGTCGTACACCTGCTGCCAGGAGCCGACCTGGCCATCCTCTTCCGCGGTGTCCCGGCCTGCGAGCCGGCCCGGCTCGGGCACCACGTAGCCGACCAGATCCGCCCCGCCGGGTCCGTCGTCGCGGATCATCACCGCGGCCTCGGCGATGCCGTCCTGCCGGGCCAGGGTGGCCTCGATCTCGCCCAGCTCGATCCGGAAGCCACGGACCTTCACCTGGTCGTCGACCCGGCCCAGGAAGTCCAGCCCGCCGGCGCGCCACCGGGCCAGGTCGCCCGTGCGGTACATCCGGGTGCCCGGCAGGTACGGGTTGGCCACGAACCGTTCCGCGGTGAGGCCGGGCTGGTTGAGGTAGCCCCGGGCCAGCGCGGGCCCGGCCAGGTACAGCTCGCCTGTCACGCCCAGCGGGGCCGGGTTGAGCTGCGCGTCCAGCACGTAGGCCCGCACGCCGGGCAGCGGCGTGCCGATGGACGGGGCGCCCTCGGACGCCGGGACGTCGGCGACCGTGACCCAGACCGTGGCTTCCGTCGGCCCGTAGAGGTTGACTACGGCGCTGCCCACGGCGTGCATCTGCGCAGCCAGCGGGCCGGACAGCTGCTCGCCGCCCACCAGCAGCCGCACCCCGCGCAGTCCCTCGGGGGCCGCCGCCACCATCGTCCGGTACACCGACGGCGTGGCCTGGAAGACTGTGGCCCCGGCCTCGGCGATCAGGCGGGACAGCGCCGCCGGGTCCTTGGCCGTCTCGGCCGGCGCGATGTCCACGACGGCGCCGTGGCACAGCGGCGCGAACAGCTCCAGCGCGGCGATGTCGAAGGCGACCGTGGTCGCCGCCACCAGGTGGTCAGCGGCCGTGAGGGCCAGCCGCTCCCCGACGCCGGCCAGGAAACCGGCGATGCTCTCTCTGGAGATCACCACCCCCTTCGGGAGACCGGTGGAGCCGGAGGTGTAGATGACGTACGCCGCGCCGTCCGGGTGGAGCGGGCCCCGCTCCGCTTCGGCGAGGTCCTCGCCGCTGAGTCCGCCCAGCTCGGCTTCGAGTGCCGGGTCGCCCAGCCGCAGCTCGGGCACCTCGGACGGGGGCAGGCCCGCCGCCACGTCCGCGGTGGTGAGCAGCGCCGCCGGTACGGCGTCGGCCAGCAGGTAGGCGAGCCGGTCGGCCGGATGACTAGGGTCCAGCGGCAGGTAGGCCGCGCCGGCCTTCCACGTCGCGAGCATGGCGACGACGAGGTCCACCGAGCGGGGCAGAGCCATGGCGACCACCTGCTCGGTACCGATGCCGCGGGCGGTCAGCAGCCGGGCCAGGCGGTTCGCCCGCGCGTTCAGCTCGGCGTAGCTCAGGGCGGCGTCGCCGCACCGTACGGCCTCGGCATCGGGGCTGCGTCCGGCCTGACGCTCGATCCGCTGGTGCACCAGCTCCGGCGACGGCGCCGCGGTGCCGCCGGTCCCGATGCCGAGCAGGTGGTCGCGTTCCTCCGCCGACAGCAGCTCCGCCTGCCCGATCCGGACCGAGGGATCGCGGGCCAGCGCCTGGAGGAGGTTGCGGTACCAGGACGCCAGCCGCGCCACGGTGTCACGCTCGAAGAGCTCGGTGGCGTACTCGAAGCCACCGACCAGGCCGTCGCGCGCGCCGGTCTCGGTGCGGGTCTCCACCAGGTTCAGGAACAGGTCGAACTTGGCGCTCCCGGTTTCCAGCGGGTACGGCTCGACCTCCAGGTCGTAGATCTCCATGGCGGGCAGGTCGACGTTGTGCAGCGCGAACATCACCTGGAACAGCACGTTGCTGGAGCGCGACCGGGTCGGGTTGATTGCCTCGACCAGGGTCTCGAACGGCAGTTCCTGGTTCCCGTACGCGGCCAGGTCCGCGGTCCGCACCCGGTCCAGCAACTCGGTGAACCGGGGGTTGCCGGCCGTGTCCGTCCGCAGCACCAGTGTGTTGACGAAGAAGCCGACCAGGTCGTAGAGCGCGTCGTCGGTCCGTCCGGCGGTCGGGACGCCGAGCGGGATGTCGGTGCCCGCGCCGGTCCGGGTGAGCAGCACCGCGAACGCCGACTGCAGCACCATGAAGAGCGTGGTCTGGTGCCGGGCGGCCAGGCCGGTCAGCGCCTCGTGCAGCTCGGCGTCCAGCGTGAACGACACCGTGTCGCCCCTGAAGCTGGCCACCGCCGGCCGGGGGCGGTCGGTGGGCAGGCTGATCTGGGCGGGGATGCCGTCCAGGGCGTCCTGCCAGAACGCCAGTTGCCGCCCGGCGAGGCTGTCCGGGTCGTCCATGTCACCGAACAGGTCCTGCTGCCAGATCGAGTAGTCGACGTACTGGACCGGCAGCGGCGGCCAGGCGGGCTCCCGTCCCTGCAGCCGGGCCTGGTAGGCCAGGCCGAGGTCGCGCATCAGCGGCGCGCGGGAGGAGCCGTCGCCGGCGATGTGGTGCAGTAGCAGCACCAGCACCTGCTCCGTCCCGTCGTCGGGCACGAACAGCCAGGCGCGGACGGGTGGCGCGGCGAGCAGGTCGAAACGATGGTTGATCGCCTCCTGGACGGCGTGGTCGAGCCGGTCCGCCCCCACCGGGACCACGTCGAGCTCCAGCGCCGCCCGGTCCGGGTCGAGCACGATCTGCCGGGGTTCGCCGTCCACCTCGGGGAAGACGGTACGCAGCGATTCGTGCCGGCCGACCACGTCGCGCAGCGCCGCACCGAGAGCCGCGTGGTCCACCTGCCCCGACATGCGCAGTGCCAGCGGCCAGTTGTAGGTCGCGCTCGGCCCTTCGAGCTGGTGCAGGAACCACAGCCGGCGCTGCGCAAAGGACAGCGGCACCACCTCGGGGCGCGGCATCGGGGTCAGCGCGGGGCGGGCCTGGCCGCCGGTGTCGAGCTGTTCGGCGAGTTCGGCGACGGTAGGGGTGGCGAAGACGGCCCGGATGGGCAGGTCGGCGCCGCCGAGCACCGCACGGATGCGTGCGACGAGACGATTTGCGAGCAGGGAGTGTCCGCCCAGATCGAAGAAGTTGTCGTCGATGCCGACCCGTTCCAGGCCCAGCACCTCGGCGAACAAGCCGGCCAACACCTCTTCCTGCGGGGTACGAGGCGCCCGGCCGGTGGCCGCCGCAGCGAAGTCCGGGGCGGGCAGCGCCCTGTAATCCACCTTCCCGTTCGGGGTCAGCGGCACCTGCTCGATCACCACCACGGCCGCCGGAACCATGTACTCCGGCAGCCGCTCGGCCGCCAACAACCGCACCTCGCGCACGTCCACACCACTGCCGGCGGGCACCACGTAACCGACCAGCTGAACCCCGCCCGGACCCTCAACAGCCCGCACCACCGCACGAGCCACCCCCGAGTGAGCGGCCAAAACCGCCTGCACCTCACCCGGCTCGATCCGGAACCCGCGCACCTTCACCTGCTCATCGGCCCGCCCGACGAACTCCAACTGCTCATCAGCCGTCCACCGGACCACATCCCCAGTCCGATACATCCGCTCCCCAGCGGCGAACGGGCACGCCACAAACCGCTCAGCGGTCAGGCCCGGCCGACCCCGATAACCGCGCGCAACCTGCGCCCCGGACACATACAACTCACCCACCACACCGGCAGGCACCGGACGCAGCCGATCATCCAGCACATACGCCCGCATGTTCCAGAACGGACGACCAATCGGCACCGGACCCGCAGCCACCTTCGCCCGCGGCCCGATCCGATACTCCGTGCAGTTGACCGTCAACTCGGTCGGCCCGTAGGCGTTGACCACGGTCACCCCCGGGTGAGCCCGCCGCCAGCGCTCAACCACCTCCCCGGTCAGCGCCTCCCCACCCAAAATCAGCATCTCCCCCGGAGACCAGTCCTCACCCAGCCCCTCCAACAGCGGCAGATGCGAAGGAGTCGCCTTGGCAAACGCCACCGGCACCCCCGGATCCCCCGCCACCTCCTCCAACCGCGACAGATACACCCGGCCCCCCGACAACAACGTCGCGAACAACCCCGTCACCGTCAGATCGAACGCGATCGACGAATGCACCAACGTCGCCCCCCGCGCCGCCGGATACTGATGCACCGCCCAATTCACGTAATTGGCCACCGCACGATGCTCAACCACCACACCCTTCGGCCTGCCGGTGGAACCGGAGGTATAAACGACATAAGCCGGATGCGCCCACTCCACCCCCACCACCGGGTTCGACCCCGGATACCCCACCGTCTCCGGCAACTCCCGCAACACCAGCACCGGCGCCGCATCCCCAAGCGTCGCCGCCACCCGCTCCGCCGAATACTCCACATCCAACGGCACATACGCACCACCGGCCTTCAACACCGCCAGCAACGCCACCACCAGATCCACCGACCGCGGCAACACCACCCCCACCAGCGACTCCGGCCCAACCCCCCGCTCCACCAGCCAATGCGCCAACCGATTCGCCCGGACATTCAACTCCCCATACGACACCGACTCCCCACCAGCCACCACCGCCACCGCATCAGGCGCCCGGCGTACCTGCTGCTGGAACAGCTCGGTCACGGTCAACTCGGGGGTATCCACAGCGGTGTCGTTCCTTCCCGAGATCAGCTCGGCCTGTTCGGCTTCGGTGAGCAACTCGGCCTGCCCGATGGGCCGCGCGGGGTCGGCGATGAACTGTCCGAGGAGCCGGACGAAGCAGGCCACCAGGGTGTCGACCGCGTCCGCGCTGAACACGTCGGTGGCGTACTTCATCGCGCCGCTCACGCCGGCGGGCGCGCCCAGCTCGTCGTGGTGCTCGACTACGTGGATGGAGAGGTCGACCTTGGCCATGTCGAAGTCGAGTTGCTCCGCGGCGACCTGGGTGCCGGGCACGGCGAACTGCTCGCTGGGGTTGTCCTGCTGGACCAGCATCACCTGGAACAGCGGGTGGTAGGCCGGCGAGCGCCGAGGGTTGAGCACCTCCACCAGGTGGTCGAAGGGGATGTCCTGGTGCGCGTAGGCGTCCAGGCTCGTCTGCCGGATCCGGTCGACCAGCTCCTCGAACGAGGGATCTCCTGCGGTGTCGGTGCGCAGGACCAGTGTGTTGACGAAGAAGCCCACCAGGTTGTCCAGGGCCTCGTCCATCCGGCCCGCGATCGGCGACCCGATAGGGATGTCCGTGCCGACGCCCAGCCGGGTCAGGAGCCCCGCGAACGCCGCCTGCAGCACCATGAACACGGTGACGCCCGACTGCAGGGCCAGGTCATCCAGCGCCTGATGCAGTTCGGCGTCCAGCTGGAAGGTCACCGATGAGCCCCGGTAGGAGGCGACTGCCGGGCGGGGCTTGTCGGTGGGCAGCGCGATCTGCTCGGGCAGCCCAGCCAGCTGGCGGGTCCAGTAGTCCACCTGCCGGCCGAACACGCTGTCCGGGTCGTTCTCGTCACCGAGCAGCTGCCGCTGCCACAGCGTGTAGTCGGCGTACTGGACCGGCAGCGGCTCCCAGCTCGGCGCGTGCCCGGCGGCGCGGGCGGTGTAGGCGGTGAGCACGTCCCTGGCCAGGGGGCCCATCGACCAGCCGTCGCTGGCGATGTGGTGAAGCAGCAGGACTAGCACCGAGGAGTCGGCGCCGACCTCGAACAGCCAGACCCGGATGGGGATTTCGGCAGTCAGGTCGAAGGTGTGGCCTGCGGCCGCTTCGAGTGCGCCGGGCAGCTCGGCCTCGCTGATCTGGCGGACCTGCCAGCCGAGGTCGGCCTGGGCCGGGTCCAGAATCACCTGGCGAGGCTCGCCGTCCACCTCGGTGAAGATCGTCCGTAGCGACTCGTGCCGGCCGATCACGTCGAGCAGGGCGGCCCGCAGCACGGCCGGGTCGAGATCCCCGGACAGCCGCAGCGGCAGCGGCATGTTGTACGTCGCGCTCGGCCCTTCCATCCGGTGCAGGAACCACAACCGGCGCTGGGCGAAGGACAGCGGGATCGCGTCAGGGCGCCGCATCGGCAGCAGCGCAGTCCGCACCTCACCCTCGCCGATGTCCAGCCGTTCCACCAGGCCGGCCACGGTCGGGGATTCGAAGAGCACCCGGAACGGCAGCTCGGTGTGCAACACGCTCCGGACCCGGCTGACCAGCCGGGTGGCCAACAGCGAGTGCCCGCCCAGGTCGAAGAAGCTGTCGTCGATGCTCACCCGATCCAGCTCCAGGACTTCGGCGAACAGACCGCAGAGGATCTCCTCCTGCCGGTTCCGTGGCGCGCGGCCGGCGTCGCCGCCGCCGTACTCCGGCCTGGGCAGGGCCGTACGGTCGACCTTGCCGTTCGGCGTGAGCGGCACCGCCTCCAGGGGCACGATGGCGGCGGGCACCAGGTATTCCGGCACCCGCTGGGCGAGCCTGGCCAGCAGGTCACCCGGGACGAGGCCGGGGTCGCCCACCACATAGGCCACCAGCCGCCGGTCACCGGGAACATCCTCCCGAGCGACCACCACCGCCTGCCGCACCCCCGGATGCTCAGCCAGCGCCGCCTCGACCTCACCCGGCTCGATCCGGAAACCCCGCACCTTGACCTGCTCATCAGCCCGGCCAACGAACTCCAACCGGCCACCACCACGCCAGCGCACCACATCACCAGTGCGATACATCCGCTCCCCAACCGCGAACGGACACGCCACAAACCGCCCCGCCGTCAACCCCGCCCGACCCAGATACCCCCGAGCCAGACCCGACCCCGCCACATACAACTCACCGGCAACCCCCACCGGAACCGGCCGCAGCGCCTCATCCAGCACAAACAACCGGGTATTAGCCACCGGCGTGCCGATCGACACCACCTCGCCCGCCGACAACGGCCCGCTCATCGACGCACACACCGTCGACTCCGTCGGGCCATAGGCATTCACGAAACGACGACCCGGCGACCACTCCGCCACCAACCCCGGCGGACACGCCTCCCCCGCCACCACCACCGTCACCAACTCCGGCAACCCCGCCGCACCCGACACCCCCGCCAGCACCGACGGCGGCACCGTCACATGCGAAACCCGCTGCCCAGCCAACACCCCCCACAACACCTCACCAGCCAACGGCTCCGACGCATCAGCCACCACCAGCGCCGCCCCCGACCCCAACGCCAGCACCAACTCCCAAAACGCCGCATCAAAACTCGGCGACGCAAACTGCAACACCCGAGACCCAGCCGTCACCCCCAACCGCTCAGCCTGCGACAACGCCAAACTCGCCACACCCGCGTGCGACACCACCACACCCTTCGGCGTCCCCGTCGACCCCGACGTATAAATCACATACGCCGCCCCCGCCACATCCCCCACCACACCCGGAGCCGTCACCGGATAACCACCCACATCCGGCAACTCCTCCAACACCAACACCGGAGCAGCATCAGCCACCATGAACTCACGCCGCTCCACCGGATAACCCGGATCCACCGGCAAAAACACGCCACCAGCCTTACCAACAGCCAGCACCGCCACCACCAACTCCACCGACCGCGGCAACACCAACGCCACCAGCCGCTCCGCACCCACACCCCGCTCAACCAGCCAATGCGCCAACCGATTCGCCCACGCATCCAACTCCGCATACGACAACACCACATCGCCGCACACCACCGCAGTCGCCCCAGGCGCCCGCCCCACCCACTCCTCAAACAACCCCACCAGCGACCGCCCAGGCACCCCAGCAGCCGTGTCATTCCACCCCGACACCAACTCCAGCCGCTCACCCTCAGCCAGGACATCCACCTGCCCAATCCGCCGCGCCGGATCGGCCACCACCTGCTCCAGCAACCGCACCCACCGCGCCACCAGCGCCTCGACCGTCTCCCGATCGAACAAATCCGTCGAATACTCGATCCGTGCTTCGATACCGGCCGGGGTACCGGTCCTGTCGTGGGTTTCCACGAGCGATACCAGCAGGTCGAAGCGTGCGGTGCCGGTGCCGGTGACCTGGGCACGGACCGGCAGGGTGGGTAGGCCGAAGTCGCCCTTGGGGGTGTTCTGCACCACCAGCGCCACCTGGAACAGCGGATGGTGAGCCGCGGACCGGCGCGGGTTGAGCACCTCGACCAGGTGCTCGAACGGCACGTCCTGGTGGTCGTAGGCGGCCAGGCTCGCCTCTCGCACCCTGCCCACCAACTCGGCGAAGCTCGGGTCGCCCGAGGTGTCGGTACGCAGCACGAACGTGTTGACGAACAGCCCGATCAGGTCTTCCAGCGCAGGGTCGGTACGGCCAGCGACTCCACTGCCCAGCGGTACATCGGTGCCCGCGCCCAGGCGGGTGAACAACGCCGCCATCGCCGCCTGCAACACCATGAACACCGTCGCGTTGGCGCCCAGCGCCAGCTCCGTCAGCCGGCGGTGCAGATCGCCGTCGATGTGGTAGGTGAGGTCAGCACCCCGGTAGGACGCCACCGCGGGCCGCGGCCGGTCCGTCGGCAGGTTGAGCTGGTCGGGCAAGCCCGCCAGCTGCCCCTTCCAGTACTCCACCTGCCGCGAGAACAAGCTGTCCGGATCGGACTCATCCCCCAGCAACTCCCGCTGCCACAACGTGTAATCCACGTACTGCACCGGCAACGGCTCCCACTCCGGCGCCCTCCCCGCCGCGCGCGCCGTGTAAGCGGTGAGCACATCCCTCGCCAGCGGACCCATCGACCAACCGTCACCGGCGATGTGATGGATCAGGATGAGCAATACGTGCTCGTCATCCCCGCAGTCGAACAGGCTGACCCGGACAGGGATCTGCGTCGACAGTTCAATGGGGTGACGGCCGGCCGCCGCCAGCGCATCTGGCAATTCCTCGTCGGTGGTCCGCAGCCGCTGCCATCCCAAATCGACCTCGTCCAGGTCGAGCACCACTTGCCGCGGTTCGCCGTCGACTTCGGGAAACACGGTCCGCAGGGATTCGTGGCGACCGATCACGTCACGCAGCGCGTCGTGTAAGGCGCCCGTGTCCAGGGCGCCTGACCAGTGCAACTGCAATGGCATGTTATATGTCGCTGACGGGCCCTCGAGCTTGTACAGGAACCACAACCGGCGCTGGGCAAACGACAACGGAATCAAGAATTCCCACTTCCCCCGAAGTATGGGCCCGAGCGCATATACAGCCACGGTAAAGCTCTGCAAATTAGAGCCAGACCCGCCTATGACCCAGGAGTGGCCGTCACCGATACCGTTGTCGGCTGTTTCACACTTGAACCGAACATTACACGTACACCGCAGGGGAGAGTAAAGCAGGCTCCCCCTGGCGAGATCAACCCCTGCGTTCCGACATACCCGTCTCGATGTCAACCCCGAGGCCAGGGGCCCAAGAGGGGACCTGACCAGTGCGAATACCCACGGTATACCCGAGTCAGACCATTCCGCACGGCACCAAAAAGCCCAGGTCATCGCCATTGGAACGACACAAAGGAGCCCTCCGTGAGCTGCCGATCACGAATCGTCGACCAATGTTGTGCGGCCCCGCACTGAACAGCAGAAACATTCAGGCCGCCTCACCTGGGGATAGTGCCCGACGCCTGCGGATTCTTGACACATCGGGCTTCCCTGAGAGATCAACTCTCGATAGAGTTACTCGCTGGGGCAATTAATGTGAAACTTCAACAGGGGACGCACTCATCCAGCCGCGCGTTCTCGACTTCTTCATGGGCACGCATTTGGTAACGAGCCTGATCCGGTCCATGAAGGTGACGAGCAACCCATTCGACGGACCGGCTGCGGTCATCCACGCCATGGAGTCGTCCGCACAGGCGGCAAGCAAGAAGGGTCCTGGATGAACGTAATCAAGCTCGCGGACATCGACGCCGGCATGATCGACCTGGTCGGCGGCAAGGCCGCAGGGCTCTGCAAGATGATCGATCTCGGCGAGCGGGTGCCCGACGGCTTCTGCGTCACGACCGACGCGTTCAAGACCGGGGACATCCCCGAGGAGGAGGTCTGGCGCGCCTATGCGGAGCTGGGCGGGGGCGCGGTCGCCGTGCGGTCCAGCGCCACCGCCGAGGATCTGCCGGAGGCCAGCTTTGCCGGCCAGCAGGACACCTTCCTGGGCGTGACCGGGCGCGAGGGCCTGCTCAAGGCCATCCGTCAATGCTGGGATTCCCTCAACACCGAGCGGGCGGTCGCCTACCGCGAGGCGGCGGGCATCGGCGACTCGGCGATGGCTGTCGTCGTGCAGCGCATGGTCGAGCCGAAGGCGGCCGGCGTGCTGTTCACCGCCAACCCGATCACCGGAACGCGCACGGAGATGGTGGTGGACGCCGCTCCCGGCCTGGGCACCGCGGTGGTCGACGGCAGCACCATCCCCGACCACTACGTGCTGAACGGGACCCCGCCACCCCTCGGAGGCTGTCTCAGCCCCGCCCAGCTCGACGAGCTCCGCGGTGTCGGTGAGCGGCTGCAGGGGCAGCTCGGGTGGCCGCAGGACATCGAGTTCGCCTTCGACGGCGACGGCACGCTGTGGCTCCTGCAGACCCGGCCGATCACCACGCTCTTTCCCCTCCCGCCGGACACCGGGCGGCCAGCCCCCCGACTCTACGTCGAGTTCGGCCACATCCAGGGGATGCTCCGCCCTTGCACCCCCATGGGCTTGTCGCTGATACGGACGGGGACGGGCCGGTGGGCCCAGGGGTACGGCGGAGCCGAGGACGGGAACTCCCGCGAGCATCGCCGCTTCGCCCCCATCGCGGGGCATCTCTACATGGACATCACCGAGTCCCTGCGCGACGAACGCCGGCGGAAGAACCTGCCCCAGAGCCTGTCGCTGTACGGACCGCGGGTGCAGGATGCCGTGCGGCGCATGCTCGACGATCCCCGGTTCGCGCCCCGGCCGAGCCCGCCGGCCAAGGGCGGAAACTCCGCCAAGCTCACCATGCGGTTCGTGCTGGCGTCGATTCCCGGCACGGTCCGGAGCCTGGCCCGGCCGGACAAGGCGCGGGCCCAGGTGTTCCACATGGTCCAGGAACTCAGGCGCCGGTCGGCCGCTCCGGCAGAGCTGACCACGTCGGCACAGCGGCTCCACTGGGTCGTCCAGGACTCCTGGGCGCCGCTGCTCGGGCCGGACTTCATCGCGGTCATGGTCTCGATCTCCCTCGCACTCCGGCTCAGCGCGGTGCCTCCCATGCTGCTCAAGGGCATCGCCACCGACGAGGAGCTGGATCACGCCCTCGGCGGGATGCCACACAACGTGACGACCGAGATGAATCTTGCGCTGTGGCAGGTGTCACGCAACGCCCTCCAGCATCAGGACCTCTTCCTCGCGACGCCCCCCGCCGAGCTCGCCGAGCGCTTTCGGAACGGCACGCTGCCGGACATCGGGCTGAGGGACTTCCTCGACTCCTACGGCTTCCGCGCCGCCGCGGAGATCGACGTCGGCATGCCCCGCTGGTCGGAGGATCCCACGCCGCTGGTGTCCACGATCGTCAACTACCTGCGGGTGACCGACCCAGATCAGGCGCCCGACCTGCGGTTCGAGCGGGCCGCGGCGAAGGCGGAGTCGACGATCGAGGAACTGGCACGGCGGGCGCGCCGGACCCGGCCGATCCGCGGGCGGCTCGCCGGCTCCCTCATGCGGCGTTTCCGCAAGCTCATCGGGTTGCGGGAGATCGGCAAGTTCTGCATGGTGCCCATGATCGCCGCGGTGCGCGAGCAGCTGCTGCTGATCGGGGCCGACCTCGCCGGGCGGGGGCTGCTCGAGCGGGCCGACGACATCATGTTCCTCGACCTGGAGGAGGTCGGCACGGCGGTAAACGACGGGGCCGACCACAGGGAGATCGCGGCGGCACGGCGGGCCGAGTACGACCGCGAGGTGCGGCGCACCCGCATCCCGGCCGCCGTCCTGTCCGACGGGACCGACATCGAGGCACTCGCGCCCCCCGCTCCGGCGCAGAATGCGGGCGACGGCAGGACGCTGACCGGAACCGCCGGAGCGGCCGGCCGGGCGACGGGCAGGGCCCGGGTGATCCGCGACCCCGCGCAGGCGCGCATCGATCCGGGCGAGATCCTCGTCGCGCCGACCACCGACCCCGGCTGGACACCGTTGTTCATGACGGCGGCCGGGCTGGTCTCCGAGACCGGGTCGCCCCTGGCGCACGGCCCCACGGTTGCCCGTGAATACGGCATTCCCGCCGTGGTCTGCGTACGCGACGCGACGACGCGCATCCAGACCGGGCAACTGATCACCATCGACGGAGCGTCCGGGACCGTCACCATCGAGCAGGAACCCTAGACCAGGCGCTCATGTGGTCAGGGGCGGGCGCGGGACTGCGCCCGCCCCTCCTCGTGGTACGGCCTCAGCCGCACCTCAGTCATCGTCGCCCCGGCCCGGCGTGAACTGGGCGGCGTGCAGTCGCGCGTAGGCTCCTCCGGCAGCTAGCAGTTGGTCGTGGGTGCCGTGTTCGACGATGCTGCCGGAGTCCAGGACCAGGATCGTGTCCGCGTCGCGGATGGTGGACAGCCGGTGGGCGATGACGAAGCCGGTCCTGTCGGCGCGCAGCGAGGCCATGCCGTGCTGGATGAGGGCCTCGGTCCGGGTGTCCACGGCACTGGTGGCCTCGTCCAGGATGAGGATGGAAGGATTGCCGAGGAAGGCGCGGGCGATGGTGATGAGCTGTTTCTCGCCCGCGCTGATGTTGGAGCCCTCCTCGTCGATGATGGTGTCGTAGCCGTCGGGCAGGGTGCGGATGAAGTGGTCGGCGCGCGTGGCCATGGCCGCCTCGACGACCTTCTCCCTGGGGACGTCGCCGGTGCCGTAGGCGATGTTTGCAGCGATGGTCCCGCTGAACAGCCAGGGGTCCTGGAGGACCATGCCGATCCTGGCGCGCAGCTCGGCGCGGGGCAGGGTGGCGATGTCGATCCCGTCCAGGGTGATCCTGCCGTTGGTGACCTCGTAGAACCGCATGAGGAGGTTGACCAGCGTGCTCTTGCCCGCGCCGGTCGGGCCGACGATCGCTACGGTGCTGCCGGGCTGAACGGTCAGGGACAGATTCTCGATCACGGGCGTGTCGGGGGTGTAGCGGAAGGAAACGTTTTCGAAGGCGACCCGGCCGCGCGAGAGGTCAGGCCGACGGTCGCCCTCCGGGTCCGGCCGTTCCTCCGGCGCGTCGAGGAATTCGAAGACCCGGCCGGCGGAGGCGAGGCCGGACTGGATCAGGTTGGCCATCGAGGCGAGCTGGCCGATCGGCTGGTTGAACTGCTGGGCGTACTGGATGAACGCCTGGACCAGGCCGACGGTGAGGGTGCCCGCCGCGACCTTGAGCCCACCGGCGACCGCGACGGCGATGAAGCCGAGGCCGGCGATGAAGAACATGCCCGGCGTCATGATCCCGGACAGCAGCTGTGCCCTGCGGGCCGCGGTGTAGAGAGTCTGGTTGTATTCATCGAAGGTGGCCGCGACCTCCCGCCCCCGGCCGAAGACCTTGACGAGGGACTGACCGGTGATCATCTCGTCGACGTACGCGTTGACCGCGCCCATCGCCTTGGCCTGGGCCTTGAACTGCGGTCTGGTGCGCCTGGCGATCGCGCCGGCCACTGCCATGGAGGCCGGGACCGTCAGCAGCACCACCACGGCCAGGTCCGGTGCGATCCCCACCATCATCACGGTCACCGCGATCACCGTGAGGAGTGGAGTCAGCAGCTGGCCCAGGACCTGGTTGAGCGCCTGGGAGAGGGCGTCGACGTCGTTGGTGGTGCGCGAGAGCAGATCGCCACGGGGCTGGGAGTCGAGGTAGGCCAGGGGGAGCCGGTCGAGCTTGGCGCCCACCCTCGCGCGCAGCCGCGAGGCCGTCCGGGTGACGACTTCACCGGTCAGCCGCAACTGGACCCAGGTGCAGACCGAGGCCATGGCGAAGACACCGACCGCGAACAGCAGCTGCCGGGTCAGCGCGGCGGTGTCGACCGCGCCCTGCCCGACCCCGTCCACGATCAGATCCGTGGCGTGCCCCAGCAGCAGGGGTCCGGTCGCCGTCAGGGCCATGGCGACCAGGCTCAGCAGGGCCGCGGGGCCGGCGAGCCGTAGCTCAGGACGCAGCAGTCCGACCAGCCGGCGGCCGGCGGATCTCGGACGATCCTTGCCCCGGCTCATGGGCCCACGGGTTCGGCCTGGGACGAGATGATCTCCTGGTAGGTCGCGTTGTGCGCGGCCAGTTCGCGGTGGGTCCCGACGCCGACCACCTGCCCCTGGTCGAGCACGACGATCTGATCGGCGTGGACGACGGTGGAGATCCGCTGAGCCACGATGATCACGGTGGCGTTCTCGGTGACCTGCGAGAGCCCGGCTCGCACGGCGGCGTCGGTGCCGTAGTCCAGGGCCGAGAACGCGTCATCGAACAGGTAGATCCGCCGGGGCGCGACGATCGCCCTGGCGATCGTCAGCCGTTGCCGCTGCCCGCCGGAGAAGTTCCCGCCTCCCTGCATGACCGGCGCCGCCAGGCCTTCCGGCAGGGCCTCGACGAACTCCCGTGCCCGGGCGATCGACAGGGCCTCCCATAATTGCTCGTCAGTCGCGTCCGGGGCGCCGAAGCGCAGGTTCGAGGCGATGGTCCCGCTGAACAGATAGGACCGTTGCGGCACCATGCCCACCATCGACGCCAGCACGTCCGGGTCCAGCTCGCGGACGTTCACTCCGTCGATGAGCACGTCGCCCGACGCCGGGTCCAACAGCCTCGGCACCAGGTTGACGAGCGTTGTCTTGCCGCTGCCGGTGCTCCCGACGATGGCCGTGGTCTGCCCGGGTGGCGCGGTCAGGCTCACGCCGCGCAGCACCGGCTCCTCGGCACCGGGGTAACCCACGGCCACCTCCCGGAGCTCCAGCCTTCCCGCCGGCGTGGCGTTGAGCACCTTCGGCGCCGTCGGCGGCGGCATGGCCGGCTCGGTGGCCAGGACCTCGCGGATGCGCTCGGCCGAGGCCGCCGCCCGGGGAGCGACCACGAAGAGCGACAGCGCCATCATCACCGCTCCCATCGTCTGGGACAGAAGCGTCAGCACCGCGGCGAGCGCGCCCGCCCGCACGTCGCCGGAGGCCATCAGCGAGGAGCCCAGCCAGATGACCGCCACGCCGGAGAGGTTCAGCACCCCCATCACCATCGGTGACAGCAAGGCCATCGCTCGCTGGAAGCCCAGGGACGTCCGTGCCAGGTCGTCGTTGGCCGCCGCGAACCGGCGCCGCTCGTGCGCCTCCCTGACGAAGGCCCGGATCACCCGGATCCCGCCGATCTGCTCGCGCATCACCCGGTTGATCTCTTCGATGCGGTCCTGCATCCTGCGGACCAGCGCGCGGATCCGCCTGAAGAGCAGCGCGACGCACGCCACCATGATCGGCACCGCGACGAGCAGCAGCGCGGCCAGCCTCGGGTCCTGCCGCATCACCAGAAGCACGCCGCCGACGCCCAGCACCGGCGCTGGCAGCGCCACGTTCAGCGTCGTCAGCGTCAGCATCTGGAGATTCCGCACGTCGCCGGTCGCCCTGGTGATCAGCGCCGGGGAGCCGAACCGGGTGACCTCGTTGACGGAGAACGTCTGGATGTGATGGAAGATCGTCGACCGCAGATCCCGCGCCACCGAGACGGCCACCCGCCCCGCGAAATAGGCCGCCCCGGCCGAAGACACCATCTGGACCAGCGCCCCCGCCAGCATCCCGGCGCCCGCCGTGAGGATGTAGCCGGTGTTTCCTCGTTTGACCCCGGAGTCGATGATGTCGGCCATCACCTGCAGCAGGTAGAGACCCGCCAGGGTCTGCACCAGCTGCAGGGCCAGTGCGGCCGCAACAGAACCCAGGTGGCCGCGTAAGTGCCCATGCAGCAGGCGTATCACCGGGTACGAGGGGTGTCGGGATCATTCGGCCGCATGGGGGATGATCATACTCGGGACTTGTCCGTTTAGGGATGTATGGCGGCAAAGAGACTGGAGGGGTTCCCCGCACAGGCGATTGCCCTCCCCCTGCCGCCACCCAGATCTCGAGGAGCAGAGCGAACCATGCCGATCCGGACCTTGGCCGAGCCCAGCGAGTTGGAGACGCTGAACCTGGCCGACCCCGGCACCCACGCCGAGTACGACCTCTCCGAGGTGTGGAGCTGGCTGCGGGCCAACGAGCCCATCTACTGGCACCCCCCGGTGGACGCGGCGCCCGGATTCTGGGTGGTGACCCGGTTCAAGGACGTCGCCGCCATCTATTTCGACAACAAGCGCTTCACCTCCGAGAAGGGGAACGTCCTGACCACCCTGCTCCAGGGTGGCGACTCGGCCGCCGGCGTGATGATGGCCGTGACGGACGGTCGGCGGCACACCGAGATCCGCCGCATCCTGTTGAGGGCCTTCTCGCCCCGCGCGCTGGGCGGGGTGGTGGAGAATCTGGAGCAGCTGAGCCGGAGCCTGCTCCGGGAGATCGTCTCGGCCGGTGGCGGCGACTTCGCCGGGGAGGTGGCCGCGCACATTCCGCTGGCCACCATCTGCGACCTGCTCGGGGTGCCGAGCAGCGACCGCGGCTCGCTGCTGGAGTGGACGAAGGCGGCACTCAGCGCGGACGGCCCCGGCCAGTCGGCGGCGGACATCTGGCAGGCCAGGAACGACATCCTGGGCTACTTCGAGGTCCTGGCCCGGCAGCGCCGGACGCGGCCCGGCCAGGACGCCGTCAGCGTGCTCGCCTCCTCCCTGATCAACGGCCGGCCGCTGAGCATGGAAGAGGTGGTCAGCAACTGCTACAGCCTGATCCTCGGCGGCGACGAGACGAGCCGGCTCTCGATGAGCAGCGCCGTGCTGGCGTTCATCGAACACCCCGGCCAGTGGGAGGCCTGGAAGCGGGGTGAGGCGGCGACGGCCCCGGCGGTCGAGGAGGTGCTGCGGTGGACCACCCCCGCCATGCACTTCGGGCGGACGGCGCTCGAAGACGTCGAGGTCGGCGGCCGGCTCATCCGCGCAGGCGACATCGTCACCCTGTGGAACAACTCGGCCAACAGGGACGAGGAGACGTTCGCCGATCCCTTCCGGTTCGACCTGTCGCGATCGCCCAACAAGCACATCTCGTTCGGGTACGGCCCGCACTTCTGCCTCGGCGCCTACCTGGGGCGGGCCGAGATCGCGGCCTTGCTGACGGGACTGCGGGAGCTGGTCACCGAGCTGGAGGTGAGCGGCGAACCACGCTGGATCTATTCGAACCTGCTGAGCGGGATGAGCAGCCTTCCGGTGCGGCTCTCATGACGGGCCCCGCTCGCCGGCAGAGACGCGCGCGGTGCCGTCGGCGACCGGGGTTCGGCTCAGCGACCAGCGCACCAGGGGCGCGGTGGCCGCCGTCGTGACCAGCGCGACGAGGACCAGCATGGTGTACGCCAACTGGTTGATCAGCTGGGCCTGGTAGCCGATGGTCAGCACCACCAGCTCGGTCACGCCGCGGCAGTTCATCAGAAACCCGAGTCGCAACGCCTCGCGCGGCGGCATCCCGGCCAGCCGGACGGCTCCGCCCGCGCCGGCCACCTTGGTCACCACGGCCGCCACGAGCACCACGGCGAGCACCAGCCAGGCGAGCAGGTCCGTGCCCAGCAGCCCCACCGAGATCTTCAGACCGACGCCGGCGAAGAACAGGGGAAGCAGGATGGTCAGCGTGAAGCCCTTCAACTGCTCGCCGATGCGCTCCACGGCCGGCGTGTCGCGCGGGACCGCGACACCGAACAGGAAGGCGCCGACGACCGGGTGCAACTGGACGGACTGGGTCAGTACGGCGTAGCCGATCGCCCCCGCGACCAGCACCACGGTCAGTGACTGGCTCGACCCCAGCCTGCGTACCAGCATCGCCAGGAGCGGACGCACACACAGTGCCGTGACGAGCACCAGCGCGATCGCCAGCAGCAGGATCCGCCACCCGTGACCGCTTCCGCCCTGCCCGGCGAGCAGGAAAGCCAGGATCAGCCAGGCTAGTCCGTCACCGATCGCCGCGGCTGAGATCGACAGGGCGCCGACGCCCGTCTTCTCCAGCTTCAGGTCGGCGAGAATCCTGGCCAGCACGGGTAACGCAGTCACCGCCATGGCCAGCCCGACGAACAACGTCGTCTGCACCGGCGTCGTACTCGTGCCGGCGAGCAGATCGCCGGTGGCGAGCACGATCCCTATCCCCGCCGCGCACGGAACGGCCATGCCGCCGACCACCGCGGCGGCGACCATGCCCTTGCGCTCGATTCGATCGGTGCGCAACTCACAGCCGAGTAGGAAGACGAAGATGACGAGGCCGAGTTGTGCGGCCACGTCGAGTCCCTCGATCACCGAGGGCGGGAATAGGAACGCACCCGCCTCCGGCCAGAGCGCGCCCAGCAGCGACGGCCCCAGCACCAACCCGCCGACCATCTCACCGAGGACCGGCGGCTGGTGTAATCGGCGGGCCAGTGCGGCGAGCGCCTGGCAGACCACCATGATCACCGCGACCGCGATGAAGAAATGGGTGAGAGAGTCCACTGCGTGCACTTCGGTCGCGGCCCACAGGGGCACCGTCGCCCCGAGCACCGCAAGTCCCGCGACCACCCCGATCGCCGTCCAGGGCCGGCGCCGCGAGGGCGTCATCGCGGCCCCGGCCGGGTCATTGGAACACGCCTGAGGTCGGGCGGCGCGCAACCGATGCTCACGCTGCCCCGCCATCGTTCGCGACCATCTCGTCCTACAACCCCCTCAACGAGCAAATACAGTCCGATACCGGGCAGCTCAAAACGATCTAGACGCTACCAGCCGGATGCTGTTCGCACACGGGCGCGGGGCGGCCGATCTCGCCGCGACTCCACGTGGTCAGGTGCGGGCCCGCCACAGCAAGTAGGCGAAGTACGGCGTGCCGTTCAGCGCCGTCACCAGCCCGGCGGGCACCTCCGCCGGCGCGATCACGGTACGGCCGAGCGTGTCGGCGAGCCTGACGAGCAGCCCACCGAGCAGCGCGGCCACCGGCAGCACCCGGGCATGGTGCGCACCGACCAGGGCCCGGGTGGCATGCGGAGCCACCAGGCCTCCGATCGGCACGTAACATCAGCCGCTGGCAGGACTCAGCCCAGTTCGCCTCCGAGACCCGCGCGCTTGATCCAACGTCCCCAACGAGGACTTGGCCCGGCGAGGGCGACGAGGCCGCCGTGCACCGCTGACCTCATGACCACACCCGCAGGTCGGCAAAGAGCTCCGGCGTCGTGATCACGATCATCTGGTGGCGGAGATCGTCACAGCACGCCGATAATGCCCTGATGATCCGTCAATGTCTGACCCTCCTCTCCCTGGCCTTCATCCTGGCGCCGATCACCGGTTGCGGACTGGCCAACATGGCCCTCGGCAGGTCCACGTTCACCGTGACGTCCGAGACCATGGAGCCGACGATCAAGAATGGCTCGCGTGTGTCGGCGCGGCGGACTGATGACGGTTACGTCCCGAGCCTCGGCGACATCGTCATTTACCGCGCACCGAGGGAGTGGTCCACCACTACATCTGACGGTACGTATGTCTCGCGGGTCATCGGCATACCCGGAGCGAGGGTGAAGTGCTGCGACGCCCAGGGCCGGCTGGAAGTGAACCGCAAGCCCCTGGACGAGCCCTACCTCGCCGAGCTTCCTGCGTCTGATCTGGATTTCGAGGTGTACGTGCCGCGAGACCGACTCTGGATCATGAGCGACAACCGCGGCGTCTCCCTCGATTCCCGTGCCCACACAGGCGACGCCGGCAACGGCACCATAGGAGTGTCGGACGTTGTCGGCGTGGTGGACGATGTGGCGAACTCATAGATTCAGGGCCGGCGGGTGGAGTTCGTCGCACGTCAGACGGCTTCTGGGGCGACCTCCACCGCCCGCCGGGACATGCGCCGCTCGCACCGAGGCGAACGGCGGCACCCCGCAGGCCTCGCCGGTCACCAGGATGTACTTGAAGAACATCCCGACGGGCAGCCCCGCCCACGACAGCGCCTCTCCGATCGCCACGAGCCGGAACAGACGAAGCTCCACCGGCTCGTGAAGGCCTCTGGCGTGACGGGCCGGCGACCGGATCCGACCGTGGCCGAGGACGTGATGAGGGAACTGCGCGGGGTGATGCGGGAGCCCGAGCAACTCGTGGACGAGGTGAAGGAGCTGTCCACGCACCGCGGGGCCCTCCTGAGCGCATAGATCCTGGCCGGGAATGCTACCGGCGAGCTCAACCGTCTCACGAAGCTGAGGGCGCAGGTTCCAGGAATCCTGGACGCCTTGGGCCGCGAACCCGTGCGCAGATCGCGATACTGCTACACCTCGGGGTCGGGTTCCAGCACCCGACGGGCACTCGTGGCCGAGCCGCCGTGCCGGGCCCGGCGGCCATGTCCCTTAGCCATGGAACTGCCCGACGACGCCACGGTGCCCGTGGTCAGCCCTGCGGCCAGTCCGCTCGGCGCTGTGGAACGCTCCCTACACAAAGCCACATGTGGGCGTCACGGGGGTCACCTTCGTCATGTACTGCGACAGTGCCGTAGTGGCTGGTCGTAGGGCGGGCCAGTCAGGACGGGAAGGTCGCATCGAGGGCGGCGCGGAGGTCGGCGATGAGATCGTCCGCGTCCTCCAAGCCGACGGACAGCCGCAGGTGCCCGAACATCCTGAAGGGTTCGGGGTAGTGTTCGCTGCCGCCGCGTCCGGTGGTGCCGACGTGGACAATCAGGGATTCGTCGTGGCCGAGGGACACGGCGGAGGTGATGATGCGCAGGCTGGCGACGAATCGGTTCTGCGCGTCGGGGCCACCGTTCACGGCGAAGGCCATCATGGCGCCGTATCCGGCCCCGTCGAATTGGCGGAGGGCGAGCTGGTGCTGGGGGTGCGAGGTCAGGCCCGGGTAGGCGACGAACGCCACCCGCGGGTCGGCCTCCAGGAACGCCGCTACCTTCTCGGCCGAGGCGAAGTGCTGCCGCAGCCGCAGCGGCAGAGTGACGGACCCGCGCATGATCAGCCATGCGTTGAACGGCGAGATCACCCCACCGACCTCGACCATGGCCTCACCGCGGATCGGACCGACGAGATCGCCGGCCCCGATGACGACCCCGCCCATCGCGTCGCCGTGGCCGTTGATGTACTTCGTCAGCGAATGCACGACGAGATCGGCGCCATCGCGCAAGGGGCGGTAGAACGGCGGAGGGGTGAAGGTGGAATCGACCGACAGCAAGGCGCCGGCGGCATGCGCGATGTCGGCGAGCGCCGCGATGTCGGCGACCTTCGTCGTCGGATTGGCGATGGTCTCCGCGTGTACGAGCTTGGTGTTCGGGCGCATGGCGCGGCGGACGGCGTCGAGGTCGCCGACATCGACGAACGTCGCCTGAATGCCGTACTTCTCCGGAAGCAGTTCGCCGAAGAGCCGCCAGACGGCCTCGTACGTCACGTCAGAGACCACCACATGGTCACCCGACTTCAGATGGGTGAAGAACACGCCGTGCAGCGCGGCCACCCCCGTGGCGAAGACGACTGCGTCCTCGCCGCCCTCCAGTGCTGCGAGCTTCGTCTGGAGACGGACTTGGTTGGCGCCGGAGCTGCGGGTGTAGACCAGTCCGTCGGCCGAGGACCAGTCCATTGTGGACGGGTCGTCCGGCAGCAGGTACGAGTTGGCCATCACCAGCGGTGTCCGCACGGCACCGGTTCCCTCGTCGACGGTGTTGCCGGCGTGCACGGATTGGGTGGCGAACGCGAGGGTGGACGGGTCGTGCTTATCGGGTCGCGGGGTGTGCGACGGGTGGGGTGCTGTGCTCATGATCGGTGGTTCCTTTCGCCGCCGGCATCGCATTCATAGGGCAAGAAAAGGGGCACGTGTCCGGCACGCCGACCGGGGCGAGCAGTTCCGTCGTTGCGACCTTGAGCAGGTCGCCGTCACGCGCGGCGTGGAGGGTTTCCAGGACGAAGGCAACACGTGCGGAATCCTCGGAGACTCGGGTGCGGTGGGCGTCGCGGTGGTTCCAGTGGCGGGTCAGGACCCGGGTGGCGTCCGCGTAGATGATCTCGCCGGGCCTGGGTTCTCGACGGTGTCGGGTTCGCCGAGCGGGGTGAAGGACTCGCTGCCGTCGGCGTGGCGGATGACGACGTCGCCGGTGACGTGGTCGAGGTCGAAGGCGCCTGCGCGCGGGCGGGTGCGGCTATCAGGGCTTCCAGAGGCCGATTCGGTCCAGGCGGCGGCGCTGCTGGCGCGCGGTGGGGACGTCGAGACCCTGGCCGCGTGCGGTGAGGTGGTCGGCGACGGCAGTGCGGTGCTCGACAGATTTGTGGTCGTCGTATTTGAGCTTGGCCCGTACTTCTGTGACCTCTAGGCGCAGGCCGCGGATGCCCGGCAGCATCCGGCCGTAGGGCGGTTGGTCGACGGCGACGGGGGCGTGGTCGCCGTCGGCCTGGAAGTGGGCGAGCTGGCGGCGCAGCAGCTCGGCCTTGGCCTCGGGGTCGTCGACGATGCCGGCGCGGCAGGTGAACTGGACGGCCGTGTAGTAGCTGGTGGGGACGCCGTCGTGGGACGGGGTGCCGGCCTTGGCACGCCAGGGGCCGGGATGAAGGCGTAGTCGCCGATAACGGTGAAGACGACGTTAGGGTCGTGCTCGATCGCCTTCCAGACCGGGTTGGGGCGGGCGAGGTGGACCAGGAGGTGGTGTCCATCGCAGGTGAAGTGGGTCGGGACGGTGATGGGCGGGTGGCCGGGCAAGCCGTTGACGCTCAGCTGCCCGAAGTCGTGGCCTTCGGCGATCCAGGTCTGCCATTCGGCTTCGTCCAGGGCGGCGTCCCAGGGCTGGATGAGCATGCTGCTCTCCTTACGGTGTTCGGCGGGTGTGGTGGGCTGCGGGCCTGCTCAGGTCAGGGCGAGGAGGCTGACGGCGACGGCGGCGGTGCCCAGGCCGGCGAGCTGGCCGCGGTGGATGCGTTCGGCGAGCACGCCGCGGGCGAGCAGCACCGTGCCGGCCGGGTAGAGGGCAACGATCACGGCGACGACGGCGAGGTCCCCGCCGCGGGCGGCGAGCAGGAACAGCAGGTTCGCCACAGAGTCCAGCACACCCGCGGCTGCCGACATCGCGTACGCGGGCCGCTCGGAGCCGAGCTTGCGACGCATCAGCCCGGCCGCGGCCAGGGTGAGGGCCGAGGAGACCGCCCGGCCCACGATCAGCGGAGCCACCCCGCTGTCGGATGGCGCCTGGTGCAGAAAGATGAGCTGAAGGGCGATGGCGGCGCCCGCACCGGATGCCAGTAGCAGCGCGGCAGGTGAGGGGCGCGCCGAGCCCGCGCTGTGTCCGGCGCTGACCAGCACCACCGCCACCAGGGCGAGCGGCAGACCCACCAGCCCGGCGGCGGACAGGTGCTCGCCCTGCAGCAGACCCACACCGACGGGCAGCGCGGCGGACACCAGCGCGGTCATGGGCGACAGCACGTTCATCGGACCGATCGCGAGCGTGCGGTAGAGCAGGGTGAACGCGGCGGCCGAGGCGACTCCCGAGGCGGCACCCCAGGCGAGGGTCGCAGCGTTGAATGAGGCGCCGAGCAGCGGCCACAGCAGCACCTCGACCGCGAGGCTGGCCGGGGCGGCGATCATCACGGTACGCAGGACATGGGCTTTGCGGGCTCCGAGGCCGCCGAGGAAGTCGGCGCACCCGTAGGCGAGTGAGCTGCCCAGGGCCAGCAGCAGAGCGATCACAGCACATCCCTTACCATTTACTCGAACGACCAGAGAGTACAATATATTGACCGGGCATGGTTAATCAAACGACCGCACGGTGCATTGAAGTGGTCTATCGATGAGGACGGTGATCAGATGGCCGAGACGACCGCAGCCCTGCGGACGGTCGCGCACAACGTCAGGGCTGCCCGCACCCGCGCGGGCCTGTCCCTGGACGAACTCAGCCGGCGCGCCCAGGTCAGCAAGGGAGCTCTGGTGGCATTGGAGAAGGCCCAGGGCAACCCCAACCTGGCCACCCTGGTCCGGCTGGCCGACACCCTCGGCATTTCAGTGTCCGCCCTGATGCAGGGACCACCCGAAGGTCGCGTCCGCATCGTGACCGCCGACACCGTCGCACCCCTGTGGACCGGAGAACAGGGCAGCGAGGCCCGGCTCATGCTAACGACCTCAGGCCCGGCCCCTGTCGAGATCTGGCGCTGGCACCTGGAACCGGACGAGGAATACACCAGTCACCCCCACCAAGCCGGAGTCGTGGAAACCGTCAGCGTCACCTCCGGCCGGATGACCCTGATCATCGACGGCACCGAACACGCCCTTGAAGCCGGACAGACCGCTACGTTCAACGGCGACACCCCGCACACCTACCGAGGCTCGGGCACCGAAACCTGCAACATGATCATGACTGTCCACCTGCCGCCCGGTCCGGCTTCCACAACCTGACCTGCGCAGCGCACGCGCAGTGGCGTCGCGATGGCATCAGAGGACCAAGCACGCGGGGTCCAGTGGCAGCCACTGACTGCTCGCCGATCTTTGCTCGCGCCGGGAGAGGCGCGCCCTTTCAGTCGTGCGATCAATGCTCTGTCAGTGGGATGGCCGAGCGAGGGACCGCGACCGGTTGCGGCGTGGCCGCCATGCCGACGAGAGCTTCGCAAGTGGGGGAGCGCCCGTCAGTCATGGAGGCAGAGGGATGGGGCGGTCCACGACCGTCTCGTAGACCAGGTCGGTGGTGATGGAGCCGACACGGGCGAGTTCGGAGGTGATCTGCTCGAGGTCGCTCATGCCGGTGGCGACGATCTCCATCACGTAGCAAGACTCCCCCGTGACACGCAGACAGCGCACGATCTGCGGTTGGCCGGCCAGAGTGGCGGTGACCTTGTCGTACAGCGAACCGTGGACCTTCATGCGGACGATCGCGCGCAGGGTGTAGCCCAAGGCTTCGGGCTCGACGCGCGCCCGATAGTCCCCAATGACTCCGTGCTCCTCCAATGAGCGCAGGCGGGTCCGCGTGGCCGAGACACTGAGCTGGATGGACTCGGCGAGCTTGGCCAGGGTCGCGCGGCCGTCGGTCTGGATGGCGGCGATCAGGGCACGGTCCACGTCGTCCAGCAGACTGGCGGCTGGCGTGTTGGTCATTCGTGCAGGATCCCGCAGATTCTGCGCCGAGACCACCGATAGTCGATCGATTTGGTGTGTGACACCCCCATTCGAGATCCCTAGCGTTGATCTCATGACGACATGGACACCGTTCTTCTTCATTGATGTCTTCGCTGAGCGCCCGCTGACCGGTAACCCGCTGGCGCTGGTGCCGGA
>NZ_JBQQBQ010000088.1:0-31982 GCF_052245915.1 Nonomuraea sp. 10N515B
CTCGTGGAGAACGAGCCGGGTTTGTTCGCTCAACCGCTCCCGTAGCCCGGCGAACCCTGCCCTGACCAGCCTGCACTATCCAGCGCAAGCGACGAAGCGGACATCAACTCGCGTAACGCCCTCTCAGTGACGTTGGAGGTCGCTCCGCGCCAACCGCACGTGTTCCAGCACAACGAATCGGCAGAGGCGGCAGCGGCGCTGGAGCGAGCCGGCCGGTTCCTGGCCTCCCGGCTTCGCGGCAGGAAGGAGGAATCGTGAGTCGGCTGGCCGAGCATGTGAAGGGGCCGGTGCTCAGGCCCCAGGACGAGCAGTACGGCTCACACCTGCTCCGATACACGCCCGAGCGCGATGCGTGCCCAGGCTCGGACCTGCGCAGGAAGGTGATCGTGGGAGAGGCAGGCTCCGGCGTGGCCAACCGATACGCCACGCACGGCTGCACGGTCAACGACCTCATCCGCGACGACGCGGACTGGGACGGCGCCTTCATGGCGCACGTCGCCCACGTCACCGGCGAGCTGGTCCGAACCAAGGTCCTCACCGACGCGAAGAAGGACGCGATCGTGGCCGCGGCCGCACGATCCGGCATCGGCCGCTGAGCCGTCCCAACCTGTCATAGAGGAGGCCGCGGGCCCTCACGGCTGCCGCGCGAAAACGGCGGACCGCCGCTCGCTCGGTTCGATCAGGGGCCGCCAGGTGGTGCCCGGCCGGGTGGAGGTGCCGGCAGCGACACCGCAAGCGGCATCGCTCAGTCTCCGGCCGGGGCGCGGGCTTGTGATGGCGGCGCGGCGCGGCGGCGTTGGACGCGGTCGGCATCGGGCCAGTGCACGTCGCTGGCCCAACCCAGCCGCTCTAGGAGGCGGATCACCCCGCCCGCCGGGTCGATTTGGCCCCGCTCGAGACCGTGACGGGCGCAGCTGGGCTCGCTGTGATGGCCGTTGTGCCAGCTCTCGCCGAAGGACAGCAGGGCCAGCGGCCACAGGTTGGTGGAGCGGTCGTGGCGGCGGGTTTTGAATGGCCTGCTGCCGACGACGTGGCACAGGGAGTTGACGCTCCAGGTGACGTGCTGCAACAGCGCGATGCGGATCAACCCGGCCCATAGGAAGGCGGTCAGGCCACCGTACAGGGTGCCGATGATCGCCCAGCCGGCCAGGAACGGCAGCACGAGCGACAGCGCACACAACGCGGGAAAAGCGCGTGTCACTCGGGCCATGGCCGGATCGGCCAGCAGGTCCGGGGCATAGCGCTCGGCCGGCGTCTGGTCGTCGGTGAACATCCAGCCAAGGTGAGCGTGGGCAAGCCCCCGAAGCTGCCCGCGAATGCCGGTTCCGTATCGGTAGGGAGAGTGTGGATCGCCCGGCCGGTCAGTAAACGCGTGATGGCGGCGATGCACCGCCACCCAGTCGATCACGTTGCCCTGGAAGGCCATCGAACCAGCGACCGCCAACGCCACGCGCAGCCATGGCCGCGCAGTGAAAGAACCATGAGTCAGCAGCCGATGGAACCCGACCGTCACGCCCAGCCCGGTCACCACATACAAGCCCGCGGCCAGCAGCAGATCGGTGAACGCCACTCCCTGCCCCCACGCCAGGAAGATCGCGACACCGAGCGCAATGAACGGCACCACGACGATCGCCGCCGTCAGCCCCACCTGAGCGCCACCGACCGGCGCGTGTCCTGCTGCCCCGGGGAACGGCGATGCGCCGTCGTAGTCCTGACGGCGTTCCGCCGCCTGCTCGGAAACAGTCATGGAATCTCCTTCATCTCGTCTATACGGTCCGGCGGTGCACGTAACACCAACGCCACGTCGACCGCGGCTCCAGGACGGTGACCACCGGGTGGTCGGTCTCCCGGTAGTGGGCACGGGCATGACGCCCGGGTGAATCATCGGAACAGGCCACCCACCCGCAGGTCAGGCACACCAGCAACCGCGTCCAGGTCTGGCCGAGGGCCAGACATCCCTTGCATTCGGGTGGTCCGTACTCCACAGCCGGGAGCAGGTCGACGTGATCGCAGCGCGGCGCCTGACCATTCAGGCGTGCGCGGTCGGTCGCGCTCGTTCTTTGTGCGTCCAGGGTCATGACGACCCCCTCACCGCGACAGCGACGCAAGCTGCGCCGACTGGTCACCCACCACTCAAGGTGCTAAGCGAGCCCGCGGAAACACGCAATCCCAGCTAGCCTCATCACCTGAGCCGATAGCGAGCCAGCCGGCACATTGCCGACGCGCCGCGCCCGGCTCGATCCCGCATCTCGACAGACCTCCACCAAGCGATCGATCGGAGATCCCTGTCACGGACTCCCACGGCTCTCCCAGTGAGTGCCGATCAACCTGATCATCCCGGGTATCGAGCACTTCAACCTGCTCGTCATCCCACCCGGCACCACACCCGCCGCCGCTGCCAACGCGCTCGGCACCTGATCACACGTTTCGGTGCGGACCGCACGAGCAACCGGGCGGCGGCAGCCACCTCAACTAGCTGACCAGGCGTCATCGCCTCAAGACAGACGGCGAGCCGCTGCCGGTCACCGCGGCAGGCCATGCTCGTCGCGTTCTGAAAGGCGAGTGCGCGCGAGGCTGTGCCGATCGCCTTCAAGACGTCGGCCAGTGCCTGATCCATGTCATCGTCCGGATCCGGCCGCCGCGGAGGTCGATCATTCATCACACTGCACCGTGCCGTCCTTGAGATCCGAGAGTTGTCCGATCCCGTCGTGCCCACCACAGGCCGGGGCTCTGCGCCCGGTGCCGGCTATGGTCAACAGGAGAGCGTCCCCAGAGGGTCAGTTTTGCGGCGTCTCTGAGATCAGAACCGTCTGGTCGTCCCGGCAGCGTCCGGCCGGTGAGCACGGCTGACGATAAGCCTTGCCCGCGACCGCATCAGCAGAATGTTCAGAACGGTCAATGACCTCGGCCAGGTGGTCGGCGGTTCCGCCGCACCATTCGACCAGGAAGAGGGTCGCGTCATCACTTGTCGTCCCCTTCCTCTGCCGCATCAGGGTGTGAGAAAGGCTTCGTACCATCTGCTGCACGCTTCTCGTCATGGGCCCGACACGCTCGATGGAGTTGATCAGACGTTCTTCGCCGAACTGCTCACCACCGATCTCGTGCTCTTCGACAAGACCATCGGTGTAGAACAGCACCCGATCGTGACGCATGAGCTGACGCGTGTTGATCTGCGGAGCGGCACCGCCAAAACCGACCGGTAGGGTGCCCGCACCTTCCAACGCCTCAATGACCCGGTTGCCGCGGATCAGCAACGGCGCCGGATGTCCCGCGTTGACCCATTCCAAGTAACCCGACCCGATATCCAGACGCGCCATCTGCGCCGTGACGAACTGATCGGGACCGAACTGCTCATTGATGGCGGTATCCATGAATTCGTACAATTCGGCAAGCCCCACGTTGGCGCGCCTGGCACGCCGATAGGCGCCAATGGCCACGGTCGCCAGCACAGCGGCGTTCAAACCATGGCCCATCGCGTCAATAACGGCCATGTGCAGGACCTCGTCGTTGAGGGCGTAATCCAAGCTATCCCCGGCGACGTCATAGGCCGGCTCCATGATTCCCGCAACCGCGACCTGCGGGATGGCCATGGACAACGGGGGCAACAGCGACCACTGGATCTCCGCCGACACGCTCATCGGCTCGCGACGCCGCGCCCGGAAGAACTCGTCTGTATAGCTGTTCTTGATGACGAGCATATCGGCGACCAGGCCGGCCAGCCGTCGCAGAAATCGGCGGTCGTCGTCGTCGACCCTGCTGAGGGTCAGGGCCATCACCCCGACCTCGTCACTGCCGTCAAGCAGCGGCAGGAACATCCGGATGCCGTCGGCCACCGGATGTTCCTGCCTCGCCTCGCTGACAAAAGCCTCACCTGCCCATGACCCGTCAATGGGCACTGGGTCGCCCCCCATGAGCCCCCTGCCCGGCAGCGGCACCAACATCACCTGGTCATAGGCCTTCAGCAAGATCGACACATCCCGGCCACCGATCCTGCGCACCTCCTCCGCCACCAACGGAGCGATGAGCTGTGGCGGCATAGCGTGAGCCCGGTCCAGCAACTGCCCCAGCAGTCTCTCGCCGAAGCCTTCCGACCGGTCCACCACAACCTTGTGGCTCTCCGGCACACGTCCCGTCATAACTGATCCGGTTCCCCCGTACTGGATTCCCTCTCTGCCGTGTCATGTTGGGCAGCCCGACCGCTACAGGTACTGGCCCGCCTCGGCGCTGTCTGTCTTCGACACACGCACCGACACCACATTGGCGAGGTTGATGACCACGCCGTGCACGTCAGCCTCACGGTCATATCTCGCCCGCATCAACACCAGGCTGCGCCGCTCGTCCACAGCACGTGCGACCGCCGCCACCGCCTCCGGCTCCCCAGCGAAGTCCCCGCTCATCACGGAGATGTCTTCACCGCCCACCAGGCGGAATCGAATGATCAACACGACATTCTCTGACACGGCCGCCCCCCTCTCGCCAGAATCCGCAAGGAGCACCTGCCCAGCATCGAACGCTGTAGGCAACTGCCCTCCACATCCGCCTACCGCGCCGGCGGCCGCGAAGGGGTCGGTGAGCGGGTCGCCGTCCCGGGCGCCGGCGTCTGCCTCGGCGGCCGGCCAGATTCCTGGCGGGCCACTGTTCCAAGCGGCCATCGCTAACCCTGCGACGGCACCCCGCCACGCTGGTCCGCCAGACCTACCAGCGCTACCGCACGTCCCGCGCGGTCACCGACTACCAGGAGTTCGCCCGTATGCCGCACTGCGCCCTCGGCGCGGGAACAAGTCGCGGACCACGCCATCCACTGTCTGCAGCACCCGGGCTTCGTGGCGTACACCATGGTTCGAGCCGGCGAATCAGACAGGCTCATCGCTGTGGCTGGTGACGCTCGGAGCCCCTCCGCCGGGCGTTGGTCCGGTGGACGGGACGGCGGGTTCCAGCCAGCCGAGCCGCTCGGCGAGTTGGCGTGCGCTGTCGATGACGGTGGCGATGTGGGGAGAGGGGTTGGCGTCGTACCACAACAGTGACCAGGGGTAGTGCGTGGCAGGTTCGATCAGGGGCCGCCAGGTGGTGCCCGGCCGGGTGGAGGTGCGAAAGGAGGAGGGGACGCAGTGCACGCACCGGCGCTGGAGTACGAGGTCAGCCGCGGCGCGGGTGCTCTCAACGGTTCCCTCGTAGATGGTGGGCGCGAACCCGGCCGAACGGCACAGCTCGAGGACGAACTGGTTGAGCTCCGGCGTTTGGGATTCCTCGCCGAGCAGCAGGGGTTCGTCAGCGAGAGCGGCGACGCGTACGCCGTCCGTCATGTCGGCGAAGTCGTGGCCGTCGGGCACCAGCACGCCGAGCGGATCGAGCCTGATCAGCTTGGACTCCACTGCGGCCGGGGTCTGGCCAGCAGGTCCGATGGCGATGTCCAGGCGGCCGTCGGCCAGTTGCCGGTACTGCTCGGGGGTGCCGGCTTCGACCTGGTGGATCGTGATGTCGGAATGGGCGTGTTGGAATTCGCGCAGGATCTGCGGCATGGTGTCGTAGCCGGCGTCGATGATGCCGACACGGAGCGTGGGCGCTGACGCGACGGCGTTGCGTGCGGCTTGCCCGGCGCGGCCCACGTGGTCGAGGATCTGGCGCGCCTCGATGAGGAAAGCGGCGCCCGCCGGGGTCAGAGCGACGTGGTGGGTGCTGCGATCCAGTAGTCGCACGCCCAACTCGCGTTCCAGCCGCTGGATCTGCTGGCTCAGCGCTGACTGCACGATGTGCTCGCGGGCCGCGGCCCGGCCGAAGTGCAACTCTTCGGCCAGCGTCACGAAATAGCGCAGCTGACGTAGCTCCATGCCCGCCAACCCTTTCTGCTGAGCGGCGCCGATCCAGGCGTCTCCCCCACTCTAGGTGCCTCGTGGAGTGTGGGCTCATGGAGGAGCCGGCCCCCGCCGAGGGCTGGGCAGTTACTGCACGGGTTATCAGCCGGGGAGATGAGCTGCGCGTTATCAGCCGGGGAGATGAGCTGCGCGCAACCTCCCTGTTTCCCTCTGGTCCATGCTCGTGTGTCCTGGAGGGACGCCGGAGCGAACCCGCCCGGACCGGGGACGCCGCCGGCGAGCTGAGCTCCGACTGCCGCGTCGCGTCCCTCATAACGTCCACGGCTGCCGGTTACCGGACCGATGACCTCTCAGGAGTAGCTCCATGACCGGACCAGAGAACACTGGTGCCAAGCCTCCCATCATCCTCATCCACGGGCTCTGGCTGACCCCACGCGCCTGGGAGCACTGGATCGAGCACTACACCCAGCTCGGCCACCAGGTACTCGCGCCGGCCTGGCCGGGCATGGAGATCGAGGTCGAGGCGCTGCGCAAGAATCCTGAGGTGATGAACGGCCTCGGCATCACCGAGGTGGCCGACTTCTACGAGACTCTCGTCCGAGATCAGGCCCGGCCGCCCATCATCGTCGGCCACTCCTTCGGCGGCCTGATCGTCCAGATCCTGCTGAACCGCGGTCTGGGCGCCGCCGGCGTCGCGATCCACCCCGCTCCGATCAAGGGTGTGCTGCGGCTGCCGCTCAGCAGCCTGCGCGCCGCCCTGCCGGCCCTGGCCAATCCCGCCAACCGCACCCGGACCGTGGCGCTGAGCCCCAGGCAGTTCCACTACGCGTTCACCAACACTCTGACCCCGCACGAGTCAGAGGTGATCTACCAGCGCTATCACGTCCCGGCTCCTGGCCGGCCACTGTTCCAAGCGGCCGTCGCCAATCTGCGACGGCATCCCGCCACCAGGGTGGACGTGCGCCATGACACCCGCGCCCCGCTGCTCCTGATCGCCGGCGGCGCCGACCACACCGTTCCCGCCACGCTGGTTCGCGCGACCTACCAGCGCTACCGCACGTCCCGCGCGGTCACCGACTACCAGGAGTTCGCCCGTATGCCGCACTTCGCCCTCGGCGCCCCCCAATGGGAACGAGTTGCGGACCACGTCATCCACTGGGCCGGCCGGAACGCCGCCAGACACACCAGGAAAACCCACGCGGACATCCCGTAGACGTCGCCACGCTGGACGAAGGCCGGCATTTTCCGCTGTGCCGACCGGAGCCGCTACGCAACATGCAGACCGGTGCGGTGATGGTCGACGCGTTGGTCGAGGCGATCGAGGAACCGACCGATCGATCGCGGTCACCGCTAGAGCTCACTCGCCGGAGACCCTGGCGGCAGACGGACGAAGATCGGCGGCCGCGATCGCTGATCTTGGACAAGGTCAGCGACTGATAGTGTCAAATGGCCGCAGACCACGCCATCAGCTGAGGGTCGCGACCGCCGGGCCCCCGGTATGAGGCGGGCCCCCGGTGAAGGCTCCGGGCTCCACCGCACAGGCAGACGGGGTAGCCGTCTTCACCGCGCGAGCCGCATCGGCGTGCGTTCTGGTGCGGCTGGATGACCGAAAGGCAGGGCAGTGGCCCTCACATACGGCTTTCTCAGCACGCACCCGCCCACCCAATGCGGGCTCGCGACCTTCAATTCCGCCCTCGCCGCCCATCTCACCAGAGGCGGTGTGTTCGGCGGGATCGTCCGTGTCACCGCGGAAGGCGACGACGAACGGCCTCAGCCGTGGGTCGTGCACACCTGGACTGCGAACACTCCCGGCGGGTGGAGGACCGCGGCCGCCGCTCTCGAGGACTTCGACGTAGCCATCGTGCAGCACGAGTACGGCATCTACCCCGGCGCGGACGGCCGGGACGTCCTGCCGCTGCTGCGTTGCCTCATCGTGCCGAGCATCGTGGTCCTGCACACCGTCCTGGCCAGGCCCACTCCTCAGCAGAAGGCCCTGCTCGAGGAGATCGGGGCCGCCGCCGGCGCGATCGTGACCATGACCGGCACCGCTCGTGACCGATTGACGGCCGGCTACCGGGTGGACGCCGGCAAGGTATTCGTCATCCCGCACGGTGCCGCCGAGCATCTGCGGGTCCCAGCTCGGCGCCACCCTCGTCCGCATCTGCTCACCTGGGGCCTGCTCGGGCCCGGTAAAGGCATCGAGTGGGCGTTGCGCTCGCTCGCGCTCCTGCGAGGCCTCGACCCGTCACCGACCTACACGATTGCCGGAAAGACCCACCCCAAGGTGCTGGAACACCAGGGCGAGGCCTATCGCAACGGCCTGTATGAACTCGCCGCCCGGATCGGGGTGTCCAAGGCCGTACGACACGACCCTGTCTACCGGGATCAGGACTCGCTGAGCCGACTCATCCGCTCGGCGGACGTCGTCGTGCTGCCCTATGACTCGGCGGAGCAGGTCACATCCGGCGTCCTCATCGAGGCCGTCGCCGCGGGCGTGCCGGTCGTCGCCACCTCCTTCCCCCACGCCGTGGAACTGCTCACCTGCGGTCCAGGACTTCTGGTCCCCCACGGCGACCCCGCAGCGCTCGCCTCCGCCGTACGCCGTGTCCTCACACAACCCGGGCTGGCCGACGATCTCACCGGCCGTACCCGCGCCCTGATCCCGACCCTGCTGTGGCCCGCGGTCGCGGCCCGATATGACGGCCTCGCCCGGTCGCTCCTCGCGCAGAGGCCGGCCGCGACGGCCGCGGTGCTGCCGTGAGCACCGTCACTCCTGGATTCAGGCACCTGGTCCGGATGAGCGACGACACCGGCCTGTTCGAGCATGCCCGGCACGCCACCGTCTTGCGCCATCACGGTTACTGCACCGACGACGTCGCCCGCGGCCTCGTCGTCGCCAGCCGGGAGCCGCACCCGGCGCACCGCCTGACCCGGCTGAGCGAGTGCTATCTGGCCTTCCTCACGCACGCTCAGGATCGTTCCGGCGCGTTCCGCAACAGGCTCGCCTTCGACCGGCGCTGGAGTGACCGGCCAGACGTCGGCGATTGGTGGGGCCGGGCGATGTGGGGCCTGGGCACCGCGGCGGCCCACACCTCCGCTCCGTGGATACGGAAGGAGGCTCTGCGCGCCTTCACCCTCGGGGCCGAACAGCGCTCCCCACATCCGCGCGCCATGGCCTTCGCCGGGCTCGGCGCGGCGGAGGTCCTACGCGCCGCCCCGGACAGCAGCGTGGCCGCAACCCTGCTGATGAACGCCGTGGAGACGATCGGTGCTCCCTCGGAGAACCCCTCCTGGCCGTGGCCACAGCCGCAGCTGACGTACGCCAACGCCGCTCTCGCCGAGGTGATCATCTCCGCCGGAGACCTGAGCGATGACCGGCAGCTACTCAGCGTCGGCCTGCGCATGCTCACGTGGCTGTGTGACATTCAGACGAAGAACGGCCGGCTCTCGGTCGTGCCCGCCGCCGGCTGGCGGCAGGGCGCGCCGCGGTCTCGCTACGACCAGCAGCCGATCGAGGTGGCCGCGCTCGCCGACGCCTGCGCCACCGCCGGACTCGCGACCGGTGACCCTTCATGGCAGGAGAAGGTACGGGGGGCAGTGGAGTGGTTCCAGGGTGCCAACGACGCCGGCGTTCCGATGTGGGACCCGGCGACCGGCGGAGGCTACGACGGCCTGACCGAGCAAGGCCCGAACCTCAACCAGGGCGCGGAGTCGACCATCGCGCTGATCTCCACCATGCAACACGCCAGGCGGCTCGCATGACCACCAGGGATCTGGCCACACGGCTCGGCCCGACGCTGACTCCCGACCCGCGAAGAGTGATCATCAAGCTCTTCGTGCCCGGCGAGGACGCCGCGCTCACCCGTACCCGGGCCGCCGCGCTGATCGACCGCGTCCTCCTCCTCGATCATGACCAGACGATCGAGATGCTCCAGCGGACGCTGCGACGATTCGGCGGGCGGCACCACGACCTTGAAGCGACCTTCGCCCATCACCACGACCTGATCCGCCATCGCGTCCCGCGCGACGTCGACCTGTCCCTGCCGGCCCGCCTCCTCGTGGGCGCCTACTTCAGTCACGAGTACGCCGTGGAGGCCGCCGCGGTGTGCAACCCGTCGATGATCCCCCATCCCGACCAGTCCGGCCTGAGCACCGGACAGCTCCGCGTGGCGATCAGCCTGCGGCAGATCGGCGAGGGCCATCTGTCCTCCATCGGCTTCACCACGGCAGTGCTCGGGCCGGGCTCCGACCTCGGCATCGCCGACCGCTCCGGGACACTCTCCGTCGGACGCCGGCACCGGACCCATCATCGGCGCGACCTGCTCGCCGCCGGACTCGCCGACGACGCCTGGGACAACGAGGTGACGGCCAGCATGCTGCGATCCCTGCCGGAACGTTTCGAGGACGACGACTTCGAACACGCGATCGCCCAGCTCCCCACTGACCTGCTCACTCGCACCAGCACGCAGTCGACCCTCGAAGAGATGCGCCGCGCGACGCGCTTGGACTACGCCGTGGCATTCCCCGCCGAGCTCCCACTTCACCGGCGAGTCCTCTGGCCGGCGACCGCAGCCGAGTGCAACGGCATGGAGGACGCACGATTCGTACGGATCATTGACGAAGACGGCAGGCCGTCGTACCGCGCCACCTACACCGCCTACGACGGGCAGCACATCCGTTCTCACCTGATCACCAGCGACGACCTGTGCCATTTCGAGATCACTCCCATGCGCGGCCCCGCCGCCGTGAACAAGGGCATGGCGTTGTTCCCCCGGCTGGTCGGCGGACGCAGGCTGGCACTGTGCCGTTCCGACGGCGAGACCACCGGACTCACCGCCCTTGACCGGCACAACAGGTGGCAACGGCCGGTACCCCTGCACACCCCGCGCCGGGACTGGGAACTCATCCAAGTGGGCAACTGCGGATCTCCCATCGAGACCAGATTCGGCTGGCTCGTCCTGACCCACGGCGTCGGCCCCATGCGCGACTACGCCATCGGAGCCCTGCTGCTCGACTCCCACCAGCCACAACGCGTCATCGCCGAACTCCCCGGCCCACTGCTCACCGCCGACGGCACCGAACGTGAAGGCTACGTGCCCAACGTGGTGTACTCCTGCGGCGGCCTCCTCCACGATGACGCCGTGTGGCTTCCCTACGGGGCGAGCGACACCCGCATCGGATTCGCCCATGTGCCGCTCGACACCCTCATCAAGGAGATGCGTCCACCACAGTGACGAATGGCCGCCCGTCGTATGTGGCCTTTCCGCCTGCGGACTGCTTTCACGACCGAGATCGCCATGCGGCCAGCCTGCTGTTCAACGGCCCCAACACGATCAAGCCGGCCAGCTCATTCGCGGGAGATGAGGTAGAGTAAAGGCACCGAGGACATTTCGAGCGTTGGCACTCAGGCTGGCGTCGCCCGCGGCGAACCAACGCTACCGGCCCCTCTGCGGAGGGCCTGGACGGGTCAGGCGACCATGACGCCGACACTACTTTCTCAACGCACACCGCTCAGCTCCGCCTCATCCGCGATCCCTCAGGTCGATTCCGCGCTACGGCTCAGTCTCCACCCGGTGCTGGATCGGCGAGCCGTGGTGAACGGGGCCTGGTGGCCCTACTCCCGCGACGCGAGGGCCGAACTGCCTGGCCTCATCGCCGCCGTGGACCAGCTGCTTGGCCGGGTCACGCTCCGCATCGGTGTGCACCGGGACGCGTGGCAGCGCGTCCCGCGCCGGATCCCAGCACGCGGGCGGCAGGTCCGGGCCGGCTGGTTCCACCACGCCGATCCGCGTGTGATCATTCTATTCTTCGCCGCCGTCGAGCCGGTCGTCCTGCTGATCATCCCGCCGGGTACCGCCGCCGGCCCTGCCGAGGCCACGCTCAAGCTCACCGCCCAGGACACCACCGGCTGGACTGTCGACGCCATTTTCACCCTCGCGCACCTGCCGCCCGACCCCGCTGTCCGCGCGACGCCCGCCGGCAGTTCGGCCCGCTGGGAGAACGAGGCCGGATCGGTCACCGAGCAGGAGGCGCAGTCCACCGTCAGACGGCTGTCAGCGCCGGCGTGACCACGTGCCGCCTGCCGGCCAGATTGAGCGGTTCAGGCACTGCCCGTTCTGGCAGCGGACCGATCTCCGGCCGGCAGGCTCCTCATCCCATTTCCAGCCTCTCCGAACAGGAGACTTCCATGACCGTCATCGACACCGTCTCGTTCCGCGGGGCGACCGCCTCCGCCTCCACCCTCGTGCACCTGGCCGGGAACATCGACATCTTCACTACAGCGCAGCTGCGCCAGCGACTGCTGAACGCCCTCAGCCGCAGCTCCAGCCTGCTCATCCTGGACCTGTCCCGGGTCACCTTCTGCAGTGCCGGCGGGCTGGGTGTGCTGCTCGGCGTGCAAAGCCGGGCCCGGGCACGGGGCATCACGCTGGCCTTGACCGGCATGCCCCCGTTCATGGCCCGGCTGCTGCGCGTCACCGGTCTGGATCGCCGCTTCCCGATCGTGGCGTGAGCCGCGATGCCGACCCCTGGCCCGACTCTCTGGCAATCACAGGGGTTGCGAGCACGCCACAGTTGCGGGCGCCTCGTCAGAGCCCATGGAGAACCGCCACACACAGGAACGCCCGGATTGCCGCACGTCCCGCGATGGGCGATGTCGTCCTTGCCGTCGCCGTTGTGGTCGACGACCCGCATGCCGAAATGCGGCGTGATGGATCCGTCAAGATACGGGTTGGCCCCCACTGTTTCGCGGCGAAGACGTTCGTCTCGGTGCTGATGTGGGCGCGCATGCACGCGGTCGTAGAATCGCATCGGCCGAGCTAGGCGATGTCGTCACGACCGTCTCTGTTGAAGTCGCCGATCTGAAGGCCGTATTCGTCGGGGTTCCAGTACACGTCGTTGCCCCAGTCGCTCATGGATAAGCCGCTGCGATGCTGGCGGTGCAGAGGGGCACGCCAAGCGGTACTACCGCCACCGCCCTGCTCCGGTTGCGCTCAGAGCCACGCCCCTGCCTCGCAGCCCGCGCTTACCATGCGGGCGGCGCCGGCGGCGGCTAGGGCGAGGTCTTCCGGGTGGTGCAACGCTGCGTGGCCAACTGCTGGTCGTGCTCGCGTCGGGCCAGGGGATGGCGCGCCGGACCTCGATGTCGCCATCGATGACGGCATGCAGAGAGGTCAGGACGTGGCGGCCGCCGATCAGGAATCCGCGCCGCCCGTTCCTCGGGCACCGCGCCAGCCAAGATCATCACGATGCCGCCCTCGCCTCATGCCGGTGTGTCGCGGCCAGGCCCTTCCACGCCTTGGCCGCGCGAGAGTAAGGGCCCCTGGCGGTCTCCTCATAGGTCCCGTCCGCGGCTTGGCGGCGGACGAAGAACTCGGCGCTTTCCTGGCACAAGATGAATTCCTCGCAGCAGGAGGCTTCGGCCACGCAGAAGAGCCCTTGCGGGACATATGGCTGCCACTGGTGCATATCTGATCATTTCCGGTGGCGCGGCGGCCGGGCCGCGAAGGACGGGGGTTCGGCCGCCGCGCCTGCTCGTGAGCCCAGGTCGCGGGGGGTCGCGCCCACGCCGGGAAAGATCGCGGGAGCGCCCTAGATGGCCACGCCCAGCTTGCGCAGCGCGGCGCCGGGCAGGCGCAGGGTGCCCGCGTCCAGGTTGCTCATGTCCCGCACCGCGAACGCGTCCTCGATCTCCGCGATCCGTGCATACGCCACGGTGGTGCCGTCGACTTCGGCGAACAGGGACTCGTCCAGCTCGAACTCATACAGGTCGTTGATCCTCTCGTGGTCGTTGACCTTGCCTTTGTCCTGGTTGCCGGTCATGAAGGGCGTTCCTTTCCTATAGGCCCGGGAGGGGCTGGCTTGCCAGACCGGGGACTGGCCTGGACCCGACCCGCTGATTGCGACACCGGCAGCGACGGGCCGGGGGGCTTTGCTGCGAGTGGCAGGCCGCGAGCTGCCCGAAGGCGCGTCGCTCTCGGAGCCGATGACCGGGATCTCGGCGGCCGGGATCTCGGCGGCCGCCACGTCCGCCCACACGACGCGATGACCGCACTCAAGCCGCTGCGTCCCGCAGCGGACCGACAGGCTCGCCACCAGGCCTAGGCCCCGGCCCGATTGCGCCATGGAGTTCCTGTTGAGGTGGAAGCGCAGTTCTGGCTTCGGCGTACCCGGGTCGATCACTTCCAGCCGGACGAAGTCGTCTCCGAAGCCGAGCCGAACCTTGACCCAGTCGCGTTGCGCGCCCGCCGGCACATGCAGCACCGCGTTCGTCACCAGCTCGGAGACGACCAGCAGGGCATTGGACAGGGCCGCCGGGTAACCATCGGCCAGCCACAGCCTGATCGCCAGTCGAGCCAGCCGCGGCGATCGGGCACTACGCCGCAGCGTCGTGCCTTTCCACCGGGCAACGTCCGGCATCTGCGCAGATATGGTTCCCGTTGACACGAAATCACCGACTTATTCGAGTTATCGTCCGCAATCCCCGAGACAGACACACTGTCGTGTTCGACTGTGTCGGCTCCAGCATGAACAATCACGCAACCGATTGGTACGCCAATCTCGCGAAACCTGCCCGACAAAGAAATGCAGACGGCCTGTATTGATTGTCGCCTCGACGTCGCAGTACGGTCACCAGCAGTAATGCCCCCAGCTCACGACCGTGGAGGCACTTTGGAGATCCCCCGCCCTGGCGACCAGATGTCGCCCCGAGCCCGGTTCGCCCATGACCTCGCTGAGCACCGCAAGGCCGCTCGGATGACACAGGCGGCGCTGGCGGCGCGCATCCGCTGTCACGAATCGCTCATCAGCCACATCGCAACTGGCCGCCGGACCCCCACGCTCGAATTCGCTCAAGAAGCGGACAAAGTATTCGGCCTTGACGGTCATTTTGTCGCTCTCTTCAAGCGGATATCCCAATCGCCTGCTCTCGGCTGGTTCGCTCGCTGGGTCGAGGAGATCGAGCCGCGCGCCGTCATCTTGCAATCCTGGGACCCGCTGCTGGTTCCCGGCATTCTGCAGAACGCCGACTACGCCCGCGCGATCTTCTCCGCTACTGCCGCTGGCGGCCGCGTGGAAGAGCGCGTTCAAGCCCGCATCCAACGCATCGCGATCTTCGACGATCCCAGCCCGCCAACCTTTCTCGCGCTCATCGACGAGGGCGTGCTGCATCGCCCCATCGGCGGCCCCGACGTCCTGGCCGGCCAGCTTCGCTACCTGCTGGAACTGGCCCAGCATCCGAAGATCACCGTCCAGCTCGTCCCTATCGCCGCCGGTGGCGTGGCCGGCATGATGAGCGCGTTCGCGCTCGCGCGGCTGCGCGACGGATCTGAGGTTGTCTCAGCGGACTCGGTGCTGTCCGGTCAGGTCACCGGCGATCACGAAGCAGTCGCGCGCCTCAAGCAGCGGTATGACACCATCAGATCAGACGCGCAGCCGAAAAAAGTAACGCAAAAGGCAATAGAGGATGCGATAAGGAAATGGACCAGCTGAACCTCGACGAAGCGGACTGGCGCAAGTCCAGCGCCAGTGGCGACAACGGGCAGTGCGTGGAAGTGGCCACCAACCTCCCCGGCATCGTCGCCGTCCGCGACAGCAAGAACCCTCAAGGCCCCGCGCTGATCTTCACCCCCGGCGAGTGGAAAGCCTTCCTTACAGGCGCCAACCAGGGCGAGTTCGACATCTGACGGTGCCGACGCAGTAGGACCAGCTGCGCAGCGGTACTCGTGAAGCCGCGACGCCACCGGCCTCCCGGCTGCTCGCCGACAAGGCTCCCGCCCTGCGTGGGGCCTGGCGCGTTGACCGAGAGGAACGGCATGGGCGTCCTGGAACCGTGTGATCGAGGCGCTGGCCTCCGGGCGCGACCAGTCGGTCGGACGCGGTCCCGGTTTGACCCAATCCGCGGACGTCACGGGGTCGTCGCGGCGAGGACGGCCGCGGTATCGAGCTCGAAGGGACGGCCCTCGCAGCCGGGGCGCTGGGGACGGGGCCTCGTCTGTTCGTGCCGCTCATGCGCTGGGGCACAGGACGAAGAGCGGGAAGGCACGGCGGCTGGGCTGGTCGCCGATCTCCTTCAGCGCTGCGCGGATCTCGCGCAGGTGACCGGTGGTCATCTGCAGTGGGGGCTCGTCGGGCTGGTAGACGGTGCGGATCGGATAGTCCACGCCCGGTTGGCGGGTCATTTCGATGTGGCAGCCGAGCACGTGGGTGACCGTCCGGTGGTCGCAGAAGTCGATCAAGCGATCGATCGTCCGGGTGAATGCCTGCCAGTCCTGAATGTAAAGCCGGCCGGGGTAGACCGTGTCGCCGGTGAGGAGGAACCCGGTCCACGGGTCGTAGAACGTGACCGCCGCCTCGTGGTGGCCCGGGGTGGCCAGACACTCCAGCACCCGGCCTCCCAGATCGACCTGCGCCACGGCGGCGGGGTGGTCGGCGAATTCGAAGTACGCCCAGGCAGTGGCCAGATCGGCGCCGATCACCGTGGTGTCGGGACGATCGGTGAACTGGCCGTCGCCCGCGATGTGGTCACCGTGCGGATGGGTGTGGAGCACCAGCAGGTGATACCCGTGCCGGGGGTGACGGGCGAGCCAGGACTCAATGAGCTCGTCGACCACCCGGCGGAGGGGGAAGAACTCGGCGGATTCGGTGGCTCCGGTGTCGATCAGCACCGCCTGGGCGTTGCCGAAGAGCAGGAACAGGAACGGCGCCTCGTAGTCGATCGCCATGTTCTGCCGGAGGATGAACGTGTGCTCGTCGTAGGCGTGGACCTGGATGTCCGGGTCGGTGTTGTGCTTGGCCGACGGCGAGCCGTGGATCCACCGGACATCCAACGCACGAGGCCGGGGAGTCGCTGCGGTGAAGTCGATCAGGGAGGTGTGGGCACCCAAGACGTCTCCTTGAGTGCGTCGTCTTGGCGGGCCGGGTACGGCGCACATCTCGTCCGGGGCAGGCACGTACGAGCCGCCACGGCGACGCTATCACGGCACTGAGCGGCAAGGCCGCCTCGCTCCGTCCGGTCCGTCGCGATCGTGTACGTCCGCCGGCCGACGCTGGTCCAGAGGCTGGAGAAAGCCTGGCCAGCGCGGTGCCTAGGCCAACACCGCGGCGAGGTCCGCCACCGTTCGGTAGTGGACACCGGTCATGCCGAGCAATGTGGCCGCCTCTACGTTCTCGAGCCGGTCGTCCACGAACAGGCAGCGCTCGGTTGCGGCGCCGGCGAGTTCTGCGGCGATCTCGTAGATGCGCTGGTCGGGCTTGGCTACCCCGACCGTGGCGCTGCTGACCACGGCGTCGGCGAAGTGAGTGAGTCCGATGCGGTCCAGGTGCTCGTCCAAGGTGTCCGTGGCGTTGGTCACCAGCACCACTGGCACTCGCTCCCGTGCCTTCGCCAGCAGCGCCTTGACGTCCGCATCCACCGTGAACGGTACGGCGATGAACTCGGCGACCGCGAGCCTTGCCCGTTCGTCTCCGCCCAGGGCGACGACGACCGACTCCGCCCACTCCTCCTCGCTGATCAGGCCGAGTGTGGCCGGACCGATGAGGGCGGGGTCGAAGGCGGTCCGCATCAGCGGCAGCCCGTAACGGGCCTCGATCTCGGCCTGAACGGCATGGTCGAAGTGGCGGAGCACGCCGTCAAGGTCACAGAGCACTGCGTCGAAAGGCATCATGGCCCTCCATTGTGCGGTGTGGGGGCGCCCCACAGGCTGTGGCCCGCGGGTCAGGACAGGCCCAGTGCGCGCAGCCGCAGGGCGTCGAGGGTGTATTGGGGGACGATGCGGCCGAGCGTGCTCATCAGCCGTGACTTCTTGCCGACCGGGTAGCGCGAGCGCGGCTTGCGGGCGGTCAGGGCGTGCAGGACGGCGCGGGCGACCACGTCGGGGCTGGAGCCGGAGCGCTCTTCCTTCAGGCCGCTGGTGACCATGGTCCGGTAGGCGGCGCCGTACAGGTGTCGGCCTTCCTCGCCGATGGCGGCCAGGCGGGGTTCGACTTCGCCTTCGAGCTTGTCGACGGCGGCGGTGTGGATGGAGCCGGGTTCGATGAGGACCGCGCGGATGCCCCAGGGCTTGACCTCCATGCGCAGCGCGTCGTTGAGGGAGCGGATGGCGTGTTTGGAGGAGCAGAGGGGGCCGCCGAAGGGCAGGGTGATCCAGCTGCCGACCGAGCCGACGGTGACGACGCGGCCTTTCGAGGTGCGCAGCTTCGGCAGCATGGCCTGGGTGACGGCCACCTGGCCGAACACGTTGACCTCGTACTGCAGGCGCAGCGCGTCCAGGGAGACGAATTCCAGGGGTCCGGTGACGCCGATGCCGGCGTTGTTGACCAGGGCGTCCAGGCGGCCGATCGTCCTGACCGCCTCCGCGATCTGGCCGGGGTCGGTGACGTCCAGCGTGATCGGGGTGACGGTCGGGCCGAGCGCCTGCCCGTCGGCCTCCTTGCGGACCCCGGCGTAGACGGTGAAGCCCTCGCGGGCCAGCAGCAGGGCGGTGGCCCGCCCGATTCCGGTGGAAGCACCGGTCACCAGCACTGTCTTCGACATGGCGTGCTCCTTTCGGCTCATGCCAACAATTGTTGACCTAGCATGGCCACTAAGTCAACACGTGTTGGCCTACACTTGCTGGCATGAGGAGATCGGCAGGAGAGACCAAGGCGGCCATCCTGGCCGCCGCCCGCGAGCGCTTCGCCGCCGACGGCTACGAGAAGGCGACGATCAGGGCGGTCGCCGCCGACGCGGGCATTGACCCGGCGATGGTGATGCGGTACTTCGGCACGAAGGACAAGCTGTTCGCCAGCGCCGCCGAGTTCGACCTACGCCTGCCCGACCTGAGCCAGGTGCCGCGCGAGCGCCTGGGCGAGATGGTGATCCGGCATTTCCTGGAGCGGTGGCACGCCGATGACGTGCTTCAGGTCCTGCTGCGTACGGGGGTGACGAACGAGACCGCGGCCAGGCGCATGCGCGAGGTCTTCGGTACGCAGCTCGCGCCGGTGATCGCAGTCTTCGCGGGGGACCAGGCGGCGACCAGGGCGGCGCTCGTGGCCTCCCAGGTGCTGGGGATGGCGCTCTGCCGCTACATTCTGAAATTTCCTCCCGCGGCCGACATGGCGGACGAGGAGGTGATCGAGTGGCTCGCGCCGACTCTCCAGCGCTATCTGACCGGCGGCTGAACCTTGTGTTCCTCCGCGATGAGGAAGGAGATCAGCAGAGGTGGGCCAGCAGCATATCCAGCGGCCGCGGCACGCGATCGAGATCGAGTGCCGCGACGAGCAGGCCAGAGTAGCGGATCTTGCGGCCACCGCCTGATCCCATGAACCGGCGCAGCTGGTCGTGAGTGGCGCTCCCGCGCCATTCGGGCTGCTTCTGAAGCGTGCGAAATGAGCGGAGCTCGCCCTCGGCGTCGATGACGCGCTCAACCGTGGCGGTGCCAAGGGCGCGGATCAGCTCGTCTTCCAGGTCAGCGACGCACACGAAGAATCCGAGCGCTTCCAGATCGCTTCGGCTGAGATTGGATCCAAGGCCGGCGCGCTCGAGAACTCTCCGGAAGTCGCCTTCCTCTCCGACGTCGCACAGACCGGCCAGCCGGAGGTTGCGACCGGACGGGCCGAACCTGCCGATATACGTCCCGATGTTCGTGGCACCGCCCATCGCCACAAGGGAGATGCCTTCGGCCGCCAGGTTCCGGCCACGGCGCTCGGCCAACGCTTGAATGGCCGACTTGTCACTGACGCCCTCGACCAGGACCACGGTTCGCGTGTCGCTCACGAGCCCAGCCTTGCACCGAACCTGGAGGGGTTCATCCCCTTTTACGCGTGACGAGAGGCGGGGATGGTGAGGGGGTGCGGTCAGGCGGCGGCGCGTTCGTCGGCGGGCCGGCGGCGCAGGCGCGCGTGCTGGATGGCGGTTGGGTTGTAGGCCATGTCGAGCCGGCCGATGTCGGTGCCGGGCGGGACGATCTCGTCGATCCGGTCGAGGATCTCATCGGTGAGCTTGACGTCGACGCCGGCGAGCAGGTCGTCGAGGTGATCCATGGTGCGTGGTCCGATGATCGCGGACGTGACGCCGGGGTGCGCGATGGCGAAGGCCATGGCCAGGTGGGTCAGCGAGATCCCGGCGTCCTGGGCGACGGGGATGAGCTGCTCGACGGCGTCCAGGCGGCGCTCGTCGCTCAGGTGCTGGAAGCCGAACTGGGACCGGTGTGTGGCGTTCTGCTGGTTCTTGCGGTAGCGGCCGGTGAGCAGGCCGCCGGCGAGCGGACTCCAGACCAGGGTGCCCATGCCGTACTCCTGGACTACGGGGAGGACCTCGCGCTCGATGCCGCGGTTGAGGATCGAGTACGGAGGCTGCTCGGTGCGCAGCCGGGTCAGGCCGCGCCGCTCGGCGACCCAGTGGGACTGGACGATGTCCGAGGCGGGCAGGGAGGAGGTGCCGATGGCCCGGACCTTGCCGGCCCGCACCAGGTCGGTGAGCACCGAGAGGGTCTCCTCGATGTCGGTGTCGGGGTCGGGCTGGTGGATCTGGAACAGGTCGACGTAGTCGGTGCCCAGGCGGCGCAGCGAGCCGTCCAGGGCGCGGATCAGCCAGAGGCGAGAGGCTCCCGACCGGTTCGGAACGACCGGGGTGGCGCCGCTGGGGTCGAAGTTCACGGGGAACCGGGCCTTGGTGGCGAGCACGACGTCGTCGCGGCGGCCCTTGAGTGCCTTGCCAACGATCTCCTCGGACTCGCCTTGGGAGTACATGTCGGCGGTGTCGATGAAGTTGATCCCGGCGTCGAGGGCCCTATGGATGATCTTGATCGAGTCGTCGTGGTCGGGGTTGCCGACGGCCCCGAACATCATGGCGCCGAGCGCGTAGGGGCTGACCTTGATGCCGGTCCGGCCGAGGGTGCGGTACTGCATGCGGTTCTCCTGGGTTTGCGGTCAGAGGTGTGGTGAGCGATCTGTCGGTGCCGTACTCTGAAGCGGAAAGCTATTCCGGAACTATATGGAAAGGCTTTCCGGTTAGCAAGCGACCTCCACGAATGCCGCCGGTGCGAGGCGGCTCAGCGGATGTTCCGAATTGCCCGGGTGTCCGCGCGGCGTGTGCACCCCAGCGGCCAGGGGTCTGCCTTCCTGGGGGAGTCGCCCGACGAACAGCGTGTGGCGATCAAGATGCTGCACGCGCGGCTGTACATCGTCAGCGAATACGTCCCGGGGCCGTCCCGCGCCGGTCACCAGCACGACCTTGCGTTCAGGTGTCTTTGTCATGGTTTCGAGCTTCGGGTACGTGGCGGGGGTGGCCCAGGCCGCCGTGAGCCTGGGAGTAGCGCACCCACCCTCGGCCGGCGGTTCACGCCTACGCTTGGTGGCATGACGGGAACGCCTCTGGGGGACTTCCTCCGCAGCCACCCGGCCCGCGTACGCCCCGAAGACGCCGGCCTGCCCGCCGGCTCGCGGCGGCGCGTGCCGGGGCTGCGGCGCGAGGAGGTCGCGATGCTGGCCGACGTCAGCGTGGACTATTACGTACGGCTGGAGCAAGGCCGGAACGCAACCCGTCACCACAGGTCCTGGCCGCGTTGGGGGCCGTACTCCACCTCGACGACGACGCCCGCGCCCACCTGTTCCGGCTCGCCGGACTCACCCCACGGCCCGCCTGGTCCGCCCCCGAACGCGTGGACCCCGAGTTGCTCCAGCTGCTCGACGGCTGGCCGCACAACCCGGCGCTGGTGCTCGGGCGGGCCTACGACGTGCTCGCCGGCAACCGGCTCGGATACGCGCTCTTCGAAAGCTTCCACGGCGGCGCCAACCTCCTGGTCAAACTCTTCCTCGATCCGGACGCGCGGTCGTTCTACGGGGATTGGGAGGCCGCCGCCGTCAACACGGTGGCCGGCTTCCGGCTGCTCCACGGGCAATATCCGCACCATCCACGCGTACGCGAGGTGCTGGGCCTCATGCTGGACCGGAGTCCGGAGTTCGCGGAGCTGTGGCGGCGGAACGAGGCGCGCGGCAAACGCGCCGAGGTGAAGACCTTTCACCACCGCGACGTCGGCGAACTCACGCTGCGCATGCAAAGCTTCGATGTGCGCGCCGCACCCGGCCAGCAACTCGTCGCCTACCACGCCGAACCCGGCTCCCCCAGCGCCGACGCGCTCGCCTTGCTCGGCACCCTCGCCGTCACCGCCGATCGGTAGCAACGCGTGCGGCCATCGCCGCGAGGCGGCGGGCGAGCCGGGCAATGGCCTCCCGCAGCTCCGGAGGCTCCAGCACCTCCGCCTCGAAGCCCATCCGGGCCACGTGCACGGCCAGCCAGTCCAGGTCATCCCCGCCGACGACGAGCACGCACCACCCGTCGCGATCGTCCTCGACCCGCCCCACCTGGGGCGGCACCAGCTCCCGGACCTGGTCGGCCCTGGCGTGCACCCGCACCCGGGCGAGATAGCGGTACGGCGCTTCCGTCACGCCCCGCTGCACGAAGGCGACCGGGTCCGGATGCTCCCTCGCCCGGAAGCGCCAGGTCGTCGCCGCCACCTCGCGCATCCGGTCCAGCCGGAAGGTGCGCCAGTCGTCGCGGTCGACGTCCCAGGCCATCAGGTACCAGCGGCGGCCGGTGGCGACCATCCGCACCGGCTCGACCGTGCGTTCGCGCTCCCCGCCGTCGCGGCCGGCGTACCGGAACCGCACCCGCACGGCGTCGCGACAGGCCCGCGCGAGCGTCACCAGCAGCTCCGGGTCGATCTCGATCCCGGGACCGACCAGGGTCTCGGTGGCGCCGTGCACCGCCCGGACCTCGGCGCGCAGCCGGGGCGGCATCACCTGGTCGAGCTTCGTCAGCGCCCGCAGCGCCGCCTCACCCGCCCCGGCGACCGTGCCCCCCGACGCCAGCCGCAGGGACACCGCCGTCGCGATCGCCTCCTCGTCGTCGAGGAGCAGCGGCGGCAGCCGGGTGCCCGCGCCGAGCTGGTAGCCGCCGCCGACGCCCGCCGTCGCGTGCACGGGGTAGCCGAGCGCGCGCAGCCGCTCCACGTCGCGACGCACCGAGCGGTCGGTGACCCCCAGCTCGGCGGCGAGCTCGGTGGCGGTCCAGGACGGCCGGTGCTGCAGCAGCGCCAGCATCCGCAGCACCCGCTCGGTCGTCGCCTCGACGGTCACGCGCTCATCGTCCCACAGATCACGGAACGACCCTGTCCGCTATATGCGGCAAGGTGAGCACCATGACCGACCAGACCTGGAATCCCCTGCTCCGAGAGCAGATCGACTGGCATTGGACCGAGCAGCTGCGCGGTCGCCTCGACGGGCTCACCGACGACGAGTACTTCTGGGAGCCCGCGCCCGGCTGCTGGAGCGTGCGCCCGCGCGGCACCGGCACCGCACCGGTGCAGGGCGGGTCCGGCGCGATGACCATCGACTTCGCGATGCCGATGCCCGATCCGCCACCGTTCACGACGATCGCCTGGCGACTCGGGCACGTGATCGTCGGCGTGCTCGCGATGCGCAACGCCGCGCACTTCGGTCGCGCGGCCACCGACTACCAGTCGTTCGAGTACGCCGCGACCGCGGACACGGCGCTGACCCAGCTCGACGCCGAGTACGCCACGTGGCTGGCCGGGGTCGAGTCCCTCGGCGAAACCGGCCTCGCCCGCCCGTGCGGAGAGGCGGAGGGACCGTACGCCGAGCGTCCTCTGGCAGCCCTGGTGCTGCACATCAACCGCGAGCTGATCCACCATCTGGCCGAGGTGTGCCTGCTCCGCGACCTCTACCTGCACACCCACCAGCAGATCCGACAGGAGGCGAGCTGAGATGGCCCGCGACGTACAGATCACCTTCGACTGCGCCGACCCGGCCGGGTTGTCGGCATTCTGGGCCGAAGCCCTCGGCTACCGGCTGCAGGACCCGCCCCCCGGCTTCAAGTCGTGGGAGCAGGCCCTGGAGGCGATGGGCGTGCCGCCCGAGCGCCGCAACGACGCCTCGGCGGTGGTCGACCCCGAGGGCTCCGGGCCGCGACTGTTCTTTCAACGGGTGCCGGAGGGCAAGCAGGTCAAGAACCGCGTGCACCTCGATGTGCGGGCCGCTCCCGGGCTCGAGGGCGACGCGCGGATGGCGGCCCTGGAGGCGGAGGCCGAACGGCTCGTCTCCCACGGCGCCACCCGGCTCCAGCGCTACGAGCCCGCTCCCCCTCTCGGCGCCGGTCACATCATGATGGCCGACCCCGAGGGCAACGAGTTCTGCCTGGACTGATCAATCGTGCGGCGGGTCAGCGATTTCTTCACTTAACCTCCCCAAAATGCGGTAAACATGGGCGCCGTTCGGGCGGTCGGATAAGAGCGTGAGGTTCTTCGTCGCCCAGATGTTCCGCTTCGCGTGGGCCGAGGCGAAGTCGTGCGCGTTCGCGGTCGCCCTGTTCGCGGGGCTGGCCGCTTCGTCTGTCCTGCCGCTGCCGATCCCGCGCTATGACGCGCTGCTGGTCTATGCCGTGGCAGTGGCGGTGATCTTCCGTGCGCTGCGGTGGGAGAGCAGTCAGGAGACGGCCGTCGTCGCCGCGTTCCATGTGGTCGGGCTGGCCTTTGAGATGATCAAGGTACGGCTCGGCTCGTGGAGCTATCCCGAGGATGCCTATACCAAGGTGGGCGGGGTGCCGCTGTACAGCGGGTTCCTCTACGCCGCCGTGGGCAGCTACGTCTGCTCGGCCTGGCGGATCTTCTCGTTGCGCCTGGTGGCCTACCGAACGGTGCCGGTGGCCCTGATGGCGCTGGCGATCTACGTCAACTTCGTCAGCCAGCACTGGTGGATCGACCTGCGGATCCCGCTGGCCGTCGTGCTCGTTCTGGTCACGTGGGGGACGGTGGTGCACTTCACCGTGGGCGAGCACCGATACCAGATGCCGCTGGCGCTGTCGTTCACGCTCATCGGGTTCTTCTTGTGGGTGGCCGAGAACATCGCGACCTACCTCGGCGCCTGGCAGTACCCGTACCAGCGGGAGACCTGGCAGCTGGTCCACCCCGCCAAGTTCGGGGCCTGGGCGCTGCTGGTCAGCGTCACGTTCGTGATGGTTGCTTCCTGGCAGGCGAGCCAGGGACGGCTGCACCAGCCGACCTCTACTCCAGGGGAAGCAGGCCGCGTTGGAAGGCGACAGCGACGGCGGCCGCGCGGTCGTTGACGCCGAGCTTGGCGTAAATGTGCAGCACGTGCGTCTTGACCGTGGCCTCGCTGATGAACAGGCGGGCGGCCGCCTCCCGGTTGGTGGTGCCCTGGGCGATCAGCTTCAGGATCTCCAGCTCCCGCGTGCTCAGCGGGTCGACCGGAGTGCGTACCTGGCCGAGCAGGCGGGTGGCGACTGATGGGGCGAGTGCGGCCTCGCCGCGCGCCGCCGCGGCCACGGCCCGCACGAGCTCGTCGCGAAGGGCGTCCTTGAGGAGGTAGCCCGTGGCGCCGGCCTCGATCGCGGGCAGCACGTCGCTGTCGGTGTCGTACGTGGTCAGGACGAGCACGCGGGCCTTGAGGCCCAGCCTGGCCAGCTCCCTGATGGCCGTCACCCCGTCCATCCTGGGCATGCGCAGGTCCATGAGGATGACATCGGGGTCCAGTGCCCGGGCGAGCTCGACTGCTTGGGCGCCGTCGCCGGCCTCGGCCAGCACCTCGAAGCCGGGATCGCCGGTGAACATGCCGCGCAGGCCGTCACGGACGATGGGATGATCGTCGGCGATCAGCAGCCGGATGGGGGCCTCAGACACTCCGGGTCTCCTCGAACGTCTCCTTGAAGGGCTCCTTGAGTATGGCCGGGACCGCGGCGGAGATCGCGGTGCCCGCGCCCGGCTCGGACTCCACCTCGAAGCGGCCGGCCAGGCGGGTGACCCGGTTACGCATCGACGCCAGGCCGAAGCCGCCCCCGTCCACGGCGCGGGCCGGGTCGAAGCCGGCGCCGTCGTCGCGTACGTCCAGGGTGATCACGTCCTCCATGTACGACAGGGTGACCCCGACCCGGGACGCCCGGCATGCTTGGCGATGTTGGCGAGGGCCTCCTGTGCGATGCGGAGCAGGGTGGCCTCCACCTCCGGATGCAGCGCGCGGACCGTGCCGATCGTGGTCGCTTCCGCACGGACACCGTTCAACTCCGACCACCCGGCGGTGATCTCCGCGAGGGCGTCGGGCAGCGGCGTCGTCTCCAGCGGCCCGGGCCCTACGGCGTGCACGGATCTGCGGGCCTCGGCGAGGCTCTCGCGGGCCAGCCGGGTCGCGTTGTCGAGGTGCCGCCGCCATGCGGAGGGATCGGCCTCGGCGCGCACGGCAGCCTGGAGCTGGGTGATGATGCCGGTCAGGCCCTGGGCGAGGGCGTCGTGGATCTCCCCCGCCATGCGCTGGCGCTCGTCCAGCACGCCGGCCTCGCGGGCTTGGACGAGGAGCTGAGCGTGCAGGCCGGCGTTCACCCGCCGACGTCCGCACCGCCGCCATCACGCGCGGAATGCGGTCGTTGTGCGTGGCCAGCCCCGCGAAGCGGGCCGCCTTATCCCACTGGCGGATGACACGCGCCCGCCACAGCAGATCCCGCAGCCAGCCGCGCACCCCCGGCACGCCGCCGACCAGCGAGGCCAGGCACACCGCCACGCCCAGCGCCACCGGCCAGTCACCCAGCCGCCAGGCCCCGCCGACCAACGCCACCACGGCCAGGCTCAAGCCCAGTTCGCGACGGCGCAGCCACACCGGCCGCAGCACGTACGTGGTCAGCCGCGAACCGGGGGTGGACTGCGCCCGGATCGGCACGGCGGGCATCTCCACCATCGGCGGCAGCCCGGACGGACGGCCCGGAACCTGCGGACCCATCAGCCCCGTCATGACGGCCCCTCCAGTTCCCGGTAGGGCGGACGGTGCGTCAGCGCGGGCACCACGGCGACCCCGGGCGGATCGCTCAGCGGCACCGCCGCCAGCCCGGACAGGTCCGGCTCACCCGAGCGATGCAGCCAGCCGGGCTCACCTTCGGAGAAGCAGGTTTCCACCTCCGCCGCGTAGGCGTCGGCCGCCTGCGCCAGGGTGGCGGCGAACCAGCGCGCCACGGCCGGAGACAGGTGATCCACCCGCAGCACCACAAGTTGCCCGCTGAAGCTCGTGAAGCTCAGCAGCGGCCAGCCGTTCGGTACCCGCCAGGTCTGCACCCGCGTGCCCGCAGGCGCGATCACCAGGTCCATCAGGACTCGCCCCCGCCCTCACCCGCCGGGGCACCGTGCCGCGCCGAGGTGGCCGAGGCGTGCGGGTTACGCCCCCGCGTGGCCGCCGCGCCCTCGCCATTGGGCGCGGGTACCGACGCGGACACGGCCGGAGCCGAGACGTGCTGCGCTGTCACCGGACCCGCGTTCAGCGGGATCACGGCATCGGCGCTCCACCAGCGCACCTCACCGTCCCGAGCCATGCCGTAGCACAGCCCTTCCACCCGTACCGGCAGGCCCGGCGTCAGGTGGAGCTGCTCACCCGGCAGGTTGAACTTGATCTTGGTGGAGTCGGTGCCGTCCATGGCCAGCAGGTTCACCACCATGACCGGCCGACCGTCGTCGGTGACGCGAACCTTCTTGGTCGTGAAGTCCTTCGCCGCAGTCGGCGGCGAGGTGACCGTGAACCCGAGTTGGCTCGTGTCGATCGGAAAGCGCATCGCTTACCTCCCATCTGCGGGTGTCCCCGTGACACCCACGATGGCAGGCTGTATCGAACACGCGTTCGAATAGTTCAAAGCCATGCCGCTACGGCATACCGGCACACGCTCATCCCGCGCCCGTGCTACACGCGCCCGCGCGAGCGCCGCGCCGTGCACGTGAGCCAGTGCCATGGTGCCGCCCGCACTGGTGACGGGTGTGGGCGAGAGCGACCGAGACGCGCCGAGATGACTACATACAGTTAGAGCATGATCACTTAATGTATAAGAGTGGGTGTGCCGCCCAAGTCTAGAGAGGCGGCCTCGGCAAGGGAGATCACCTTGAAGAAACCCACAAGAGCGCTCGTCGCTAGCCTGTGCACCCTGGCGGTCAGCGGGGCGATGCTGGCCACCGGCTCCGCCGCGCTGGCGGCGGACGCCCCGTTGTTCAGGGCGAAGCTGATGGCCAATCACAGCGGCAAGTGCCTGGACGTCGCGGTGGCGAGCCAGCTTGACGCGGCGTTCGTCCAGCAGTGGCAGTGCTACGACGCCCCCGACAACCAGACCTGGAACTTCGTCGCTGTTGGCGACAGCAACCTCGCCGACGGCTTCCTCGCCGACGGCTACTACACCGTCAGCGCCGACCACAGCGGCAAGTGCTTGGAAGTCGCGGGCGGGAGCACCGCCGACAACGCGACGGTGCACCAGATGACGTGCGACTCCCGCAACACCAGCCAGCAATGGCGGCTCGTCCAGCGGCCCAATGGCTACTTCGGTCTGGTCGCCCGCCACAGCGGCAAGTGCCTCGAGGTCCCGAACGGGAACCTCAACAACGGGATCGGCGTGGTTCAGCAGGGGTGCGCCGCCGACCGGCCCTACCAGGAATGGAAGCTTCTCTGAGCCGCCGGTCATGACCGGACGCTGCGTGGGAGCAGCCACACCGGGCGCGCAACCGAGCCCCGGGGTATCCATGCTTCCCGTAGCCATCGGTTGATACGGCCGAACACAAGGGGTCCCGGCGCCTGCGTACGCCGCACCAGCGGACGCAACGACCAGGACCCCAGCTGACCGCCACTCGCCGGGGCCTCGGTGCTCGGCCCGAGGCATCGCCATAGCCGGGGACGGACCTGCGCGCCGTCCCTGGCACCCCCGTGTGTGATGAGTTTCCCTACTAGATCAAGCCCGCCCGGCCCCGCCGGGCGGGACACATCCACAGAGATGATCTTGGGGGATGGGCGTCTGGAGCAGGCAAGGCAGGCGCGCCACATTTCTATCAGCACTTGAACAATTACTATCGGTGATCTACTGTGTTCGAGAGCCAAGAGATCTCGATGGCCGCACCCTCCGAGCCACTTTGCAGCTCCCCCTGTAATCACCCGGACACAAGGGGAGCGGGCTGCGCCCCTCCCCTGACCCCTCCCATGGGGAGGGGCGTGTGTCGTCTTCCCCTTCCACCACCGCTCGCGCGTTGCTTCGCTCGCGCGGGGGCCGCATTGCTTCGCTCGCGGCCAAACCCCACGGCCCCGCCCGCGCCGTGCCGGGCACGCCGCCGACACCCCGGGCAACCGCCCAGGCGGCCCCGGCCACGGGACGCGCCGGCCGGATCGCCATCGGGACTGCGCGCGGCGCTAGCGCGCCGTGCCCGCCCTCGCCGCCCGGACGGCACGCCCTCGCCGAGACCGCCGAACCGGCCCGCACCCGCCGACGCCCCGACCCGCCCGAGCAGCCGCCGCTTTGCCCGCCGCGAGCCATGCCAGACCCGCGCCCGCGAACGATGGCGGCGCGGTGTGCCCCAGCGTTGGCGCTTACCCCTTCCCCCGGGGGGTCGGTGCCCGGAACGGAGACGTCCTCCGATCAGCCGTGACCAGCGCAAACCAATGACCGCCCTCGGAAGGTGGGCGGGGTTCGCTCGCTGCGGCACCCACGTGCACCAGGGACCTTGCACGTGGCGGCGCGGAGTCCTTCCGAGGGCGGCCGACTGCACCCCCGCCCGGACCGTCCCTCCGATGGAATCCCCGGGCAGAGGTGGCATGACGGGGTCCCGGCCGTCTGTGTCACCCAACGGACGTGACGACCAGGACCCCACTCCCCGGCTGACTGCCACAGGCGGCAGCGAGTCAGCATCAGCCAGGGTCATCCCCGGAAGCATCGCCCAGGGTCGCCTCACCCTGGACAGCGGCTATCCGTGCTTCCGGAGGCTCTGTCACCGGAACCCCCGTCCAGAACCGGCGTAGGCTCGCGAAACGACCTTGACCGACCCCATCGACGAACCGATCCCACACCGTCGCAGGCACTTCGAGCACCTTCGGCCGCCAGGCCACCGGCCTTTCATGCTCGGCCAAAGCCTCGTCGATCTCGAAACGCACCCATCCCCGTCTGCCCTCCACCTTTTCCGCCGCATAAAGGCCGCGCTTGATCTGATCCAAGAAATCGAACCAGGCGTACTCTCGCACGGCCATCCGCATTTGCCCCCAGCGGATGTGGATGAACGGACCGACATCGTCCCGACGCGCTTCCAAATAACCAGGGTCACTGTCGTCGATCATGGCTTACTCCGTGGAATACGCCAGAATGGCCCACACAACCCGACGACACGCTTCCGTGGTGTAGCTACCCCAGTCCTTCGAGTACGCCTCTACGAGGCTCAGGCCACGACCGGACTCCCTCATGAGATCCGGTGCCTCTTGGTGGAGTTGCCTTAGAGGGCCGAGCATGCCGGGGTCGGTCACCTCTAGCAGAATGAAGCCGTCACCGCTACTGACGCTCAGCACCAGCCACTCCCGACCCAGCCCCTTGGACGGGTGGAGCACGCCATTCGTAACTAGCTCGCTCACGACCTGAAGTGCGTCAGGCAGGAGTTCATCCCGCTTACCCAGCCATCCGGTAACGAGCTGTCGCGCCCGCTGCGCAGTCCTCGGACCTCGATAGAGACGAGCAGCCGAGATCGGCGTTACGCCCTCGGGCGGTTTTGTCGCCTTATGTACGTCCGTATACGCTGCCTGCATAGGGGCCACCTCGGAGGTTCGGGCGTACAACTCCCGCTCGTGCGTGTACGCGCACGGCTAGGGCCTACACCCTTCGGACATTTGGTAAGCCCTCATAGCATGGCCTCTCTTCCGCTGGTGCGCCCCATCGATTAGGCGTACCGTTCCGTACAGCTTGTAAGCCAACGCGATAGGTGACGACGCGAACGAATCCCCCAGAACCGGTGTGATATGGCGCAAGACGGGCAGGATCCAAGCAGGAAGGCGTGGGCCGAGTACGCTAGACGCCTACGGCAGTTTCGGATGGACCAAGGGTTGAGCCAAGAGCGCCTCGCAGACCGGCTGCCCTACAGTGAGAGCGCAGTGGGGCACGTCGAGCGACTCATGCGCAAGCCGTCCGAGGAACTCACGCGCGAGCTCGAAAAGGCGTTAGGTCTACAAGGCCAGCTCCTAGAACTGCTGCCTGAGATCCATAACTCAATGGGTCCCAAGTGGTTTCAGGAGTGGCCCCGAGTCGAGACGTTGGCTCACACAATCAGGACATGGGAACCCTTGCTGATCCCCGGCCTGCTCCAAACCGAGAGCTACGCCCGACAGGTGTTCCTCGGGGAGCCGGGGGCCACGACGGACGAGGCAGAGAAGGCGGTACGGTTCCGCATTCGCAGGCAAGCCGTCTTCAGCCGGTCTCAGCCTCCCATGTACTCAACCCTGATCGACGAGAGTGTCCTTCATCGCCCTGTCGGTGGGCGGGAGGTGATGCGGGAGCAGTTGACCAAGATCCTCCAAACCCTCAACCCTCCGTATGTCACCGTGAGGATCCTCCCTCTCTCCGCAGGGCTCACAACGGGCTGCCTCGGAGCGTTTGAAGTGGCCACTCTCCTGGACGGAGGCCCCGATCATGCCTACTTGGAGAGTGTCGAGGAGGGGCGAGTAACCAATCGCGCGAAGACTGTGCAAGCACTTATTGTGCGGTGGGAAGCCCTATCTAGCATGGCGTATCCCGTGGACAGGAGTCGGGACACCATTCGTGAGGTGATGGAAAGCTATGAGTAACCCAGGCGGTCTGCCCGTAGGCGTGTGGACCAAGGCCAAGGCATCTGGCGGGAACGGTGGTAGCTGTGTCGAGGTGATGCGGCGGCCAGACGATCACGTGCTCATCAGGGACACCAAGGATGATGGGAAGGGGCCGGTCCTGGCCTTCACGCCAGATGAGTGGCATGCCTTCCTCGATGGAGCCTCCAAGGGGGAGTTCAACATCTCCTAAGTGGCCCAGCAAAAGGGGGTTCGGCCTGGTCGGCTGAGCCCCCTTCCCTATGTCCCAGCCCCGTACAACTGAGGAGGGGAGGCTTCCGTACAGCGCTGTAGGGTGTCCGTCCGCTGCGCAAGGGGGGATAACGCTCAACGGGGGGTGACCCGGAGGAGCGAAGTCATGGCCAAGAAGAACGACGAAGAACCCCCGCCGATCTGCGATACCTGCCTAGCCCTTCAGTCGTAGATCGCTGACTTTGTGGCAGTTTGCTGGGATGCCGCGGGTGGCGGGCGTGCGACAGCGCGGGCGTGGTTGCGCTGCCGGTGATGGTGTCGGGCCACGGCTTGATGCCTGCG
>NZ_JBQQBQ010000089.1:0-31446 GCF_052245915.1 Nonomuraea sp. 10N515B
GTACGGCTTGCGCTCGCTCACCCGGCTATCCCAGCACAGGGCAGCCCGCCGACGGGCGGTAACGCTACAAATCCATCCGATCACACTGCGACATCATGGACTTCGCCTCGCGTAACGCCCTCTCAGGCTCTCGGCTTTGAGGCTCGGCCCGGTTCAGTTCGGCTGCTCTGGTGGTGGGCCGCCGTACCATCAACGGCACCGCCTCGAGGCGCCGATCAGTCGAGCGCCATGCAGCGCTCATTAACGAGTGCGACCGTACATGAGTCGGCACCGGCCGGCCTGGCAGTCCTGAAGGCTTTCCAGGGCGGCGTGGCGGGCTCTGGTCAGTTCGGCGATCTTGGCTTCGATCCGGTCCACCACTGCCTCCAGCCGCCAGCGCTCGCTGTCGCAGGTGGCGCCTCCCTGGTCGTGGGCGGTCAGGGCGTCGACGATCTCGTCCAAGGTGAAGCCCAGCTCCTGCAGGGTCTTGGCCATCTGGATGCGTTCCACCGCGGCGGCGGTGAAGATGCGATATCCCGAGGGTCGGCGCTCGGCGGCGGGGAGGATGCCGCGCCGCTCGTAGAAGCGGACCGTGTCCACGCTGACCCCGGCCTCCTGCGCGACCTGTCCGATTTTCACGGCACCTCACCTCTTGACTCTGGACTTAAGTCCAGACTCTACGGTTTGAGTGGTGGCGCTGCAAGAGCGCCTGAAACCCGCCGATAAGGAGGCTCCGCCGTGGACATCCCACCCGCTTCCACGCCCATCGTGTGCGACATGACCACTGCCCTCGACACCGCCCAGCAGCGCCTGGACGAATACCGGCGCCTGTTCGGCCGGTATCTCGTGAGCCGCGAGAAGACCAGCCAGGGCATCCGCTTCCGCCTGCGCGCCGAGCCTGGCGTGGTGGCGTGGGTGCGGGATCTGGCCACGCGGGAGCAAGCCTGCTGCGCGTTCTTCGCGTTCGACGTCACCGTCGAGGGCGAGACGGTGATCTGGGACTGCGCGGTCAGTGACAACGACACCGCCCGCGCCATCCTGGAGGAGTACTACCACCTGCCCGACGCCGCCCCTCAAAGCCCCGACGAGCTGGAGAAGCGCCTGGCCACTAAGGGCCTGCACTTCATCGCCGACCCGGCCGACCCCCTCCCCTACACGGTCGGCTGACCCCGGCACACCGGCGGACCGAGCCCCGCTGCCCGCGCAAAAGTCGGTGGCGGGGCTTGCGCGCCGGGATGCGCTGTCCTGGCTACCCCCAGGTAACAGGCAGTGCGTGGACGCCGTAGATGCTCATGTCGTTGCGGAAGCGGATCTGCTCCAGTGGCACGGCGAGCCGCAGGTTCGGCAGAGGGCGCAGCAGCGTGGGCAGCGCGATCTCCAGTTCGGCGCGGGCGAGTGTCTGTCCGGGGCACTGGTGGACGCCGTAGCCGAAGGCCATGTGCGCGCGCGTGTTGTGGTCGATGTCGAGGGTGTCGGGGTTGTCGAGGAAGACCGGGTCGCGGTTGGCGGCGGGCAGATTCATGATCAGCCCTTCGCCCGCGCGGACGAGGGTGCCGCTCACCGACCCCAACGGTGTGGCGATCCAGCTCATCGAGTGGATTTCCCCGATCACGGGCTGACTCCGGACCGGACGACCTGGTCGTGCCGTTCACTGTCACCGGCATCACCGCCGACCACACGTTGCCGTGTCAGCCGCCGCGTCAGGACGGCAACGGCCCGGTATCAGAGCGGGCGGCGATGGTGGATGCCATGAACGGTTCAGCGAAGGCGGCCTCAAGGCTGGTTGAGATCTACTCAGGCCCGCTGACCTGAGCAATCTCGATACGCCGGGCACCAACAGGACCGCATTCCACCATCGGTTCGTAACAGATTTGAAGGAGCACACCACCATGTCCGTCACCCTGACCGACCAGGACAAGACCACCCTGCGCACCGCCGCCTACGGCGCCGTCACGCTGCTGGCCGCCGCCGGAGCCGCCGGCTCGCCCCACAGGATCGCCACCGACGGCTCCGTCGCCCTGGCTTCTGCGACCGGCCTGGTCGGGCACGTGCTCGCCGCAAAGACCAAGGACATCAACCTGTACGGCAAGTCCGTCGCCGAACTCGCCGACCACGTGCTGCCGGCTCTGACGGCAGCCATGAGCCTGCTCAAGAAGCAGGCTCCGGCAGAGGCCGACAACTTCCGCAACACCGTCCTCGTCGCTGTCGAAGCAGCCGCCCGGACCCACCAGGGCGAGCCCAGTCCCACTATGACCGACATGATCCGCAAGATCACCGGAGCCCTCGACGCCGCTTGAGGGACCCCATCCCCGTTGACCCCGAATTGCTCGGCGAGCCATTCGCCTGAGCGCCATTAGAGACGAACGAGGAACAATGAAAACCCAATCCCCACCAGTGATCACGGCGACCGGGCTGCGTATCTACGGCGTGCACCAGCGCCCCGTCATCCGCGACAAGGTCTTCCGGCGAGTGACGGTCACGGCGCTGGCGGCCGCGCTGCTGGCCGGGGCGGCCACCCCCGCGGTGGCCGCCGCCGACAGCAACGCGGCTGTGCTGAAGGCTGCTGCCGACAGCAACGCGGCTGTGCCGAAGGCCGCTGACGGGCAGGATCGTCCGGAGCTGCAGGCAGCCATGCAAGCGTTCGTCGATGCCGGTTTCGCCGGGGTGCAGGTGCGCGTGCACGATGAGCAGGGCGAGTGGGTCGGCAGCGCCGGGGTGCGCAAGCTGGGCCAGAACGTCAAGCCGCCGACCAACGGGCGGTTCTGGGCGGGCAGCGTCAGCAAGACATTCACCGCGACTGTGGTGTTACAGCTGGTGGCCGAGGGCAAGATCGGGCTGGATACTCCGGTGGCCGGCTATCTGCCCGAGTTCGGGCTGGACCGGCGGATCACAGTGCGGATGCTGCTGCAGCACACCAGCGGCCTGTTCAACTACACCGGCGAATACTACGACGACGGTACGGTCGTGCCGGGAATCCCCGCCACCGGCGACGAGTGGCTGAACAACCGGTTCCGTAGCTACCAGCCAGAAGAGCTGATCCGGCTGGCGTTGTCCAAGTCGCCGCGGTTCGAGCCGGGCACAGGCCAGAACTACTCCAACACCAACTACACGCTGGCTATGCTGCTGATCGAGAAGGTCACCGGCCGCTCCTACGCCGAGGAGATGCAGCGGCGGATCCTGCGGCCGCTTGGGCTGAAGGGCACCATGCCGGCGGGCAACCGGACGCAGCTCCCTGGGCCGCACGCCCACGGCTATTACCGCTACAAGGACGCCGCCGGCCGGCAGAAGGTGGTCGACATCAGCCGCCAGAACCTCTCCCTGCTGGCCGGCGCCGGCGATCTGATCTGACCACCCAGGATCTCCACACGTTCATCTCCGCGCTCAATGGCGGCAAGCTCCTGCCGGCCAACCTGCTGGCCGAGATGCGCAAGCCACACCCGAAGATGGGCTACGGCCTCGGGCTGTTCGTGCAGGACCTGGGCACGAACTGCGGCACCGTCTACCAGCACAACGGCAGCCCCCCGCACGGCTACGGGGCGCTGATGTACAGCTCGCCCGACGGCAGGACGACTGTGACCGGCTCGGTGACCTGGGTGGACGAGGCCACAAGGGGCCCGGCAGCGGGATTCGAGAAGCTGCTGGGCAAGCTCGTCAAGGAGGTGTTCTGCGACGGGCAGACCGCGGGCTGACGGACCGAGCCGGCCTCGGCGTGGCTGGTCCACAGGCGCGCGCGTGCCGGGCCCGGCAGGGCAAGAGGTTGCCGGAGATCGTGCGGGAACTTGCACGTCACAACCAGACGGGGGGTTCCCTCAACTGCGCAGACGGGTGATCGCTTGAGGTGTCAGATACTGGGCGAGTTCCTCCAGCAGGGCGGTGACTGTGGCGATCTGCTGGGTGTCGGTGGTGTCCAGAGCTCTGGCCAGGGCGAGGTCGATGGAACTCGCGCGCACCTGTTCGACCCGGTCGGAGGTCTCGGGTGCGGGACGGATGAGGAGTCGGCGGCGGTCGCGGGTGTCGGGTTCGGTGACGACGGCTCCGGCTTGACGCAGGCGCGTCACCGCGGCCGATACGGCGCTCTGCGGTAGTCCGGTGCGCTCGGCGATCTCGCCGACCGCCGAGTCGGGATGGACGCGCACGTCGCTGACCACGATCAGGACTGTGCGGACGCTGGTGGGCTGGTCGCCGGGTGTGCGGCACCGGCCCGATGCTGCTGATCTCCCAGAGCGGCGAGGGCGACGCCGACCGCAGCACCGACCTCGTCGATCAGCTCGCCAACGCCTACACAGTCGTCACCTACGACCGACGCGGCCTGTCCCGCAGCACCATCGACGATCCCACCCGCGGCGTGACGCTGATCGAGCACGCCGATGACGTGCACCGGCTGCTGGCCGAGCTCGCCGACGAACCCGCCCTCATGCTCGGGTGCAGCCTCGGCGCCTCCATCGGCTTCCACCTGGCCCTGCGGCACCCCGAACAGCTCAGCGTGCTGGTCGCGCACGAGCCCGTCACGCCGCGGCTGCTCCCCGTCGGCCAGCGCGCCCAGCACGAGGCCGAGCTTAGGGAAATCCAGCAGATCCACCGCCTCGACGGGCTGACCGCGGCCCTCACCGCGATCGCCCGAGTGCTCGGCATCGACCCCGCCAACCCCGACGCCGAACCCGGCCTCACCTCGCAGCCGATGACCCCTCAGCGGATGCGCAACTTCGAGTTCTTCATCGAGCAGGACTTCACCGCCATCATCAACGACCCCCTTGACGTGACCGCCCTGAAGAACACGCCGACCAGCATCGTCCCGATCGCCGGCGCAACCACCCCGCGCACCGTCTTCGACCACAAATGCGCCACAGCGCTGGCCACCCTGCTCGGCAGCGAGGTCACCGCGTTCCCCGGCGGCCACAACGGCAACACCACCCACCCCCGCGCCTACGCCACCCAGCTCCGGCACGTCCTGCAGAACGCCTGATCCGGCCGACTTCACCCCATGAAAGAGCCTGACAGAGCAACCATGACCATCGACACCACCGGCAAGCTCAAGACCCTGCACTACCACGTACGCCGAAGCAGCCCGATGCGGCTGATCGCTCAGGGCGGCGACGGCGACGCCAACCGCAGTCACCCGACGGGGACGGCGTCCTGCTCCCGAAGCTGTCCCGAACCCCCAAAGGACCTGTGGGCTAGATCACGGTTGAGGTTGACCTTGGGTCAGGGTGGAAGCTCGTCGCGACGGCACGACGCCGACCGGACATAACAGATTCGAAGGAGCAAACCACCATGTCCATCACCCTTTCCGACCAGGACAAGAGCACCCTGCGGACCGCCGCGTACGGCGCCGTGTCGCTGATGGTCGCCGCCGGTGCCGCCGGCAAGCCCCACAAGATCGCCACCGACGGTGGCATCGCGCTAGGCTCGGCCACCGGGCTGGTCGGGCACGTGCTCGCTGAGTACCCCAAGGGCAAGGACCTGGGCGGCAAGTCCGTGGCCGAGATCGCCGATCGCGTGCTGCCGGCTCTGACCGCGGCCATGAACCTGCTGAAGCAGCAGGATCCGGCCGAGGCCGAGAACTTTCGCCGCACCGTCCTCGTCGCTGTCGAAACCGCCCAGATGCACCAGGGCCGGCCGAGCCCCACCTCGACCGAGATGGTCCGCAAGATCACCGAAGCCCTCGACGCCGCCAGCGTGGCCGCTGCGGACAGCGGGGCCGTGCCGGAAGCTGCGGCCGGGCAGGATCGCCCGGAGTGGCAGAAGGCGATCGAGGAGATGGTCGAGTCCGGTTTCGTCGGGGTGTCGCTGCGCGTGCATGATGAGCGGGGCGAGTGGGCCGGCAGCGCCGGGGCGGCCGAGCTGGGCGGGGCCGCGAAGCCGCCGATCAACGGGCACGTCCGGATCGGCAGCAACACCAAGACCTTTACCGCGACTCTGGTGCTGCAATTGGTGGCCGAGGGCAAGGTCGGGCTGGACGTCCCGGCGGCGGACTATCTGCCCGAGTTCGGGCTGGACCGGCGGATCACGGTGCGGATGCTGTTGCAGCACACCAGCGGGGTGTTCAACTTCAGCGGCGAGGTCTACGACGACGGGACGGTCGTGCCGGGGATCCCCATCCCGTATGGCACCACGGGCAAGGAGTGGGTGGACAACCGGTTCAAGGTCTACCGGCCGCAGGAGCTGGTGGAGCTGGCGTTGTCCAAGCCGGCGCGGTTCGAGCCGGGGACGGGCTGGAGCTATTCCAACACTAACTACGTGCTGGCCCGGTTGCTGATCGAGAAGGTCACCGGCCGCACCTACGCCGAGGAGATGCAGCGGCTGATCCTGGGGCCGCTCGGGCTGTCGGGCACCGTGGTGCCGGACGCCTCGCCGGGGATCCCCGAGCCGCACGCCCACGCCTACTACCGATACGAGGACGCCGGCGAGCACAAGACGGTCGACATCACCCGCCAGAACCCCTCCTGGATCTCCACCGGCGGTGACATGATCTCGACCACCCAGGACATGCACACGTTCATCTCCGCGCTGCTGGGCGGCAAGCTCCTGCCGGCCCCGCTGCTGGCCGAGATGTGCACCCCGCACCCGACCGGCATCCCGAACATGGACTACGGCCTGGGAGTGTTCGTGGTGACCACGGACGACGGCGGCACCGTCATCTCCCACAACGGCGCCGCCGTGGGCCACGCGGCGCTGATGTACAGCACCCCCGACGGCAGCAAGACCCTGACCGCCGCACTGAACTGCGTGGACGACGCCGACCTGTCCATCGCAGCAGCATTCCAGAAGGCCCAGCAGAGGCTCCTCAATGAGGTGTTCTGCGGCGGGCAGGCCGATCCGGCCCAGCCGACGGGCTGAGGACCTGTGACCCGTACGCCTCAAGGGGCGCCCCCTTCCGGTCGTGCACCAGGCAGAACGCGAACCGGGGCCACGCCGAGCTCGTCGAGCTCGGCGTGGCCCGTCCATATGCTCGGCTGCGGTGTGCGTAGTCGCCGAGCTCGAGCACAAGGCAGGCTGAGCAGATGAGGAACGGAGTCACGATCGGGCAGGCGGCGGCATTCGTCGGCGTCACGGTGAAGACGGTGCGGCACTACCACAAGCTCGGCCTGGTCGAGGAGCCGGAACGCGACAGCTCCGGCTACCGGCGGTACGGATCGGCCGAGCTGTTGCGGCTGGTGCAGGTCCGGACGCTGGCCGCCGCCGGGGTGCCGCTGGCCGAGATCGGGCCCCTGCTCGACGTCGATGCCGCGCTGTTCGCCGCCGCCCTCGCCGACGTCGAGCGGCAGCTCACCGAACGGATCGAGGAGTTGATCGCGCGGCGTGACACGCTGCATCGGCTCGCCGATGGTGACCGGGCTCTGCTGCCCGACCGCGCTGTGGCGCTGCTGGAGCGGATGCCCGGCCTCGGATTCCCCGCGGACGAGGTGGCGGCCACCAGGGAGGGCTGGGTGCTGGCCAAGGCCCTGGTCCCAGAGGGCTTCGACGACTACCTCACCCATTTCGAGCACGCCCTCGAAGACACCCGCCTCGTCACCTTGGCCGAGCGCGTAGCCGAAGCCGCGGCCTGGGAACCGGACGACCCCCGTATCGCCGAGCTCGCCACCGCCGCGGCCGACCATTACCTCGCCAACCCCGCACTGTTGAAGACCGTGACCGGCCTGCAAGCCCGCACCGAGGCCGCGACCCGGTACACGCTGATCGCCCACCACGGCGAAGAGCAGACGCCGGCCGCGGCGCGGCTGACCGCGCTTTTCGAGACCATGCTCCGCGCCGCCGGCATCCACATCCCCAGACCAGACTCCCACTGACCGCGCCGTGCTCCGGTCCATCGGACTGGTGACCGGCCGGGGGCCTGCCCACAGATACCGCTGGAGCTCGCACCATCTGCACAATGGTCGCCATGGACGAGAACATCGCGAACGAAGCGTGGTGGAGGCGGCAAGCCGCCGCACAAGCGGACTGGTGGAAGAAACGGTCGGAGGGACGGCAGGAGGAGACCCTCCGGCAGAACAACCTCATGTACGGCGGCTTGATAGCCATCGGAATCGTCTTCGTACAGCCGTTCCTGACCGAGGAAGCCGCTTCCCTTGATCTGTCCGCCAAGATCTGCGTGATCGCTTTCTCCTTGGCCATCCCGCTCTTATCTGCTCTTGTCGTGTTGAACCGGCATGAAACCTATCGTCGGCGCATGACGAGTTCCGTTGTCGTGCTGGTGGCGCAGCAGGCTGCGCTCGGGCTCGGGTACGTCGGGGTGGTCGCCGGCTTCTGGCACATCATGACGATCGCCGGAATCGCGATCCTGGTTGGCACGATCTTGGGTGTGGCCGTTCACTCCGCGGGTTATGTGCGGGTGGAGAAAGACGACGCCCAAGCCACACCAGGTGCGGAGCAGCCACCACTTTGACCTGCTCCCCGCCCTGAAGGGACGGGGATTCCCGTGCCGCTATGCGGCAGCTCGTGCCGCTTGCGCGGCCGGTGCTGTGGAACGGGGTGCTTGGCGTTTCGCGGACCCGGGTGGGTCTCCACGCCCTGAGACGACCAGCCCGGCCGCCTGTCCTTTGGTTTTGATGTTCTTCGCCCCGACGATGTCGGCGTGCTCGGTGTGCCCGCAAGAAGTGCAGGAGAAGATCGCTTGGCTCTTGCGGCTCTTCTCGTCCACTGTCCCGCACGCGGGGTTCGGGCACGTCTGGGACGTGTACGCGGGGTTGATCTTATGGATGGTGCTGCCGGTGTAGCGTGCCTTGGCGCGCAGGGCGACTTCCAGGCCGTACCAGCCTTGTCGAGTATGGCCTTGTTGAGCCCGGATTTCGCTGCCGCGCCGTTGCGCAGGAACCGGCCCGGCCGGCCGGGGTCGGGTTTGGGCTTGGCGGCCGCGCTCATGCCCTTGGTGTTCAGGTCTTCGATGACCACGTGCCCGTAGGCGCGGGTGAGCCGGTGCGCGGCCTGCGCGTTGAAGTCGGCGCGCCGCCACCGGACCCGCCGCATGATCTCCCTCATCGCGGCCACGACCGTCTTGCGCCGCTTCGATCCCTTCGTGGTGCGGGCGAGCCGGTGTTGCAGCCGCAGATACCGTTCCGCTTCGCCGCGCGTGAGATACCCGAGGTCGTCCTGGCGGTCCTGTTTCGTCTCCCGGGGCGGCTGCCTGGAGGAAACACCGTCGGTTCCGGCGTGGCGGCGGTCGAAGAACTCCCCATCCGACGTCACAGCGGCCGTGACCACCCCCCGGTCCACACCCACCCATGCAGGGCACGCGTGTTCCTCACGCTCGGCGATCCCATCGTCGATGAGGAAGCTGATGAACCAGTGCTTGCCGTCCCGGGACACGGTCGCGGACTTGACGGTGCCCCCGAGCGGGCGCGACAGGCGAAAGCGCGCCCACCCGAACTTGGGCAGGAACACCCGCCCCCACTTGCGGCCGATCCGCTCGACCGGGATGTGTTTGGCGGTGGGGAACTGAAACGACGGCCGCCACCTCGCCTTGGCCTTCCAGTGCACCTTCCACGAGCCATGCCTGCGGCACGCCTGGTCCAGGTCTTTGAGGGTCTGCTGGATCACCTGGGCGGGGGCGTCGGCGAGCCAGTCGCAGTACGGGTCGGTCTTCGCCTCGGCGAGTTGCTTGCACTGCTCCTCGTAGGTGATCCACTGTCCGCGCCGCCGGTATTCCCGCCGTTGTTCGAGTCCGGTGTTCCACACGGCCCGGCAGATCCCGCCCAGCCTTTCGGCGAACGCCCGCTGCCCGAAGTCGAACTCCAGACGGTACTTCCGGCCCGCCAACACGCGAAACACCTCCTCTCCCACGGGACGCTCAGGTCTCATCGACTCGAACACATTGTCATCTGGTCTATGAGCCAGGGAATGGAATATCGACGAGGCAGACACGTAGTTTCCGCGATGCATGTCCATCTGGTCTTTGTCACCAAATATCGCAGAAACGTGTTCGACGACGCGATGCTGCGCCGCTGCGAAGACATCATGATCGAGGTGTGCGACAGTTTCGAGGCCGAGCTACGCGACTTCACCGGCGACCACGACCACGTCCACCTGCTCGTCCATTACCCGCCCAAGGTCGCGATCAGCAAACTCGTCAACTCGTTGAAGGGCGTCTCCTCGCACTACCTGCGCAAGGAGTTCACCGGCCGGGTCAACCGCGCCATCATGCACGGCCCCTTCTGGTCACCCAGCTACTTCGCCGCCTCCTGTGGCGGAGCGCCACTATCGATCATCAAGGCGTATATCGAACAGCAGCGCCGCCCCACCTGAGGTTCTAGGTCCGCGCTCCGGGATCCCCCGCCTACGGCGGGCCATCCCCCAAAGGGGGACCGCATTCATCCCCGGCCTGAAGGCCGAGGCTTTCTGCGGACCTTTGGTAAAGCTCTGGCCGCTGAGGCGGTGTGGCGTCAGCGGCCGTGTCAGGGCGGCAACGGCCTGGTATCAGAGCGGTCGGCGATCGTTGAGGCATGAACGGTTCAGGGATTGCGGCCTCAAGGTCGGGTGAGATCCCCTCGGGCGACCCGACCTGAGCAATCCAGATAGCCGGGCACCAACAACAGATCTAAGGAGCACACCATCATGTCGATCACCCTCACTGAGCAGGACAAGATCACCCTGCGGATCGCCGCGTGGGGCGCCGTGTCGCTGATGTCCGCCGCCGGCGCTGCCGGCTCGGCCCACAAGGTCGCCACCCACGGCTCCATCGCCCTGACTTCCGCAACCGGTCTGGTCGGGCACGTGCTCGCCAAGGCGCCCAAGGGCAAGGACCTGAATGGCAAGACCGTAGCCGCACTCGCCGACCACGTGCTGCCGGCCCTGACGGCCGCCATGACCCTGCTCAGGAAGCAGGGTCCGGCAGAGGCCGTCAACTTCCGCAACACCGTGATCGTCGCCATCGAAGCAGCCGCCGGCACCTACCAGGGCCAGCCCAGTCCCACCCTGGCCGACATGGCCCGCAAGATCACCGAAGCCCTCGACGCCGCGTGAGGGGATGCCGACCTGCGCGCCGCGATCGTCTCTCCGCCACGCTGATGTGCATCAAGACAGGCTCGATCACACGGTCTAGGAGATCTTGCGGCGGTAGGTGGTCATGGCGAAGAAGTACGCGACGATGAGGATGCCGACACACCAGGCGAGGGCGATCCAGATGTCGATGCCGACCTGCTGCTGCGTGAACAGGTCACGGATGGCGTTGACGATGGAGGTCACCGGCTGGTGCTCGGCGAAGACGCGCAGCGGCCCGGGCATGGTGTCGGTGGGAACGAACGCCGAGCTGAGGAACGGCAGGAAGATGAGCGGGTAGGAGAACGCGCTCGCGCCTTCCATCGTCTTGGCGGACAGGCCGGGGATAACGGCGATCCAGGTCAACGCCAGGGTGAACAGGATCAGGATGCCCGCCACCGACAGCCACGCCAGCACTCCCGCCGAGGAGCGGAAGCCCATGAGCAGGGCCACGAGCATCACGACCACGAGCGAGATCACATTGGCGACCAGCGAGGTCAGCACGTGCGCCCACAGCACCGACGACCGCGCGATCGGCATCGATTGGAAGCGCTCGAAGATGCCGCCCTTCATATCCATGAACAGCCGGAACGCGGTGTAGGCGATGCCCGAGGCGACCGTGATGAGCAGGATGCCGGGCAGCATGTAATTCACATACGAATCCGACCCTGTTCTGATCGCGCCGCCGAACACGTAGACGAACATCAGCATCATGGCGATCGGCATGATCGCGGTCGTGATGATGGTGTCCGGGCTGCGCGTGATGTGGCGCAGGGATCGTCCCAGCAGGACGGCGGTGTCGCCGAAGAAATGCTTGCTCATCGTGGTTCCTTACTCGTGCGTATCGAAGTGCGGTGTTTGCCGGCGTCGCCGTCCTTGCCGTCGGTGCCGACGAGCGTGAGGAAGACGTCCTCGAGGGTCGGCTGCTTCTCGACGTATTCGACCTTGGCGGGTGGCAGCAGTTGCTTGAGCTCGTCCAGGGTGCCGTTGACGATGATCCGGCCCTGATGCAGGATCCCGATCCGGTCGGCGAGTTGTTCGGCCTCGTCCAGATACTGTGTCGTGAGCAGGACCGTCGTACCCTGGGCGGCGAGTTCCTTGATCGCCTGCCACACCTCGATGCGCGCCTGGGGGTCGAGTCCGGTTGTGGGCTCGTCGAGGAAGATGACCGGCGGACTGCCGATGAGGCTCATGGCGATGTCGAGGCGGCGGCGCATGCCACCCGAATACGTCGACACCTTCCGCGTGCCCGCGTCGGTCAGCGAGAAACGCTGGAGCAGGTCATCGGCGATCTTGCCTGGGTTCTTGAGATGCCGCAGCCGGGCGACCAGCACAAGGTTCTCCCGCCCGCTGAGGATCTCGTCGACAGCTGCGAACTGTCCGGTGAGGCTGATGGACTCCCGCACATCCGCGGCCTGCGTGGCGACGTCGAAGCCGTTGACGCTGGCGGTGCCCGCATCGGCCTTGAGCAGCGTGGACAGGATTTTGACTGCCGTGGTCTTGCCCGCCCCGTTGGAGCCGAGCAGGGCGAAGATGCTTCCCCGTGCCACGGTGAAGTCCACGCCGCGCAGCACCCGCAGCTCCTTGTACGACTTCTCCAGGCCTTGCACCTGGATCGCCTGGGCTTGCTGTGTCGTCATCAGACTGTCCTGTCTTCTCTTGCGGTGTCTTCGCCGGCGGCGCGCTCGATGGCGCTGGTGAAGCGGTTCCGCTCCCGGGTTCTGTACTGCCCGAGGGGGTAGTTGGCCACGAACGCCTCCACGAACTCCACGGGGTCTTTCCCGAAGATGTCGCGGATCGGGGTTCCATCGGCCGCGCTCTGTTCGAACAGATCGGCAAGGTCCTCGTACATCGACAGCGCGCCGGCGCCGTCCGCTGGCCCGAAGTGCATCAGGTAGCGCTCCAGCGCTTCGACTGCCGTGCGATAGTTCTCGGGAAGCTGCTTGATGCGCGCCTTGTACTGCCGGTAGCGCCGCTTGTCCTCGAGCGAACCGGTGATCACCTCCAGATACTGCAGGTAGCGGCTCTTTGGCTCGTCCGACCCTGTGGCCATGTCTAGGTGCCTCCTTCGCGGAGCTGTTCGAGCCTTCCGGCGAGGAAGGTCCAGGTCCTCCAGAACTCTTCGAGGTACTCCCGTCCCTGAGCGTTCAGGGAATACACCTTGCGTGGCGGCCCCTTCTCGGACGGGACCTTCTCCACGTCGACCAGGCCGCGCTGCTCGACCCGGACCAGCAGCGCGTAGATGGTGCCTTCGGCGATGTCGGAGAAGCCCTGAGCCCGCAGCCACGCCGTGATCTCGTAGCCGTAGGCGGGCCGGCCGGACAGGATCGCGAGGACGATGCCCTCCAGCGTTCCCTTGAGCATCTCCGTCACGAGCTTGCCCATGGAACACCCCCTCGGCTACTCGGTGTCGCTAGCTACTGGTACAAAGTAACACTTACTACTGCTACTTAGCAACACCGAGTAGCTGAAGGTGCGGCCCGGGACCGCAAGCGTGTGGGTGGGCGGCCTGATCGCTGCTCGTCGCGATCGCCAGGCAGAACGTCAAGGATCCCGGTGGCGATCACGTCTGATGCGGTGTCGTGTCAGCGACCGCGTCAGCACGGCAACAGCCCGATATCAGAGCGGCCGGAGATCGTGGAGCCATGAACGGTTCAGCGACTACGGCCTCGGGGCCGGTCTCGCAGATCGAACACTATGCGCAAGGAGATTCATGATGAGACACAGCAACAGCGGCTTCTCCAAGACGGGGCTGGACAGACTGCGGGACGTGCTGGCGCGCCACGTCGAGTCCGGGAAGATTCCCGGGATCGTCGCCCTGGTCAGCCGGGGAGATGAGACGCACGTCGAAACGATCGGGACGATGCGCCATGACGGTGGCGCGCCGATGAGCCGGGACACGATCTTCCGGATGGCCTCCACGTCCAAGCCGGTCTCGATCGCGGCGGCGATGGTCCTGCTGGATGAGTGCCGGCTGCGACTGGATGACCCGGTGGATCCGTGGCTGCCCGAACTGGCCGACCGGCAGGTGCTGAAGCGGATCGACAGCCCGCTGGACGACACCGTGCCGGCGCGGCGGCCGATCACCGTGCGCGACGTGCTGACCTCCACGTTCGGGCTCGGCATGGATATGACGTCGCTGGGCACTCCGATCATGGGCGCGGTCTTCGAGCAGGGGCTCACGCCCAATCTGCCGGAGCCGATGCCCGAGCCGGATGAGTGGATGCGCCGCCTGGGCGCGCTTCCGCTGATGCACCAGCCCGGCGAGCGCTGGCAGTACCAGATCAGCAACGATCTCCTCGGCGTGCTCGTCGCCAGGGTCACGGGCCAGTCGTTCGAGACGTTCCTGCGCGAACGCATCTTCGGCCCCCTGGGCATGAAAGACACCGGTTTCCACGTGCCGGCCGACAAGATCGACCGGCTGCCGACCCTCTACGCTCCTGACCCGCAGAGCGGAGAATTCCACGTGTGGGACGAGGCCGCCGGGGGACGATGGAGCCGGCCTCCGGCGTTCCAGGGCGGCGGCGGTGGCCTGGTCTCCACCGTCGATGACTACCACGCCTACTTCCGCATGCTGCTCAACGGCGGGATGCACGGGAGCGAGCGGATCCTGTCCCGGCCCGCCGTCGAGCTGATGACCACCAACCGCCTCACGCCCGAGCAGCAAGCCGCCCGGCACGCCATGGCCGTCAACAACGTCCATGTGTCCTTCGGCCAAGGGCAGCACGGCGGCTGGGGCTTCGGGATGGCGGTGCGTACCTATCGCGGCGACTACGCGCCCATCGGCCAGTTCGGCTGGGACGGCGGAAGCGGCACCTCGACCTACGCCGACCCGGACAACCAGCTCACCGGAATCCTGCTCACCCAGGTCGGGGCGTCCGCCCCGCATTCGATACGGCTGATGCACGACTTCTGGACCACGCTCTACCAGGCCATCGATGACTGACACCGAGCCCACGCCCGGTAGACCCGCCATCCGTCCGTTCGATTGAACGTCAAAACAGATTCAAAGGAGCACTCGACCATGTCCATCACCCTTACCGACCAGGACAAGCTCACTCTGCGGACCGCCGCCTACGGCGCCGTCACGCTGATGTCCGCCGCCGATGCCGCCGGTAAGCCCCACAAGGCCGCCACCGAGGGCTCCATCGCCCTGGCCTCCGCCACCGGGCTGGTCGGGCACGTGCTCGCCGAGTATCCCAAGGACATGAAGCTGGACGGCAAGTCCGTAGCCGCAATCGCCGACCACGTGCTGCCGGCCCTGACCGCGGCCATGGCCCTGCTCAAGAAGCAGGATCCGGCGGAGGCCGGCAACTTCCGCAACACCGTCATCGTCGCCATCGAAGCAGCCGCCCGCACCCACCAGGGCCAGCCCAGCCCCACCCTGGCCGAGATGACCCGCAAGATCACCGAAGCCCTCGACGCCGCTTGACGGGCTGTCGGCCGACGCCCACCACTGGGCGACGCACAAGTCGCTCAGCCGCTCGACGCCGCTGACGGCGGGTAACGGCAAGATCGATCATCCGTACGGTCGCGGCCGGCGTGGTCGCGACCGTACGCATGACGTCGATGAGCCAGGCGGAAGTCGCTAGGCGGTATCCGGGCCGTAGAGCGCGGCGATGTCCTTGGAGGTGGTCCACCGGCTGTAGGTGGGCGATTGCGGCCAGCCCTCGGGCGAGTCCTGCCACTCCTCCTGTCGCCCGTACGGCAGCAGGTCGATCAGCGCGAAGGTGTGGCTGAGCTGCTCGGTGCCCCGGCCGTTGGTGTGCCAGGTGCGATACACGGTGTCGCCATCGCGCAGGAACACGTTGACGGCGAAGCCTTCGCCGGGCGGTGCGCCGACGTCGGCGCCGAACGGGCTGTTCGCGGTGGAATACCAGGCCATCTTGTTCCCGACCCGCCGCTTGTAGGCGAGTGCCTCGTCGATCGGGCCCTGGGTGACGATGACGAACCGGGCATCGTAGTTGTCCAGGAACTCCAGCCGGGTGAACTGCGAGGTGTACCCCGTGCAGCCCGGGCACTGCCACTCCTTGCCCGCGAACCACATGTGGTTGTAGACGATCAGCTGCCTCCTGCCTTCGAAGACGTCCGCCAGCCGAACGGGTCCGTGCTCGCCCTCGAGGGTGTAGTCCGGCATCCTCACCATGGGCAGGCGGCGGCGCTGGGCGGCGATGGCGTCGAGTTCCCGGGTCGCGGCCTTCTCCCGGGCACGCAGTGCTTCGAGCTGACGCTGCCAGGTGTCGGCGTCGACGACGGGCGGTAGTGCGTTTGTGCTCATGGTCCCTCACTGATCATGTGCGCAGCTTTGCCGTGTTGAGGAGTAGACCTGGCCCGGTCGTCGGATTCATCGGTGGTCGGCCGATCCGATCCACAAAGCCACGGAACGAGAGCGCACACGCCCGCCCCGGAAACGCGTTCGTCGTATACCGAGCGCCTGATTTCGCGAAAACGGCGGATTTCGTAGAAGCCCCAACCGTTTACCCCTTCCCGGGCGTCTTGTTTACATGACGGAATCCGAGGCGTTCGAGGCCTTCGTCGCCGCCTGGCACTCGCGGCTGCTGCGTGCCGCCATCCTCATCAGCGGTGACATGCATCTGGCCGAGGACGTGCTTCAGGATGCCCTGATCAAACTGGCGCGCCGCTGGTCGAAGGTGCACACCGACCCGGTCAGTTACCTGCGTACCACCCTGTACCGGGACGTGGCGTCCAAGTGGCGGAGGCGACGGGAATTCCCCTACGGGGAGCCGCCCGACCAGGCGGATCGCGATACCTCGGGAGCGTCGGACCTGAAGGTGGTGTTCGCCCGCGCACTGGCCAGGCTGCCGGTGAAGCAGCGGGCGGTGCTGGTGCTGCGCTTCTATGAGGATCTGCCCGTCGGGGAGGTCGCCGCGATCCTCGGGGTCTCGCCCGGGACGGTGAAGAGCCAGACGCACGCGGCGCTGAAGCGGTTACGCGAGGTCGCTCCCGAGCTGGAGAAGGTGTTGATATGACGGATCAGAGGCTGCGGGAGCTCTTCAATGATCTCGCCGAGACCCTGCCTGAGGGGGCGTCCCGCGCGGGCGAGCTGTGGCGGCAGGGCACGCGGAGCCGTACCCGTCGCCGGTGGACGGTGGTCGCGGCGGCCGCGACGGTCACCGCGTTCGTCGTGGTGGGGATCGCCGTGTTCCCGGAGCCGGTCGAGCGCGGCATCACCGTGTATCCCGGCGTCGCGCCCACGCCCACGATCCCGCCGACTCCCGCCATGGACATAGCGCCGCAGCCCAGCGGTGAGGCGGCGCTGCCCACGGCGGCGACCGCGCTGCCGGAGAGGTGGGCCGACATCCCCGTGGTGACCGCGGTTTCGGGACCCGTCCTGGCGCTGGCCGAGTTCGGCGACGGGCAGATCTACGTGATGAAATCCGGTGGCCGCATCCCTCTCAAGGTGAAGCTGGATGATTCCGTGGATGCGGACGGCAACGGCGGGACGCCGCTGAAGCCCAACTCGCTCGCCCCCGACGGGACGATGGCCGCCTTCCCGCAGAAGGACGAGGTGGTGGTCGTCGACCTCGTGATCGGCGAGACCAGGCGCTACCCGGTGCCGGGGTTCAACGAGGTGGTCCTCTGGCGCGGCGAGCAACTCCTCGTCGAGCAGGGGGAGGCGAACTACCTGCTCGACTTGGCCACGGGGAAGGTGCGGCGGCAGCCGTACAAGGGCTTTACCGGTGTCGCAGGCTACCGCGACCTCAGGATCGTCTCGCCCGGCAAAGGCGGCCGGACGGTCATCCAGGAGGGCAGGTCGGAGGTGGAGCTGGACCTTCAGGACATCACCCACGGGGGCGGCAGGCCCGCGGGCATCCTGGGCGATCAGGCATGGCAACGGGACGGCTTGGTCGCCCTGTCCGCGTTCGCCCAAGACGACCAGGCGGGGGGAGCCGACGTGGTCGTCGTGGCCGACGCCGCCACGGGACGGGTGGTCAGGACGCTGCTCCTGCCCTGGGGTCATTCTGCTGACACGAGGTGCGGAAAGGGCGGCTGCCCCGTGCGCGGCTGGATCAGCCAGGGCGTGATCATCGAGAGCGAGGACAGGCTGCTCGGCTGGAACATCAACACCGGCGCGCTGTCACGCGTCGCCGAACTGCCCGAGGGTGTGACCGCCTACTCCCTGCGCAGCGGGTGAGCGGCCGGGCCCGGCGTACAGCCCGGCCCATGTTCAGGCCGCAGTGCGGTCGACCAGGATGTGGCCAGGTCCTGGGCTTCGGCGGGGCGCTCGGCGTCTTCGGGGCCGGGCAGCAGGAACCGGTAGGCGACGAGGGCGACGATGCTGAACAGCGTCGCGGAGATGCCGAGATGGACCGCGAGGGGGAGGCGCAGGCCGGCGGCGGCCGAGCCCATCAGGCCGCCCAGGACCGCGCTGCATGTACATATCGATGGGAGTGCGGCAGGGGTGACGTCGGCGCCCGCAAGACGGCGAGGACAGGCAGACGTCGGCGGGGGACAGGTGGCTGTCGGCGCCCCAGTACAGGGTGACCCTCCAGCGGCAGTCGGGGCTGCCGACCGCGATCCAGGCGCCGAGGGCACGAGTTTTGACACTTCGTAGAGGTAACCGCTATCTATTAGCTAACCGTTAGGGGGATGGAGTGCAGGACGCAGTGCTGGCGATGCTCGCCAAAGAGCCGTCGCACGGCTACCACCTGCGCGCTCGGCTGCAGCAGAGTCTTGGCCCACTGGGCGAGTCGATGAACCCCGGTCAGATCTATGTGACCTTGACTCGGCTGGAAAGAGCCGGGCTCGTGGTCTGCGAACGGGCCGAGGGCCTTCCCGAGCGGCCAGAGCGCAAGGTCTATGCCCTGACACCGGCAGGGCAACAGCGGGTGGCCGCCTGGCTGGCCGAGGTGGGCTGGCCGAAACCGGATCTGGTGGAGTTTCATCTCAAGCTCGTCGCGGCCGCCGCGGCCCGGCTCGCCGACCCGGTCGAGCTGGTGGCGGCCCAGCGCCGTGAGCTGCTGCGCCGCTTGCGTGAGGCGCAGCAGGCGGCGCTGGCCGAGCCGGCGGGGTCGGGCGCCGGCCTGCTGCTGGAAGGAGTCGTGCTCCGGCTGCAGGCGGACCTGCGCTGGCTGGATGCCTGTGAGCGGGCCTGGTCCAAGGTCGATGACGAAGCTGAGGGCGGATGAACGTGTCAAGTGCCGCAGTCCGGGCCTGCGGCCTGGTGAAGACGCATGGTCAGGGGCAGAGCCGGGTCCGCGCGGTGGACGAGGTCGACCTGGAGGTGCCTCAGGGACAGACGCTGGCGGTGATGGGGCCCAGCGGCTGCGGGAAATCCACACTGCTGCACCTGCTGGGTGGCCTGGAGCGGCCCACCGGTGGGCAGGTGTGGGTGGCCGGGCGGCGTATCGACACCTTGAGCGAGCGGGCCTTGGCGCGGCTGCGGCGCCGGTCGGTGGGATTCATCTTCCAGGCCTTCCATCTGGTGGAGGAGTTGTCGGCGGCCGAGAACGTGGAGCTGCCCGCGCTGCTGGCCGGGCGCTCGCGCCGCCAGGCCAGACGGCGCGCGAGCCTGCTGCTGGAACGGGTCGGGCTCGCCGACCGTGCCCGGCATCTGCCGTCGCAGCTGTCCGGTGGGCAGCGTCAGCGCGTCGCCATCGCTCGCGCGCTGGTCAACGACCCCCTGGTCGTCCTGGCCGACGAGCCGACCGGCAATCTCGACACCGCGGCGACCCTCGATGTGCTGAGAATCTTCGAGGACCTGCGTTCCGCGGGGCAGACCCTCGTGATCGTCACGCACGACGAACGGGTCGCGGCCACCGCGGACCGGCTGATCTCCATGCGCGACGGGATGTTCGTCGACGACACCCGGCTGGCCGGCTTCCCCACGCGCGGGCTCGGCGGGCTGATCGGGCTGGAGGGCTGAACGTCATGGGCTCCATCGTGCTCGTCATGCGCCTCGTCCTGGCTGACGTGCGTCGGCACAAGGCCCAGTCCGCGATGCTCCTGCTCGCGGTGACCGTGGCCACCGCCACGATGGCACTGGGGCTGTCCCTGCGCGGCGTGAGCGACGCGCTGTACGAGCAGACCCGCGCGGCCACCGCCGGGCCGGACGTGGTGGCACTCTCCGGCGACACGGGCCCCGCCGTGACCTCGGCCCTGGCCTCGCTGGCGGACGATCCCGAAGTGGTCGCCCACCATGGCCCCTATCGCATCGTCTACGCCGACCTCACCACGCGCGGTTCCACCTCGTCCCCCGTGGTGGTGCACGGTTTCGGCGAGACGCTCGGCGCGGTCAACCGGCCGCTGGTGACCTCGGGTCATTGGGTACGCTCCGGCGGCACGGTCCTCGAACGCGGCTTCGCCACCGCGCTGGGCGTCGGCGTCGGGGACCACGTCACCATCGCGGGTCGGTCGTACCCCGTCGTCGGGATAGCCGTCACCGCGGCCACCTCCATCTACCCCTGGGCGGCGCAGATCGGCCCGGGCGGCGGCCCCAGCGACTACAGCGGCCTGGCCTGGATGACCCGGTCAGATGCCCGGAGACTGGCGTCGTCCCAAGATCTCCCGGTGACCTTGGCCGTGGACCTGAAGCTGCGCGACCCCGCTGCGACCGAGGCCTTCCGCGATGCCCACCGCGTCTCCTCCGTCAGGATCAACTTCCGCTCCTGGCAGTTCAACGCCCAACAGGACATGGTCATCCTCAGAAACAGTCAGCCGGTCCTGGTCGTCGGTAGCTGGCTGCTCAGTTTCCTGGCCATCACCGGAGTGGCGGCGCTGGCCGCGGGACGCGCCGTCGAGCAGACGCGCCGGGCCGGGCTGCTCAAGGCCGCCGGCGCCACCCCGGGTCTCATCGCCGCCGTCCTGCTCACCGAGTACCTGGCGCTGGCGCTGGCCGGCGACGCGCTGGGGCTGGTGATCGCCCGCCTGACCGTGCCCGCCATCGCCAGCCCCACCGCCAGCCGGATCGGCGACGCGGCCGGGCCGGCCGCCGCCACCGTCGTGGCGGCGACCGTCCTCGCCGTGGCGGTGGCGGTGCTGTCCACCCTGCGCCCCACGCTGCGGGCCATGCGTACGGCGACGGTCACGGCGCTGTCCGCCACTGCGCACCAGCCCCGTCACCGACCCTGGCTCACCGCGCTGTCCGCTTTGCTGCCCACCCCGCTGTTGCTCGGGCTGCGGCTGACCGCCCGCCGGCCGGGCCGCGCCGTGCTGCAGGCGTGCTCCACCGCCACCACGCTGATCGCGATCGTCGCTCTGCTGACCCTCTACGCCCAGCCGGAGAGGGGCTATGGCCTGGCTGGCTCCTCCGCCCTGCCCAACCTGCGGGGCGAGCACGACCGCCGGCTGATGCTCGCCGTCACCATCCTGCTGATCGCACTCGCCGTCGTGAACACCATCACGTTCACCTGGACCACTGCCATAGAGGCGCGGGCGAACATGGCCATCGCACGTACGCTCGGCGCCACCCCCGGACAGATCACCGCAGGACTGTCCACCGCCCAGCTCCTGCCCGCGCTGCCCGGCGCCATCATCGGCGTCCCTCTGGGCATCGGCCTGCTCTCGCTGTTCGCCGCCAGGAATGCGGTGGATCCCCCCTCCTCCTGGCTGCTCGGCGCCGTACTCGCGACTCTCCTGGCGACGGCGGCACTCACCGCCCTGCCCGCACGCCTGGCGGCGCGCCGGCCCGTGGCACAGACCCTCAGCGCCGAAACGGCCTGACCGACCCAGCCCAGTACGGTTCGGGGCGCATGACAAGGCGCCCCATCAGCAGCCTGTTCTGAGAGGCGGGCTGGTGCGTGCTTACGGGGTTGTGCCAGGCCGCGGAGCGGGTAGGCCCCCTCGGCAGCGCCCTCAACAGCCGCCCCGGCAACATCCGTAAGGTCACCGACAACAGCCTGCGCTACCTCGGCGTCGACCACATCGATGTGCTCTACCAGCACCGCGTCGACCCCGAGGTGCCGATCGAGGATGTGGCAGGCACCGTCAAGGAGCTGATCGACGCGGGCAAGGTGAAATACTTCGGCCTGAGCGAGGCCGGCCCTCAGACCATCCGTCGCGCGCATGCCGTCCAGCCCGTTTCCGTCCTGCAGACCGAGTTCTCGCTGTTCGAGCGGGACGTCGAGCAGTTGTTCCCGGTCCTGCGGGAGCTGGGCATCGGGTTCGTCGCCTACTCCCCGCTGGGCCGCGGCTTCATCACCGGCACCGCCCAGCCCGCCGGCTCCTACGACGCCACCGACATGCGTAACGTCGGCCCGCGCTGGCAGCCGGGCAACTTCGAGAAGAACCTGGAGGCCGTTCAGCGGCTGACCGAGCTGGCCGCGTCACAAGGCGCGACCGTCTCTCAGCTCGCGCTTGCGTGGATCCTGGCCCAGGGCGAGGACATCGTGCCGATCCCCGGCACCCGCAGCCCGCAGCGCATGGAGGAGAACGCCGCGGCCGCCGACCTCAGCCTCGCCCGCGCTGACCTGGACGCCATCGCTGACATCCTGCCGACCGGCGGCTTCGGTGCCCGCTACGTCGAGCATGCCCTTCCCACCTGGGTCTAGCTCAGTCCGAGGGCTCACCGCTCCGGCTGCGGTTGTGAGGTCGCTCACACCACGTCACAGCCGAGCGGGACGTGTCGTCTTAGGGGCATGACGCGCTCGGAACAGACCTCGGTGTTGATCACCGGAGGCAACAAGGGACTTGGCTTTGAGGCGGCCCGGCGGCTCGGGGAGCAGGGCTGGACGATCTTTCTCGGCTCGCGTGATGAAGGTCGAGGACGGGCGGCTGCCGGCAAGCTGACCGACGGTGGCGCGAACGTGGTCATGGTCCCGCTGGACGTGACCTCGGACGAGTCGGTGACCGACGCTGTACGACTCGTCCGGGAGCACACCGATCGGCTGGATGTGCTGATCAACAACGCCGGCGCGCCGGGAAGGCTCGTCGCACCTGCGGACGCGACGGCCGACGAAATTCACTCCGTCTACGACACCAATGTGTACGGACCGATCAGGGTCACCCATGCATTCCTTCCTTTGCTGCAGGCGGCGGACCATCCGCGGGTGGTGATGGTGTCCAGCGGTGCCGGCTCCTTCGCGGTCATCACCGATCCGGAGCAGCCCACCTCGAAAATGCACGAGCTCGCCTACAGCTCATCGAAAGCGGCGCTGAACATGATCACCGTCCGGTACGCCCAGGCGCTCCCGAAGATCAAATTCAACATCGCCACTCCCGGAGAAGTCGCCAATCGCAAATTCGCCGCCACCGACATGAACAATCACACCGGCCAGCTGACGGTCACCGAGGGCACCGACTCGATCGTCAAACTCGCGATGATGCACGCCGACGGGCCGACCGGGATCTTCATCGATCGCCTTGGCCCCGTCGCGTGGTGACCGCCGCGCAACCGACCTGCGGCCGATGCCGGAGACCCGGCAAAGGCCCGAGGCGCGGCGGCCCGGCCGACGTCAGGAGTTCGTGAGGATGACGAGTTGCTGGGTCGCTCGGGTCATCGCGACATAGCGGTCGACCGCTCCTTCGATGCCCTCGCCGAACGCCTCCGGGTCGATGAGGACGACCAGGTCGAACTCGAGCCCCTTCGACAGCTCCGGAGTCAGCGACCGGACGCGGGACGTCTCCTGGAATGTGGGATCGCCGATGACGCAGGCGATCCCGTCGGCATGCGCGGCGAGCCAGGTGTCGAGGATCGAGCTCAGATCCACAGCGGACCCGCGGACGACGGGGACGCCGTTGCTGCGGATGGAGGTCGGCACGTTGGCGTCCGGGAGCACGGCCCGGATGACCGGCTCGGCTTCCGCCATGACCTCTTCCGGGGTCCGGTAGTTGATGCTCAAGGAGGCCAGGTCGATCTGGTCGAGCCCGACCCGCTTGAGCCGTTCCTGCCACGACTCGGTGAACCCGTGCCTGGCCTGGGCACGGTCCCCGACGATGGTGAAGCTCCGGGACGGGCAGCGGAGTAGCAGCATCTGCCACTCCGCATCGGTGAGTTCCTGAGCCTCGTCCACGACGATGTGCGCGAACGGGCCGGCGAGCCGGTCCGGGTCGGTGCCGGGTAGTGCGGTCTCGTCGACCAGGGAGTTCTGTAGGTCCTGTCCGCGCAGCATCGTCACCAGGCCTTCCCCGTCGTCATCGGCCTCTATCAGGTTGTCGACGACCCGCGCCATGCGCTCGCGTTGGGCGGCGACGGCGGCGTCATGCCGACGCTTATGTCGTGCCGCCTCCGGGTCGCCGAGCCGCTGCCGTGCCGCGTCCAGGAGCGGCAGGTCGGACACCGTCCAGGCCTGGGCGTCCTCGCGCTGCAGCTTCTGAACGTCGTCGGCGCTGAGCCAGGGAGCGCACATCCGTAGATAGGCGGGTACGGACCACAGGTCTCCGACGAGGTCAGCCGCTTCGATCAGCGGCCACGCGCGGTTGAAGGTCGTGAGCAGCTCCCTGTTCCGCAGCAGCGACCTGCGGAGCAGATCAGCCGGGACGTCCTCGTCATGCTTGTCCACCAGGATCGTGAGCAGCCCCTGCCAGATCTGGTCGCGCGCCTCGTTGTGCGGGGTGCCGGGTTCCGCTGCTTCGAACGCCTCGGCCCAGTCCTCCGCGCTCAGCCAGATGTCGGACCAGTTCGTCGTGACCGTCATCCCCTTGGTGGGCGGGTTCTCGTAGAACCTGACGGCCGGCTCGATCGCCTGCACCAGGTTCGCGGACGACTTCAGGCGAGCCACGTCCGGGTCGGTTTCGATCGCCGCCGCGGCTCCCTCGGCGACGAGGTCCCGCAGCGTGCAGGTCTGCACGCCCTCCTCTCCGAGGCTGGGCAGGACGTCGGCGACGTAGGCCAGGTAGGGCTGGTGCGGACCGACGAACAGCACGCCGCCCCGGCGGTGACCGAGGCGAGGGTCGGAGTAGAGGAGGTACGCGGAGCGGTGCAGCGCGACGACCGTCTTCCCCGTACCCGGACCGCCGTCGACGACGAGAGCGCCGCGGGATCCGGCGCGGATGATGGCGTCCTGGTCGGCCTGGATGGTGCCGAGCACGTCCCGCATGCGTGACGACCGGTTGCCGCCCAGGCTGGCGATGAAGGCGGACTGGTCGTCGAGCGCGGCGTGCCCGTCAAACCCGTCCGAGGTGAACACCTCGTCCCAGTAGTCGCTGATCCGGCCCCGGGTCCAGCGATACCTGCGGCGGCTTGCCAGACCCATCGGGTTCGCGTGGGTCGCTCCGAAGAACGGCTCAGCCGCGGGGGAGCGCCAGTCGAGCAGCAGCCGACGACCCGCGCTGTCCGTAAGGCCGAGTCGTCCGATGTACACAGGCTCGGGATTGTCCGCGCTGACGATGTGTCCGAGACACAGGTCCAACCCGAAGCGACGCAGTGCGCGCAGGCGGGCGGTCAGCCGGTGGATCTCCACGTCCCGGTCCATCGCCGCCCGGCCCTTGCCGCCGGGCGCCTTGCGCTCGGCATCGAGGCGGTCGGACAGGTCGGCGATCGACTGCTCGAGGCTCTCCGCGATGGCCGCGAAGTGCCGCTCATCGTCGGCGATCAGCGTCGGGTCGGCCTTGGGGGCGAGGTGGTCAGGAAGGTCAAACGCGCTGGTAGTCAGCGGGTTCACGTATTAGCTCCGATCTGAGGTCGCTTGCGACCGTTACATGCCGATCCCGTGTGGTTCACGCGGACACGGGCGGCGAGTTCCCGCAACCGCACCGCGAATCCGCCCTCGGTTCGACGTCCTCGCGCGATCCGTACGTCGACAACAACACCCGCATTCCGCGTCCCCGTTTCCGCTGGTTCTGGCCTCGGCCGACGATTCTGCGGCACGACCCGGGTCTTGCCGCAAGCCCCCCGGTGCGCTATAGGTTGAAAGTGGTAAGGAGTGGATGCTCCCCTTACCCCTCATCGTCCGCTGTGGACGGACAACCTCCTCGCCAAGCGGCGGCGGCGCGCCGCCGCCGATAGCGCTGCCATTCTCATGGGAGTCGTCGCCGCACCGCCGCCAAGGCGAATCCCACCCCGCCGGCCGCGATGGCGGCCGTTACCGCGACGGCCGAGCTCCACCCGCTCATCTCCACGCACCACCCGTAGAGAGGCGGCCCGAGCAGCGTGCCCAGGCTACCCAGCTGTGTCACCGCCCCGAACCCCCAGGCGACACGACCGCTCGCGACGCCGGGCAACGCCGCGAACACCGCTGAGACGGCCAGGCCGTTGAGCGCCAGCACGCCCGCCGCGCACAGCGCCACCACCGCCACCGGCGTCGCTAGGAAGACCCCGGCGCTCAATGGCGCCATGAGCAGCGCCGCGGCGATCAGCCGTCCCGGCCGCGCCCCGGCCCGTAGCGCGGCACTGGCCGCCAGACTGCCCAGCACGCTGGCCGCCGGCACCAGCCCTGCCAACAGGCTCGCTTGGGAGCCGGTCAGCCTCATCTCGCCCATGAGATAGGCCGGGAGAACAGTGACAACGCTGACGCCGACCAGGGCGATCATCGCGAACCCGGCCGCCAGCGCGGCCACCGCCCACCCCGCACCCGGTTCGCCGAGCCGATCGTGGCCCTCAATCCGGCTGGGTCGGGAGTCTGGAGGCAGCGTGCCGGCGAGCACCGCCACTCCCAAGGTGAGCAGGCCCACGCCCGCGACCTCGGCGCGCCATCCGGCGGCTCCCGCGAGCGACCCCGCGGCATTCGCCAGCGCCAGCCCGGCCGGGATGCACAATCCCCACAACGCCAGGGCGGTCTGCCGCGCCCGGCCCTCCAGCAGCCGGACCAGCAAGCTCGGCCCTATGATCACCACCAAGGCGTACCCGGCGGCCTGGATCACCCGCACGGCGAACAACATCTCGCTGCTGCCGAGGAACGCGGCCCACACCCCTGCCGCGCCCAGCGCCACCAGAGCGGCCACGAAAACCCCGCGCAGTCGCCGGCGATCCACCCACATCCCCAGCGGAAGGCAGGCGAGCCCGGCCACCAGTGTGATGAGTGACGACAGCCATCCCGCGCTGGTGAGCGACAGGGCGAACTCCTCGCCCACCACCGTGAGAAACGGGATGAATTCCCCCAAGGCCATACTGGCCGCGACACCCGCCGCCAGCACGGCGACAGCAGGACGAGATCTCATCGGGCACGCACCTCCCACAGATCGGGGAGACGCGACCGGAGCACCGGCCCGATCCTCAAGCCCCGGATGGGCGACGCCTCAACGAGGATCCTTGCGCGGCAGGCGGCAAAACCGCCGATGTCATCGTACGCCCCACGTTTTCGATGCGATCACGGTCACGGCCTCGCGGGGTGCGTCGCGCCAGTGCGGCAGGGCCTGCCATGGCATCCTGCGATCTCCACTGGGGCCGCCACGCCTTCAGCCGCCTGGAGCAGGCCATGCGCCGCGTCTGCGCCGAGCAGCAAGCCAACGCGATCCGAAGCTTCCGGAGGGGCGCTCCGGGATGACCACAGGGTTGCGCATCAACGCCCTCCTGCCGCCGATGACGTCATCGGCGGCGGCCGACGGTGAGGATGGCCGACCAGTGGCGGGTGAGCCGTCCGTCCGGGCGGGCGGCGAGGCGGCGGCGTATCTCGCGGTAGAGGTGTTGGTTCTTGGCCGGCTCCATGGCGATGTGGCCGGAGAACGTGTCGAGCAGCGCGATGTATTCGTCTGCCGTGTAGCGCAGGGCCCAGACGTAGCGCCGCGTCCCGACGACCGCGAAGTGCCCGGAGGCGTCGAACTCGGCGGCGATGGGGTTGGGCTCGTCCTCGGGCAGTGGAGGTGGCCACGGGCCGTCATGGCCTTCGCCGATTTCCTCATAGACCTGCTGGATCTCAGTGAAGAACGGGTCGACGTCTGCCGGGAATGCGTGGTCGGCGTTCCACACGGCCAAGTGGCCGCCCTGGGGGAGCAGGGTGGCTGCCTTCGCGTACTTGACGTCCGGATCCACCCACTTCCAGGCTGTGGCCGCGTAGACCAGATCGAAGCGGACTCCTGTGGGCGGCTCCCAGTCTTCGAACGATGAGGTGATCACCGAGACGCCGGCGAATTCGGCGAGGTGGTGCCGTGCCTCCGTCGCCAGGGACTCGCCGAGCTCGATCGCGGTGGTCCGAAAGCCCATCCGGGCCAAGGGCAGCGTGGCTTTTCCCGGGCCGCATCCGACTTCGAGCAGGTGCGCGGATGATTCGATACCCGAGATCGCGAGCAGGTCGGAATACAGCTCGGCAGGGTAGTCAGGGCGCGCCTGCTGATATAGAGAAGCGGCGGTGTCAAAGGTGGATCGGAGACGTTCGCGCGACATACGCCAATCCTGGCAGCAGTTAGGCGGTCCCTCCCTCGTGGAGGGAAGGGCCCCGCAGGATACGCCAGATCAGCCACCCAAGAGGGAATGTGATGATCACGAGGGCCACGCCGGTCAACAGGATCGGATCTTGCACGGTCAGCAAGATCACCACCGAGACGACGCCAAGGATTACCACCAGGCCGGGGTACGCACCGGCGAGAACTGCCGCGACCAGGCCATTTCTGTAACGCCTCATCCGGTCACGCTCCTTGGACGTCCTGCGAGGGACGCTGAGTGTACTCGCGGGTCCGGCTGAGCGGGTCCGGCTGAGCGGGTCCGGATCGTGCCGTGCCAGGGTATATTCACAGGCGCCGATATCGATGGATGTCAATATGGAGTGCCGGTGGAGCTGCTTGGGACGCTGGAATGTTGTTCGCCACTGGCCGGCGAACCGCTCGACACCGGGCAGGCGGTTCGGCTGGCTCGGGTGTTCAAGGCGCTGGGTGATCCGGTACGGCTGCGCATCGTGTCGATCGTGGCCAGTCACGCGGGCGGCGAGGCGTGCGTGTGCGACCTGACGGCGAGCTTCGATGTGTCCCAGCCGACCATCAGTCACCATCTCAAAGTGCTCAAGCAGGTCGGGCTGTTGACCAGCGAGCGGCGCGCCTCGTGGGTCTACTACCGCATCGTGCCCGAGATGATGGCTGAACTGTCTGCCCTGTTGGACGTCTCCGGAGCGCTGGGCGGGTCCCGTGAGGCCGGCATTTCGGGTCAGGGTGGTGGCCGATGAGCCTGCCGCGGCGGCTGCTGGCCGAGTTCGTGGGCACGGCGCTGCTGGTGACTGTGGTGGTGGGCTCGGGGATCATGGCCCAGACGCTGTCTCCGGGTGACGTGGGCCTGCAACTGCTGGAAAACTCCACCGCGACCGTGTTCGGGCTCGGCGTGCTGATCGTGGTGCTCGGCCCGGTGTCGGGAGCCCACTTCAACCCCGTGGTGTCGGCGGCAGACTGGTGGTATCTGCGGCAGGGCGGGGCCGGGTCGCGCATCGGTGACCTGGCCGCGTACGCCGTCGCGCAGATTCTCGGCGGCATCGGCGGGGCCATCCTGGCCAACTTGATGTTCGACAAGCCCGCGATCTCCTGGTCCACGCATGAGCGAGCCGCGCCGCATCTGTGGCTGGGCGAAGTCGTCGCCACCGCGGGGCTGGTGCTGGTCATCTTCTGCCTGGTACGGGCGGGACGGGCAGCCGTCGCGCCGGTCGCGGTGGCGAGCTATATCGGCGCGGCCTACTGGTTCACCTCCTCCACCAGCTTCGCCAACCCCGCCGTCACGATCGGCCGGGCGTTCTCCGACACCTTCGCCGGGATCGCACCGGAGTCGCTGCCTGGCTTCATCACAGCGCAAATGGTCGGCGGCGTCGTTGGTCTCCTGTTGGTGCGCGGCCTGTTCGGCCGGGTCGAAACCATCGTGCAAGAGCCTGTCGTGCCGCGTGCGGCAGGTCCCGGCTCTTGACGCCCATCGATTAGCTCAATGATTATTGAGTCAATGGACATTGAGGAGAATCGGTCGCTGGTGGCCCGGGCGCGTGTGCACGCGGCGCTCGGCGAGCCCGCCCGTTTGGCGATCGTCGACCACCTTGCTCTGGGCGACGCGTCGCCCGGAGAGATCGGTCAGAGGCTGGGGCTGCCCACCAACCTGCTCGCCCACCACCTGAAGATCCTCGATCAGGCCGGGCTGATCCGGCGGCGCCAGTCGGAGGGCGACCGGCGACGCAGCTACCTGCACCTGGCGCCCGGCGCGCTGGCCGGGCTGCTGCCGGCTCCGCTGCGGCATGCGCCCCGGGTGGTGTTCGTCTGCACCCACAACTCAGCGCGTTCCCAGCTCGCCGCGGCGTTGTGGGCGCGTACGGGCAGCGTGCCCGCCGTCTCGGCCGGCACCAGTCCGGCGGCGCGCGTGCATCACCACGCGGTGGCCATCGCCCAGCGGCACGGGCTGTCGCTCGCCTCCACCCGCCCCCGTCACCTCGAGGACGTGCTACGCCCGGACGACCTGGTCGTGGCGGTCTGCGACAACGCCCACGAAAACCTGGGCGATCGGCTCGGTGGCGTCGACCGGCTGCACTGGTCGATCCCCGACCCGGTGCCGGCAGGCACCGGCACCGCCTTCGAGCACGCCTACACCGATATCGCCGGTCGGATCGACCGGCTGGCCCCGGCCGTCCACCCCCGGAAGAAGTGAGTGATCATGGCCCAGACCTATCATCGCGATGACCTGTCCGTGGACCAGCGGCTCGCGCTGGCCACCGCCGCCCGCCGCCTGCGCGATGAGTTCACCGGCGTTGTCGGCACCGAGACCATTGAACGCTTCCTGCACGCCAGCTACGACCAGTTCGCCGTGCACAGCACCATCGCCAACTTCCTGCCGCTGCTGGCCGAGCGGTTCGCCCGCCAGCGCCTGCACGCCCTGGCCCGCATCGAGGGTCACCATGACGGCCGGCCGGTCGTGCTGTTCCTGTGCGTGCACAATGCCGGTCGTTCCCAGATGGCCATGGGGTTCTTCCAGCACTTGGCCGGAGACGGCGCGCTGGCCTGGTCGGGTGGGTCCGAGTTCGCCACCGAGATCAATCCGGCCGCGGTCGCGTCCATGGCGGAGCGGGGCATCGACATCTCGAAGGAGTTCCCCAAGCCGTGGACTGAGGAGATCGTCCGGGCTGCTGATGTGGTGGTCACCATGGGCTGTGGCGACGCCTGTCCGGTCTTCCCCGGTAAGCGCTACCTGGACTGGGCGCTGGACGATCCTGCGGGCCAAAGTGTCGAGGACGTACGCCCGATCCGCGACGAGATCGAAAGCCGCGTCCGCGCCCTTCTCGACGAACTGAGCGTTCCCGCCAGGGGGTGACCGCCTCTACCGAGGTGCGGGCCAGTGCTCCCGCCTTCAGGCGGGTGGTGTAGGCCCGCGCGGGAAGGCCCCAAGGGCCTGAGTGTGCCCTGACTCGCGCTTTGGAACCGGTCGTGACCGCGTCTGGTCTTGTCTCATTTCTGAGGCTGTTCCTGGGACTGGAGGTAGGTGCGGACGGTGGCCAGGCTGGCGTCGCCGGTCGAGCCCGCGTAGTAGGAGCGGGACCAGAAGTGGCCGCTCCACAGGTATTTGCGGACGTGGGTGTTGTATTCCTGGCGGATCTGGGCCGGGTGCAGTACGCGCCTCTGTATGTGTAGGTGGAGGCGACTCCGAAGCCGACCAAGGCCGTCGGTGGGGAGGCCACGTTGAAGGTCTGCGGCGTAGGCGTGGCGAGGCTG
>NZ_JBQQBQ010000090.1:0-30659 GCF_052245915.1 Nonomuraea sp. 10N515B
TCGACTCTCGCCGACCGGGAATGATCGCGATCAAGCGGGGAGGTATCTGGCCGCACGTGGGGAATCCCGTGGCCATCACTGGGGCGGTATCTGGCCGCCTATGGGGAGCTTCTCATGACCGCCGTCAGGGAGCGGAGGGCCTACTGGAGGAAGTTCCTGGCCCACATCCGGGCGCATGGACGCCCGGAGAAGGCGATCACGGACCTGGTCCTGCCCCGGGCCGCCGTGCAGCGACTGCTGCGAGAACAGCCAGACCTGCGACAGGAGGTACACCAGCAGGTCCTGGCGCACCGCGGGGCGGTCCTGCGGAATGTGGTCAACCATGGTCGCCGCTACCCGCACAAACTCAAGGCGATATGCCAGCAGCACCGGTGGCCGCTGGAGGAGGTCATGTCGTGGCTGAAAGACTTCCCCGACCTTCAGGCGCCCCTGACGGAGATCCACACGAGGTATGAGCAGTACGTCGCACGCCAGAAGGCGGACGCGCAGGCCAAGGTTGAGCGCGACCAGCAGCGGGCGGAACTGGAGCGGCGCCAGCGGGACGAACTGCGTCAGCAGGCGGACTCCACCCGCAGTGCGGCGACCCTGCTGGAGCTGGAGGCGTTACAAGAGCGGTTACGGCAGGAGGGGTACGCCGGTGCCGACGCGCTCAGTTTCACCGAGACGCGCAAGGTCGGAACGGGTGAGGTCGTCGCCGCGTCCGTCCACAAGGTCACGTGCAAGCTGAAGACCGTGCCGGGCCCGGCCAAGCTGGGCTTCAACCTCCAGGTCACGATCGCTCCCGACGCCCTGGCAAGCCATGTAGAGAACCTGGGCCAGGCGGAGGTGGAGCAGTGCAAGACCTGCATGAGGACACCTACGCGCCCGGCCAAGCCGAGACGGCCGCGCCGCTCGTTGAACAACAACCAGGTCGAGCTGTGGGTCAACCTGACCGGCGGCACGCCCATCGAGGTGTTCCTGGAGGAGATCCAGGTCTCGCAGATCAAACCGGGCGACGATCTGGCGGCGAAGGTGCCCGAAGGCATGACCTGGGTGGCCTCCTATCACGGAGTGCAGTTCGGCGTTGGCCGCAACCCGCGCGAGGCGGTCTGGCGTCTGCTGGGCCTGCGGCTGGGGGTCTGGGACGACGGCACGGTCTTCGAGCAACGGTTCTTCTAGGTGTCCTGGGACCGGGGGGCTTTTTTGCGAGGCATCGACGCGCGCACGTGTAGAACACCCGCCATGGAGATCTGTCATCGTGGCGATGACAGATTCGTCGTCATCCTGACGACATCGTGGCCGACTCCGAAGGACGTACCGTGCGCCCCGCCTACGACCTGACCGACCCCGACGACGCCCGCCGCTTCCTGCGGGAGGAGAGCCCGAACACGCGCTTCGTGCCACCCGGCTACGCCGTGCACGACGCAGGCGACATCACCAACGTCCACACGATGACCAGCCCATATCGCTCCGAATACAGCCCCCGCCCGTCCGGCGATGAGGCCCTGGCCGCCCTGACCCTGCTCCACGACCTGCGCAACTGGCTGGGCGACGTCGAGCCCGACCTGATCCAGGCCGCCCGCGACGCCGACGTCACCTGGGACGCCCTGGCGCCCGTGCTGCGCGTCGGCGATCGCCGCGCCGCCCAGCGCCGCCACGCCCGGCTGGTCCAGGCCGCAGCCCGCGACCGCCAGGCCGCCGTGCGCGCCACCAACGACGCCGGCGAGAACGTCCCCCAGGACGTCCAGGACGTCCCGCAAGACGTCTCCGCCGGCGTTGCCATCCCCGGGCCAGCGGGGCGGGACTGGGACGACAGCGACCTGTGCCTGTGGCGCGAGGACGGCGAGTGGAGCCTGCAGGGCCCGGACGGCGTGATCGAGGTGGAGGGGTTCGGCTTCGTCGGCCACATCAAGGCCCGCGACGTGGCCGGCGCCAAGGCCGCCGCGGCCGCCACCATCGAGGACCTGACCGGCCGCACGGTCACCGGCTGGGACCCGGACGTCTCCAGCCGCTCCATCCACGGCGAGTTCTCGTGGTACCCCTGCACGAACAGTCCGTGAGTTGTCAATAGGCGTCACCCCGGGTCCACGATGACGCCGGTGCGCGAGCTCGCTCGCCAGCGAGGCCTCTACCGGCCTTGCGGGTGACCGGCCCAATCGGCGAGCTCAACGGCGGGCGACTTCCAGGCGGACCCGGCCCGGCGACGGCCGGCCTGGTGGGTGACTGTACGGACCGATCTTGATGCCAACAGCAGCGCTGAACAGCACCTTGGGCATGGTGTGCGGCAGGATGGCCGCGATCACGGGGCCCCTTCCGCGGGGCGCCATCATTGACCGTTGATCAAAGAGTGGGCGAGCCAGAAATGAACACGGCTTCTGACATGGGAGGCCCGCCGTCCCGAAATCCTCTTGTGTTCGCCGGAGCAGGGGCGGCGGGCCTCTTTCCCTCAACCGGAGTCGCCTCCGTTGAACTGTTCCACTCTATGCAATGGTCCGCTCTAAATCACGGCCATACTGACACTTTACTCCCGGTTTGCCAATAAAGAACTTAGTGAGTCTGGGAAAATATCTACCTAATTGCGGCGAAGTGATCGCGACCGGTAGGCAATTTCTTGCGATCTTGCGTACAGTCCCAGCCCACATAGGGGTTACCAGCGGGTAGGATTTGACGACTTTGAGTATAATGAGCGAAAAACTATGGAATGGGCGTGGCGGTCGAGGATTCCTGTCGCCGGAGCACTCGATCGCCTCTGCTTTCCGTCAACCGGGGTCGCCTGGCGCTCCCAGGCGACCCCCTCAGGCACGCCGGAGGGCGTTGTGAATAACGAAATTTTCTGGACCACCGTGACGGGATTTCTGATCGCCATGTGCGCCATGGTGGGGGCCCGCGTGATCCGGCGCTGGAAGCCGCTGGCGCATTTGCTGTTTTTCCTTGCATCGGTGGGGGTCCTCGCGATCATCCTCATGTGGTTCTTGGTGTGGCCGAGCGGTGGGGATGGCCCGGCCAGCGCCGCAGGCAAGGGAGGCGGGCCCACCATGGAGGTCGCCGAGCCTGAGATGTGGATCACCGAGCCCGTGCATGACTCACCCACCCATGCCCAGCCCTGCCTGGTGGTCCGGGGGGAGTTTGATCAGGTCTCGGCGGACCAGCAGCTCTTCGTGACCGTGCGGAAGAGTACAGAGACCACGTTCCGGGCGTATCCCGCCCAGAACATCGGCGCCAACGAGTTCCATCGAACCGTGCCCCTCAACGGTGGCGTAGGTGACTTGTTCGATATCGCGGCCGTGGTTGGGCCTGCGCGGGTGGACCCTATGCCCACTGGGGACAGTGACGACGGTGCCGTCTGGGCCTCGAAGGGGATGCCCGGCGGGTACGAGGTGAGCGACCGGGTGAACGTCGTCAGGGGCAGCGGCTCTCAGTGTCCGGTCGAGCAGACGCAGCAGCAACAGCAGCAGTGAGGGCTTAGGACGTCAGGGGATGACCCAAGCCCAGGCCGTCTCGGTGGAGCCGTACCAGCCGCCGGTGCGGCTCACCGAGACCCCGCACAGTGAAGACCCCGCACCTGCAGGTGCGGGGTCTTCACTGTGTGATGAAGTCGGACCAGGTGTCCGGGATCGATACCCGCGATGCCGGACACTGGCGTCAGCGGTGCTGGGTCAGCGCAGCGGCGCGGTCCTCGCGCACCTGCCGCATCCCCGCGCGCGACCTGATCGACTGGAGCGCGGCCCTGCCCGCGCACGGCATCGCCGCGCTGGAGGTCGGCGAGGACCTGGAGGCCGGCGGCCCGCTCCGGGCACGCCTGGTCGTGGCCGACCGAGCGTTCCTGTCGGAGATCGGTGAGCTGGTGCTGGCCGTGCCCGACGACGGCTGGTACCGGGTACGCCAGCGCCGGTCTCCTGCCGACCGGGCACGATCTGAGTGTGAGCGTGGGCCGCTACTGAAGCCCCGGTCCCCGGAAATCGTCGGTGCGGCGGCGTAGGCTCTCCTCTCAGTGGCCGACGCGCTGGCCCGCTTCCGAGCCTCCCGCCCCCACGCGGCGGAGGCAACGAGGACAAGGTCCCCCGGATCGCGCTGACGAGACTCCGCTCCGCTGCTGGTCGTGACGACTCCTGGCGGGGTGGCGTGGGCACCCTCGCCGAGAGGACAGACCGTGACCAAGAACAGCGCCCGCAAGAAGGAGATCCGCGCCCGCCAGGCCGCCACGGGCGAGGCGTACAACGCCGCCCGCCGCGCCCTCGACCGCGACCAGGACCCGTCCGCCGCCGTGTGGCTGCGGGTGACGCTGGAGTTCGACCCCGCCCCGGACGACCAGACCGGGCCCCGCCTCCTTGACCCGCAGGACCGGGCGGCGGTGGCCCTGGCCATCTCGGGGGCGTGGAAGTACGCCAAGATCCCGTGCCCGAGGGCCGTCGTCTGGCCGGTGCGCCTCGGGGCGGAGCGCGCGGTGCTGCTGACCCGCCTGTCCTTCCCCCGCCCGCCCGCCGGCGGGAGCGTGACCGCCGAAGAGCTGGAGAGCCTGGCCGCCGCCGCCCGGCACACCGTGGTGATGCGCGGCCGCAAGTCGGTCACCGCCACGGCTGAGCTCGCCCCCGCCGCCGACGTCGAGGAGTTCGGCGCGCACGCCGCCGAGAACGGCGAGCACAGCCCGGAGATCGCCGAGCGCGATTGGTGGCGGCACGCCCTGGTGCGCCTGACCCGGGACGTGACCACGGGGAGCCCGTATACCGAGCCGACCCACCACCGCGCGGGCCGCGTGCTGGACCTGTGGCAGACCGGCAGCAAAGACTGGCCGATCGACACGACCACGTGGAAGACGAACCTGGACGTCGACCTGATGGGCTTCGTCCCGGACGATGCGGTGACGCTCGTGGAGGTCCTGGAGGAGATGCCACCGCGCCTGGCCGACCCGGTCGAGCCGACGCACGCCCGGTTGGCCCGACGCTGGGCGCGCGCCGTGGCGTTGTTCGCGAACGCCGCCGGCGACCCTGCCATGACGAGCGCCGATTGGGTGATGGTGCACGACCACCGCCAGGAGGTCACCCGGGCCGTGCAGGACCAGGTCACCGCAGCGGGCCGCGCCGAGCAGTGCCCCGACCCGGAACTGCTGCGCCTGGCCGCCGACATCCTGGAGCAGATCGTCCAGCAGGGGGCGAGCGGCTACCGCTGGAACGTGGACAGCACCCGCACGGTCGCCGCCGACCTGCGTGCCCTGGCCGGCGCCCCGGCATCTGCCGGACCCGGCCTGAGGGAACGCCTGTGGACTGCGGAGGAGGCGCTCAGCACGGCGCTGCAGGTGGACGGGGCGGTGGGGGTGAACGCCCGGCTCCGGCCGCGTGAGCGCCAGGACGCAGAGGTGCGGTTCGGCGCACGCCTGGCCGCCGTGCTCGACGCCGAGCGTGCCGCGCAGGCCGGGATCGTCACCACGGCAGAGGAGCTGGGGGAGCCCCTCTGGGACGATGACCTCATCCGAAACGGCCTGTTCGATCTGGAAGGCCCCTACGGCAGCCCGGACGCAGCACTGTGCGAAGCAGAGAACTGGGACTACGCCGAAGTCACCGGCGCCTGGCTCGACCACGCGGCGGCGCAGTTGGCCGGCCACGGCATCCGCTGGGACCCCGCCACCGGCGACCAAATGAACGGCGGGCCGGTGCACCTGCCCGAGGGCATGTCCCTCACCGAGGCGTCCGAGCGCTGGGGCGAGGTGTACGACGGCTTCGGCGAGTGGATCGCCGACGTGGTCGAGCAGGCCCGCGACGGCGCAGGCCAGGCCCCGCCTGACGGCATCCGCCCCGACACCGCCCCCGGCGCCCGGTGGATCACCTGGAGCACTGCCTGAGATGCCGGAACCCGGGCCGCCGCCGCGCGGGCCCGGGTTCCGGCATCTCAAGATTCGGTGTCAGTTTTTAACTGACATTCTCGACTGTCAGTCATACGCTGACAGCGAGAGGGGAGGTGTCCATGGAAGACATGACCGAGCCGACCTACGAGGACGCCCCGTACACCGAACAGTCCCTCGCCCAGCTGGCCCTGGCCGCCACCGCGCAAGAGCTGGCCGACTTCCTGATGGGCTTCGTCGCGGTCTGGACGGACTACAACCCGCGTCCGGTCGAGGACGCGGCCCGGTTCGTCAGGCGGGCCCAGGAACTGCTGGACCGGGCGGTGATCGTGGAGAAGACCGGCGGCGCCTCGTGGGAGGACATCGGGGACACCCTGGAGATCACCCGGCAGTCCGCCCACACCAAGTTCCGCAAGGTCACAGAGGAGTGGGAGGCAGCGGTCAAGCGCCCGATCGTGACCGATGAGATCTACGGGATCACCGGCGGGCTGGAGACGCGCACCTACAACCGGATGCCGGCGGGGACCTCCACACCGGACGAGACGGCCGCCTACCTGGACAAGTGGGCCGTCGCGCACGCCCAAGCCGACGGCCGCGACGTCGACGAGCGTCCGGTGTCAGGTGGGCTGACCCGGATGACTCCCCTGGTCGAGCTGATGAGCTTGTCGACCGGCGCGCTGTTTGAGGAGTTTGTCTCTCCGCCGCCGCACCTCATGGCGGAGATCAGCGAGCGGGAGGCCGTCCTGTGGGACCGGATCGCGGCGGGCCCGCACCCCTCGCGGGACGCGAAGAAGCACGCCGCCGCCGCGCATCAGAAGGCTGCCACCTACCGGGCCCAGGACGCCCACGCCAAGTCGATCGCCGAAACCCAGACCCCGGACCAGCACGCCAGCGAGCACGAACGGCGCTGGCCCAAGGAGATCTACGGCCCCTACCGGGTGTTCCCGGACCTGGCCACCGCGCGCGACTGGTGCGCCCACTGCAACGTGTGGATCGGGGGGCGCTGAGCATGGCGCTGCCCTACCCCCACACTCGCAACGACTGCGAGATGTGCCGGGAGCGCGACGCGGACTTCCACGTCCAGGAGGAGCAGTACAACCCGCCGGGGAAGCGGCCGGCGCGCTTTTGCCAGGGCTGCATTGGGATCTTCCTGACCACCCACGCCAGCTACGGCCGCGGTCGCGACGTCTCGCCCGGCGAGCCGTTCACGATCACCCTGGCGATGCTGTTCCCCGGCGAGGGTTCGTGGGACTGAGAGGGTGGTGGACCTGCCCGTCACCTGCGAAAACGGTCGTCCCGATAACGACCCCGTTTGCGGGACGGCAGCGCTGGCCGGCGCGCTGATCGCGTTCCCGTAGGAGCGATCGTCCCGAAACCCGTCCCGAAAATCTTGAGTTGGGCTTTAAACCTAGACGGCCGTCACCCGTGCGTGTTCAGACAACTGAGAGCGACGCGGTGAGCTGGTCGTCGCGGGCGGCGACCGATCAGGCATTAGTGAGGGCCGGCGGTCACCCTGCGTTGCCACGGATTGTCGGAGCGGGAGCGTACCGTCGGCTCGTGCTGGCCCGCAGCTCGGCACACGGAAGTCCCCAGCGTGCTGGGGTCCGTGGGCCTCCGTTCACCGACACCACTGATCCCCATGTGGAGCTGACGCCGTGACATCCCTCATCGAGTCCCTCCTGGAGCAGCACGCCGACGCACGCACGCGGACCGTCGACGATCACATGTTCACCGTCGAGCGGCCCGGCTACTCACCGGCAACCTTCCGCCTGCAACTGTTCACCGCCCCTGGTGTTCACCCCGTCGCAGTGGCCACCCAAACCGACCAAGAGGGAACCTCCCTGGTCAACGCCGCCGAAACCTACGCTGCCGAGGTCTGGCGCCGTCACTGCCCGGACGAGAGCGAGCCACCCATCTGGATCGAGCGCCAGCTTCTTGGCGACAGCACGTTCAACCGCTTCGCCCTGGTCACCTTCACCTTGACCGGGCCGTTCGAGCTCTGCTGCCCCGAGTGGGGCCGGATCACCGAGGCTGAGCTGACGCGGCTCGTGGGCGGCGCGGTGGACCCCGATCGCGGCGACGGGTATGTGCCACGCCCGCCTGAGCCGGAAGACGAACCCCGATTCCGCACGATCTGGACGATGCGCCTCCCACGCCCACACCCCTTCCGCGCCAAGACATGCATGCCCACCGGCATCAGCTGGGCCCGCCGCATCGCCCGTCAGCTCGCTCCCCGCCACCAAGCACGGCCGTGCTGCTGGTACCACGGCGGAGATTGGCATCGCGTCAGCGCCACCGCGATCCGGCTGGTACGACAGGCCCAACACGCAGGAGTGGCCGCCCACGACATCCACGACTTCGTCCGCGATGCCGCTCAGGCTGAAGGCCTCAGCGGCTGGGAACTGGACGCCCTGCACACCCTCGTCTGCCCCGGCGACGGAATCCAGCTCACCGTCCCTGCCGGGCATCGGCGCACCTTCTACATCAACGGCCAGCACAAGAGCCAGGCCCTGCTGGACGCCGGCGTGCGCCGCACCATCGTGATCGACTGGGTAGCGCCCACTCCGACAGGATGATCAACATGCGCAACAGCAGAAGCCCCTTACGCATTCCGCGGGTCTCAAGGATCCGCTGGTGGGGGGCACGCATCACCACACCGGGAGTGCCGTTGCGCTTTGTCTACCTCCCGCTGGCGGACCTGCGCGAGATCTACGTCTACGACTCCCGCGGCTACGACATCGCTCGCCCCATCATGGCCGCCGAGACCGGCGCGGCCTTCACCGCACACGGGCCATCGTGCCCGCACCTGGGACTCCACCGGCCTTCAGCGCTGATAGCCGTCGCGCGCCGCGCACCGTGGTCGAACGCGACATCTAGGCAGTGATCATTTCGTGTCCGACCAGGGTCGTGCCGGGCCCAAGGGGACGGCCGCCGACAAGCTCGTTTCTCGTTCGCATTCCGAGCGCAATGCGAACACTCTGACGCGCGAGATCACTAAATAGATCGCGATGAATCGCCCCGTTCTGCCACCGTGAGTAGGGTCTGCGCTACTTGGGAGGGAAACACATGTCCGGATGGGGCGAGGAGGTGGCGGCCACCACCGCCAGCGAAGTGAGCAGGGCTTTGCGCATCCCCCTGGGACGCTGGTCGGACTCGGCCGTGCCGAGCTTCCCCGAGGCCGCAGAGGAACTCATGGCGTGGCTGGCCGATCCCCGCACCTTCGATAAGGATCTCCACCCGGTGGCGTTCTACTCTGCGGTGCAGGACTACGATCACGTGGCCCAGCAGGGCCTGGGCACGCAGACGAAGGACATCCTGGGCGTGGAGTTGGCAGACGTCCAGCGCGCGCTCACGTCGTTGCGCGCTGCTGACTGGTCGGGCGATCGGAAGCCAGCCACAGCCGCGCTGCGCGCGTTGCTCGGCAAGCTGGACGATCATGAGGTGTTACAGGCGTCGTGGCGGGATCTGTGGTCCAAGATCGACGACAAGAGAACTTCGGCGGAAGTCATCGCGCCGATTCGGGACGTGTTCCTGGAGCTCGCACGCCGGGCCGGTCACTCCCTCGAGTTCGGCAGCGAGTTCATCGCTGTCATGACAGGCGTGCTGGCCAATGACAGCTGGTCTGTGACCGCGATGCAGTCCGCCCTCGGCGATGTCCCAATGGCAGAGGCCGGTCAGGAGGATGAAGATCCCCTGGCCGCGGCCGGCCTCACGATCGGTGAGCGGAATGCCTTATGCGAGCGCTTCCTCGCACTTCCCGCCGCATCAAGCTGGCATGCGGTATGGCTGGTCTACGAGAAGGCCAGCATGCCCGTCCTGTTCGCCGCGCTGGGCGACATCTCTTTCTTCTCCAGTGAATACGTGCCTGACGATGCGCAGGCCGCCTCGGCCAAGTGCAGCTCGTACGCCAAGAATTGGAGCACGACGGACGGGAAAGTCCTGGCCGCGATGCCACACCGGCAAGGGCTCGTCAACGTCCGCGTCTTCCTCCCTGCACGCCTTTACGCCGATCCGGTCGCGGTGGCTCGCGATCGCGTGGACGCGCTGGTCGCCGTCGGAAAGTTCCACGCCGGCATCGGGCACGGTGATTGGCGGCTGGCTGAGGGACACACCCACATCGGCCACGGGAGCTCTTCGGAACGGTACTTCCGGCTCGGCGCCGATGCCGTGCAACAGCATTTGGACCACAAACGCCGATCGGCGGTGTTCAGCGAGATGGAGACGTTCTGGAAGCAGAAGGACAGCTCGCCCGCCATGAACGACGACCGCTTGGCCGACGCGGTCGAGCTGCTCCGCTGGTGGCAGGCCGCCCAGGAACAGGCGCCGCTAGCACGCGTGATCGCGGACGTCCGGGTGATCGAAACCGCCTCCTCACGCATCGGGCCTGGGCCGTGGCACAAACACCTGACCAGGTTCCTGAAGCCGGCCTGGATCGTGCACTCCGTCCACGGCCACCTGCGGAATACCATCCACGACGCCCTGGGCAGCTCTTCCGAAGGCCTGAGCCGCCAAGCTCGCGAGCGACGCCAGACGCTAGCCGCCGCGACGAGGCACACTGACGATTTCCCCTGGATCGGACTAGTTCCCGGCACCACCCGAACCGCCTTGACCGAGCTCCTGGACATCTACCCCGAACACCATCACACCCAGCGTCGCCTGCGTACCCTGGCCAGCCGGCTGGGCAACCACGACGCCTTCAACAAATGGCGCGCATCGCTCGACACCCGCTGGACCCATCTGCTCGACCGGCTGGTACGCACCCGCAACGCGATCACCCACGGCGGCCCCGCGACCGCCGGTGCCGTACGATCCATCGCCTTGTTCGCCAGCCAGCTCAGCGCCTGGGAGGTACAGCTCGCCTTGGAAGCCGCCTTGAAGAACATCAGCCACGAAGCAGCTCACCAGGACTTTTTCAAGACTGACAACGACCTCCTCGGCAAGATCCACAGAGCTCCCACGCCCGGGGATGTGCTCCACGACTCCGCGGTGCCGTCACGCCCGCCCGCGTAGGCGACCGCCGCTCCAGGACGACCCCGCCGGACGAGACGCTGACGGCTCAAGGTAGAGGGCGCCGATCCGTAAACGGGTCAGCGCCAGCCCGCCGACGCCTGGAGTTTGCTTCTGATGAACGAAGTGTCCTGCAGCCCGGCATCCCGGTCCGACCCAACACGACAGGCCTTGTCAGACGGAAACCCCCAGGCATACCATCATGATCGATACGCTCTTCAGGGCGGGGTAAACGACCAAGATCACTGTCGGCGGTTTGATCCAACGCCACGTTCGGAAGGAACGCAGGCGCATGGAACGGTTCACGCGGCGGATGGCCGCAATCATCGGTACCGCATTACTCGTCTCCCTCGTCGGGGTCCAACCCGCGTGGGCCGACTACGACGTGAGAGGCTGCCGAACCGGAGACTCTCAGAGCGTCTACTCCTGCCAGACCGGGGCGATCATCCCTCACAACTCGGAACTGTGGATCCGTGTCGGGGCCTACACCTGCGGGAGCAACCAGGTGACCGCGCGCCTGCGGCACGCGGGCACGCTTCAAGTGGTCGCCACGTTCACCTTCTACGGCGCTGGGTGGGAGTCCTACCCAGTCCAGCCGGCGTGCGCTGATCAGCCAGTGCAGGTGAAGTATGGGCTGGCGTACCAGAACTACTACTACCTTGAAGTAACCGACCATGGCACCTTCTATGCCGGGAACAGGATCTGCAACTTCACCTACAACCCCAGTAACGGCAACACCTGTTAGGGCCCGCCCATCTGCGTGATCTGCGGTGGAGGAGCGCATGCATCCGGCCTGGCTCAGAGGTAGGCATCGCGCCGGGTTGTGGAGGAGGTCCTCGCCCTCGACGTCGGCGACCTCGACCAGCGTAACCGCCGCGCCAAGGTCAGGCGCAAGGGCGGCGCGGTCGACGTCATCGTCTGGCGCACTCCCCCACCGCCCGCCTGCTGCCCCGCCTGCTGGAGGGCCGGCGCAGCGGGCCGGTGTTCCTCACCGACCGGCGCGCCCGCGTCGTGCTGCCGCCCGGCGACGTCGACCCCGGCTCCGGCCGGGCCCGACTGTCCTACCGGCGTGCCGCCGAGCTGTTCGAGGACGCCACCGCCCAGCTGCCCGGCGGCCCCTAAACGCTGCACCAGCTGCGCCACAGCGCCCTCGCCCACGCCGCCGAAGACTGCGCCAACACCTCCACCCTGCTGGCCTACTCCGGCCACACCTCCGTCGCCTCGCTGGCCCGCTACGCCCGCGTCTCCCCCGCGGCCCTGGCCTGCTGGCAGCAAAGCCGTGACCCGGCGGCTAGCCGGCGCGGCTGACCGGCGGCGGTGCGCCGCGACCCACGCCTTCGAAGACGAGCACTAGGCGGCGGCCGACTCCCCGGTACGGCGAGGCTGCGGACGTCACGACGTCGTGGAGGACGCGCTGCCTGCTTGTCAGCCCCGGTTACCGTCGCGCAGCGCCCGCGCCGCCTTGCTACTGCCACGCGGCCGGCCGGGTGACTGGCGGGACCGGATCTCAGCCATCTCGGCGAGCCCCTGCTCCAGCAGGGCCATCGCCTCGGCGTCGCCATGCTCACGGGTGTAGGCCACGAGGTGAGCCCTGAGCTCCTTGGCCCTGTCGGTGCCTTGTGAGGCGCAGGCCCGGCCGAACGCGTCCCACAGGGCCTTGGGGGCGTTGAACTTGTGCCAGGGGGCCCGGCCGGTCTCGGTCTCGGTCATGGTGCTCCGTTTCCTGATCTGTCGTGAGCGTGAGGGTAGGCGAAGCGGCGGGCGTCCCTGGTGGGTCGCCCGCCGTCGGCCGGTGGCATGGGTCGCGGGTCAGTCGGTGCCGATGCCCTGCCTCTCCCACTCCGCGATGCTGTCGAGCACTTCCTGGGTGGGCGTGGCCTCGATCGGCACCTCGAGCTTCTCGATCTCCACCGCTGCGGAGAGCTTGGCGTGGATGGTGAACTCGCCGTCGTCGGCGATGACGTCCCAGCTCTCCCGCCGCTGGCCGTTGCTGATGTTGTCGTGCCGGTCGACGATCTCTTGAATCTGCTCGATGTTCATGCCTGTCCCTCTCTCTCGCCGATTGACTCGAATATGACACTTAATCCGTGGCCACGCAATAAATTGGAGAAGAGAATCTTGGCAGAAGTTTGCGCTGGCGCGGACGCTCCCCCTTCCGGCCGGGGGATGTCTGGCCTCGCCAACGGCGCTCCGCTGTACCGACGAAGGAGGCCTGGCCAGCCAGCCTCGCCGATGACGGGCTCGCCGCCGTCCTGCCCCACCGCGTCTGCCGAGGCCCTTGGCCGCTGGGCAACAAAGTCGTAACCCCGGCGGCCCGACGACGCGGCTGACCAGCCCCGGAGCGTTCTCCCGAAAACGATCCCGAAAATCATGGACGGCCTTGCTTGTGTTTCGGGATCGTTTTTGGAACGTTGGTGTGAGTCCCCAAACGAAGAAAGGAGCGGCATGAGCGACCTTGAAGACGCCATCATCGCCGCGTGCACGGCGCTGGATCCCGAGCCAGGCGCCTGGGTCAGCCTCACCGAGGTCCGCCAGCAGCTCGCCCCATGGACCAAGACCGACGTGGACGAGGCGCTGGACCGCATGTACGGCACCGGGCAGATCAGCCTGAGCCCGCAGCCCCTGGTACATAGGCTTACCGCCGAGGACCATGCTGCGGCGGTCCGCTCCGGCGGCGAGAACCATCACCTGATCCAGATTGAGGGCTGATCCCATGCCCACCGCGTACGTCATCGGCTGGCTGCAGGACCCCCAGGCCCACTACCTCCGCCAGCAGGCGCTGCTTCCCGCCGAACGCGCCCTCGCCGCCGCCAGCCGGTCGACCGACCAATGGCTGTACCTGCTGGAGCTGCGCGACACCATCCGGCACCCGTGGAAATACCCCGACCACGAGGCGCACGCGGACGCCCGCGAGCACGTCCACCAGCTCCACGACGCGCTCACCGACGAGCAGCTGGACGGCGTGGACTGGCACCTGGTCGCCCAGTCCCTGATCGCCTGAGCGGCCCGCGGACGAATGGGCATGCACCGCTACCGCATCGGCTACACCCGCACCACCGGCGCTCAGGACCACTCCGAGGAGGTCCTGAGCGCTTCCGGCTGCCACGAGATCGTCTCCGAAACCGCCGGCCCCCGCCAGAACCGGCCCCAGCTCCGCGCCACACTCGACCGCATGACCGTCGGCGACATCCTGGTCGTCACCCGGCCCAGCCAGCTCGCCCCCGACGCGACCGCGCTGCTGGCCCTCCTGGCCGGCGAGCTGGCCCCGCGCGGCATCGCCCTGCAGATCCTGTCCGGCGTGAGCGCCGGCCTGCACGAGCCCCGCGGCACGCCCGCCGAGCAGGGCCTGTTCGCCACCGCCGCGCTGGTCACGGAGCTGGAGCACGACCTGCGCAGCGAGCGCACCCACGAGGGCCTGGCCGCCGCCCGCGCCCACGGCCGCCCCGGCGGTCGCCCGCGCGCCCTGTCCGACGACCAGCTGGCCGCCGCCCGGGCCCGGCGCGCACGCGGGCAGTCCATCCCGGACATCGCCCTCGAGCTCGGCGTCGGCCGCTCGACCCTGTACCGCGCCCTCGAAGACGATTCCCCGCCCACCACCGCGGCGGCGGCCCCACTAATCGACCCAGACCACGCCCGGTCCTCTCCCGGCCCAGGCGGCATGGCCGTGTCCGACCCCACGCCCGACGCCACCACGCCGAGCTCGACGCGCGAGCAGGCGGTCGAGCCAACGTCCGCACCCGCCGACCACCGCCAGGCCGTCACCGAGGCGTCCGGCCAAGGCCTCGCCGAGCCGGACGCGCCAGCCGTTCTACCAGCACCGCGGCACGCCCAGCCGGTCGACCAGCGGGCCGCCGCGCCAGCGCCGGAGCTGTATCTGGCGAAACTTAGTGGCGAGAACTGCCTCCTCCTGGTCGACGGGGAACGGGTGGGATGGCTGCATGCCGCACCCGTCGGCTGGCAGATCCACGACCGTGACGGGCGGCTCGTCACCACGCTGCCCACGGGCGACGCGCCCGGGCGCGACGTGCTGATCGGGCTGAACGCCGCCCGGCTCGCGGCCGCCGCGCTGGGCATCCCTGGCGCCGAGCACGCGGCGGTAGCGGCCGGCCCGCTCACCGACGCCCGCGGCCGGACCCTCGACACCTCGCCGGCGAGCCTGGCGTCCTGGAGCCTGCTCAAGGGCCGCGTGCCCGGCCGCACCGACGTCATCGTGCGTAGCCGCTGCGTTGGCTGGCTCCAGCGCGACGATCGCAGCCGCGACGTCGCCTGCACGATCGACGGCCCGGTGCCCGGATCGGCCAGCACCAACCGCGTGCAGGCCGTGACCGCGCTGCTGGCCGCGCTACTCGCCCCCGCACCCCTGCCCGACCTCGGTCCCGAGGCCCGCACGCCCCGCCGGCCGCGCGCTCGCCCTGCGCGCGAGCGGCCGATCAGCCCCTTCACCCCGGCACAGCTGGCCGCCGCCGCGCTCGCCGACAACCTGCCCCGCCTGCCCGATGGCTCCTACCGCGTGCACATCGACGACGGCTACGACGACACCGAGCTCGGGCGCGTCTACCGCTCCGGCCGTCGCTGGCAGGCCCTCGCCCCGGACGGGCGCGTCGTCGTCCACCGCGCCGCCACCCGCACCGAGGCCGTCGACCAGCTGCTCGCCACTCCCGGCCCGCTGTTCGGCGACCCCGCCGACACCGTCCTGCACGACCTCGACAACGGGAGCCAGTCATGAACGACGATCCCCGAGACCAGCCCGGCCCCGACGACCTCGACGCCGCCCGCGACCGCGCCCAGCAGTGGGCGCGCCACATGAGCGACACCACGGCCGTGGCGGAGGCCGCGCTGGCGGCGCGCGGCCTGGCCCCGGTCACCATCGCCCACGGCGACCTGGAGAGCGATGAGGACGCCCGGCTCATCTTCGACGAGTTGCCCGCGCTGGCCGCCGACGCCGGGCGCGTGACGTTCCGCCAGGGCGGAGGAGACCACAGCACGTACGTGTTCGCACCGCCCGACGCCGACCAGGCCGCCGCCGCGTTCATCGCCGCCACTCTGGCGATCGCCCCGCCCTGGTGGCGCATCACCGCCACCGCCCATCCTGTGTGGCGCTGACTGACGGGCCTCCCCGACCACCCCGCTGCTCCCCCGCTCCTCTCGAGGGCCGCTGCGCCACCAGCGTGCGGCCCCCTCGCCTAGGGTTCACGGATCCCAGTCCCTAGGCCACATCCTCCTTGCTCGGCTCACGAACGCTCTCGCCCTCGATGGCCAGTGGCGCAGCCTGCAGAGGAAGGACAGGGGCAGGTCGCTTGTGAGGTAGTTCTTCGACGGCTCGCTTCGGAAGAAATCGTGTTGCCGGCCGACCGAGCAGCATGCCGAGCAGGCACATGAGCCGGTCGAACCGAGTGGACTCGCCGTCATCTTTCAGCACCACGATGGCCACCACGGTAAGAACGCCGGCCATGATGATCCCCAGGATGACGACGGCCAGCGGGATGACCCCGCTGGCGATCAGCGCGGTCACGACCGTGCCTCCGCCGACTACCGTGGCGGCGGCCTTGACCTTCCTGAACGGCGGAGTGGGCGGCGCCACCGGCTCGACCGGCTCGCCGCCCTGACTGGCTGACATACCTGCCTACCCCGCCCGAGCCGCCAAAGCGCTGGGAGATCCGGGTTCGGAGGCTACGCTGCGCAGCGTCCTCGCCCCGTGCGGAGCGGTGCTCGCCTGCTGCTGCAGGAGACGCCAGGCTGTGACCCACCGCTGCTGTTCTTCGGCGTCACCACCGCACCCGCGGATCAGCCCCAGCAGGTAGTGCATTTTCAGCACCGGTTGGCCTGGTCTGTCGTAGAGGAACTTGGCGATCGTCGCGTGCGAGAAGGTCTTTTGAGAACGCTTGGCGACCTCCCTGGAAGAGGGCTCGCCGGCCCACCTCCAGAACTGCCTGGCCAGCTCTTCCAGTTCCGCCACGGACTGAGCCGAGAACGGGTCAGGCTTGAGGCTGAATCCGGGCGCGTCCGGGATCACTGGCTCAGCTCGTGCGGCGGGACGCTGGGGGACGCGCCGCTCGGGCTGGAGGTAGATCGTGCCGGTATTGTTGATCACCAGGGTGCTGGCGCCGTCGGCGTCCTGATCAATGCGGACGGTTTCGGACCAGGGCCGGTAGAGCTTGGCCCGCTCGTATGCGGCGTGGAAGGCCGGGATGAGGCCCTTACGTGCGCCGAGTTGGTCCAAGAGGCTGAGGACCAGGCGCCATCCGGGCAGCGTGTCCTGGGCATTCAGCGCGCGGCGGAGCACGCCGCGGCTGGTTCCCGGCGGCCAGTTGTGCTCCTGCCAGTCGGTGCCACCGGTGTGAGTCTCGACGAAGGACCTGAGCATGTCCTCGAAGGTCATCTCCTCCAGGATCTGCTCGCTCCGGAGGGTCCGCTCGGCGGTCACCGCCCCTTTCGTTTCGGCTACCTGTATAGAGTGCGTGATCGGGATACCGCTCATGGGCGTTTTCCCTGTGCGGCGGCCGATGTGCCGCTGGCTGATGAGAAGACCACACGGGCGCACGCCCAAGTAGTGGTCGACGCGATGGCACGCATTGCGAAGAATCCCTCCCGCTTAAAGCACAAGGGAAGGCTGATCAGCACTCCCCTTGTGCGACTGGAACACTTCGGGCGGCAGTTCCGTGTACACGAACGGGCCGACCTTCCACAGTCGGCCCACTCCGCGGAGTCTGCAGTCCGCTCCACTAAGTGTGGCCCTCCCGCGCTTTGGGTGCAAAGCGATGCCGACCGATTTACAGATATGGGCAAACCCGTTCCCGGCTGCCCCAAGCGCAGGTAAATGCAGGTAAGGGAACGACGTGTCCAGGGCCCCACCCAACACGTCAACAGGCGTCAAGCACTGTCTCATCCTGTAAAAGCTCTCTTTGAACCAGGCGCTAAATGCCTGATACTCAAAAAGCCCGCGACGCCACCTCAACGCAGTCTCCGTTGTTGCACCGGTGTCGATGGCGCCAAGTGCGACCGACCCTCCTTGCTCGACTGGAACACGACCAAGACTACGGGCGCACCGAACAGGGACGTCTTGCCTTCCACCAGGACTCCCCAGGCGTGAGCGGAGGCTTGAAGCCTCCGCTCATTGTCTTTTCTGTTCCTTATGGAGCACCAGTCCGGCTGCAAGGAGGAGGCTGCCAGTCATCAGGCCGGCGATGCATGGTCGGCCTCTGCCAGGCTGCCCCCTGGTGTTACAGCTGCCTGAAGTGCGCTATCGCCTTCTTCTGGATCCGGGCGCGAACATGAACCGGTCCTCCTCGGTGTCCAGGTCGAAGTTCTCGGTCAGGGACACGACCTTGGCGCCGCGCTCGCGTAACTCGGTCACCACGGTCAGTACGTGCGCGGCCACGGCCTGAGGGCTGGCAACTGCCGAGGCTGAATCCAGGCCGTGCGCATCTCGCGGTGCCCCCTGGGGCGTGGTTCCCGGCCGTCTGGGTTCTGCCGCGGCGAGTGGGTCCTGGGCGGCGCCCGTCTCCCCGGCAGGCCGATCCTGCACCGCCGACGCCCCGTGTCCGCAACCCGGGCACTCGCCCGCATGTCGCGGGCCTGCGGCCTTTGCGGGTGGGTGCCACTGCGGCAGAGATCTTTTGCCCGGGGGCAAAACATCTTGCCGCAGCGGCACCGCCCGGGTTGCGGCCCCGGTTCTGGCGGTGCGGTCTCTGCCTTGCCGGGACGGGCCCGCCACCAGGCGGACTCTCGACCCCCGGTCAGACCCCGCTACATCCGCTGGCGCCCGGACAAGGGCGCCAGGCCACGGGAGGCCGCACATGGACATCCAGATCAGCATCACCGGCCGGATCGCTTTCGAGCCTCGCTTCTTCCCGGTCTCCAACACCGCACCTGCCATGTGGTCGGCGACGCTGGAGGTCAACGGGCCGCCCTCGCCCGGCCGGGACGGATCTGCCTACATCCCCACCCGGCACGTCGAGGTGGTGACCTACGGGGTGGCGGCCATCCGAGCGAACGAGTCGTACCGCAAGGGGCACGTGATCGTGGTCCAGGGCTGCGACCTGCTCGCCCGTAGCTACGAGACCAAGGATCGCGCGAACAAGCCGATCGTGCGTGCCGTGATCAAGATCACCGCGACCGCGATCGGGCTGTGCTCGCGCTACAGCGTGGTGTCCGAGGCCGAGACCGCCTGGCCGCCGGCAGGCACCCCCTCCCCGCGGATGGTGCAGGGCGCCACGGCCAGCCACACGAACCTGCCCGCGGCCGCCTGACCAAAGCCCGGTGATTCCGCCGGAATCGCCCCGCCCACTACGCGTGTTGGGGGCCGCGTAGCAGGGCCGTCGTCTTCCCCCCGTATCACGGAAGGAGCCATATTTCGCATGTCCAGCATTGCTGAGGAGATCCCCGGCGACATCGACCTGGAAGTGCCGAAGGACTACCGCCTGGCGTGGATCCCGGTGAAGCACCTCGGTCACCACCCCGACAACGTGCGCGAGGATTACCACATCACCCGGGAATTCTGCGCCTCGCTCCAGTCCGAGCAGCAGGTCCCGGTGACGGTCATCCCCATCCCGGCCGACCATCAACGTGGCGAGGGCGAAGAAGACCACCTGTGGTGGGTGGTCAAGGGCAACCGCCGCCTTGAAGGCTCCCTGACAATCAAGCGGGAGAAGCTGCTGTGCCTCATCGACCTGACCAAGGCCGATGACCGGGCGAGCCTGCTGGTCGACCAGGTTGTGGAGAACGACGACGACCTGCGCCGCGGCCTGACCCCCTTCGAGCAGTCGCGAGCGTTGTTCCTGGCCCACCAGCTCGGCGCCACCCGGACCGAGATCCGCAAGAAGACCGGCCGCAGCCGTGAGGAGATCGCCACCGCAATCGCCGCGGGCAAGCTGTCGGAGCCGACCCGCCAGCGTGCCCAGGCCATGGAATACGCCTGGACGCTGGATGAGCTCGCGCTGCTGGAGGAGTTCGACGGCGACGAGCAGGCACTGGCCGAGATCGATGCGCTCATCTCCCAGTGGGGGCACAGCAGCCGGCACGCCATCGAGCGCGTGCGCCGGGATCGGCAGGAGGCCGCCGCGCACGCCCAGGCGCTGGCCGAACTCGAAGCCGCCGGCATTCCCGTGACCGAGGACGAACCGCCGGGCGCTGTCCGGCTCAGCCGCCTGGCCGCCAGCGTAGAAGGGTTCGACCCCGCCCAGCACGCCGACTGCCCCGGCAGAGGGGCGTTCTTCTACTCCTGGCGCCAGGAGCAGCCGGAACTGTATTGCAGCAGCCCTGAACGGCACGGCTACACGCCTCCACCGGTCATCACGCTCCCGCCCTCTGCCAGGGCGAAGGACGACGGCCCGCCCCGCAAGGTCGTCCTGCAGGGCAACCGGGCCTGGACGGCGGCCGCTACGGTCCGCCAGGAGTGGCTGGCGTCGTTCTTCACCCGCAAGAGCGCGCCCAAGCCGGTCGCGCGGTTCATCACCCGGGTCCTCAACGACATGCCGGCCCCGGTGCGCGACAAGCTCGGCTCGGCCTCGATGTGCACGCTGTACGGCAAGCTCGGCGGGCCTGCCGATCTTGAGGCGGCGCTGGCCACCGCCACACCCGGACGGCTGGCGCTGCTGCAGCTGCTGCCCATCGCGGTGGCCTGGGAGTACCAGATGAGCGCGGCGTCCAGCGAGTGTAAGAACACCTGGCGGGAAGGCCGCTACTCCCCCTGCTCCAGGGCTGATGCCGCCACCTGGCTGCGCTTCCTTGTCACCGAGCTCGGGCCCGAGCTCGGCGACAAGGCATACGATCCGGCGCCCATCGAAAAGTCGCTGATCGACGGCGTGCCGTACCGGGGGGACACGCCCGCCTGGCAGGACGAGGGCGTCTCCGATTCGCGGGAAGAGCCGGAGCCTGAGGAGGAGCTGGAGAGCGCCGTCGCTCTGGCCGGTGACGAGATCGGGGAGCCCGAGCAGGAAGCGCCCGCCGACACCCCCGAGGGCCACGACGGGGCCGAGGGCGCGACCATCGCCGAGGTTCTCGCCGAGCCGCAGTGGGAGGCATCGCCACAGGAGTCGTCCGAGCCGTCCGAGCCGGACGTCGAGGTCCTGCACGACACCGACGGCACTGCTGAGGAGGCGGCCTCCGGCCCGATGGCCGCCTGACCCGCTTCTGCCCGTCACGCCGCCGTGCCCGGGATCGTCCCGAGCACGGCGGCTGTCTTGTCCCGGAGGTGGACATGGCACTGGCCGACTACCTGCTCGAGATCGTCGAGGGGCTCGACACCCAGCACGCCCAGGACGGCCACTCCGACTGCCGCAAGTGTCTGCCCAGCCGGGAGGGCGGCTACCAGCCCACATGGACGATCCGGCTGCTGACCCGCTGCCCGGGCGGGTGCGGCTGCGTCATCCAGCTGGACCACATCGGTGCCGTCCACGACTCCAGCGGCGCCGGCGACTGGGAGGGCACCTACACCAGCCCCAGCCAGATCGTCGATCCAGCGTTGCGCCGCTACGCCGAGGCCCTGCTCGCCGGCAACCCGCCCCAGCGCGGACGGCCGCCGTACCCGCCTGCGTCTGCCAGCCCCTTGACCCCTGATGTTCATCACCGATCGGAGGACCCGACATGACCCACGTAGAAACCGAGCCGCTGTTGACGCCGGCCGAAGTCGCCGCGATGTTCCGCGTCGACCCCAAGACCGTCACCCGCTGGGCGAAAGCAGGCAGGCTCACCTCCATCCGCACCCTGGGCGGTCACCGCCGCTACCGCGAGGCCGAGGTGCGCGCCCTGCTGAACGGCACGCCGACCATCGTGCCGGCCAACGTACCGGCCAACGACTCGACCGAGCAGTGATGGCGACGCGCGGATTCGTCGGCTTCGTCGCCGACAAGGCCGAGAGGATCACCTACATCCACGACGACTCCTACCCGGCCGGCGTCGGCCTGGCCGTGCTGACCTGGTTGCGCACCGCCACGCAAGCCCGCGACGTCCTGTGGCAGCAGGTCGTCGCGTTGCGGGTGGTCAGCCCGGACACCTGGCCCACCCAGGACGACGTCCGCCGGCTGCGCACCTACGCCGACAACCCGTCGGCGTCCTGGCCGGGCCGCGGCTGGTGGGAGCTGCTCTGGAAGACCCAGGGCGACCCCCAGGCGATCCTGGAGGCAGGCGTCCTCATCGACGCCTGCGACTTCCCCGCCAACTCCCACTGCGAGTGGGGATACCTGCTCGACCTCGACACCGGCGTCTTCGAGGTCTACCGCGGGCCGCAGCTCCAGCCGCACAACCGCGGCCGCTTCGTCACCGGACAGGACTCCGGCGAGCAGTGGCCCGCCGCACTGGTCGCCGGCTGGCCGCTGGACCAGCTGCCGGACGCGAAGGAGTTCCTGGACACGCTGTCCGAGGCGTCCTGATCGAAGGCCCGCCCGCTGCTCACGCTCGATTGCCGGAGCCGCCAAACCCGCATCGGCCAGCCCAGGCAGCCCTGCGAGTTGCCCCCCACTGCCGCACCATTGCCCGGCCGCCTGCCCAGGCGGCCGGGCTTCCTCTATCCCCCCGTTTCTCGTCCTGATGAAAGGGGACCTTGGCATGACTTCCACATCCCCGATCGCGCTGACCACCCGCAACGCCCGCCTTGAGGACCTGGTCAACCTGCTGCGCGACCAGCAGGTCCACAAGGTCGACGTCGTGGTCCACAGCGACCAAATCCGCGCCATCGGCACCCGGCTGCAACTCGTCGGCACGGCGCCGCTGCTGTCGCCGAACGGTGTCACCAGCACCGCCGGGCTGTACCTGCCCACGCAGGTGTGCGACCAGGGCTTGGCCGGAAAGCTGGGCATCCCGCAGCAGTACCTGCGCCGCCTGCGCGCGGAGAAGCCGGCCCTGTACGACGCCAACGTCAACGGCTGGATGGAGAGCGCCGATCGCCGTTTCCTGCTGCGTGGCCTGCACACCGGCGGCGGCGAAGGCGTCGCCCGGGCGTTCTTGAGTGACAGCTACCGGATCATCGAAAACCTCGACGTGCTGACGGCCGCGCTGAAGGGCGTGCGTCAGGCCGGCGTGCAGGTCCAGATCGACGGCTGCGACCTGACCGAGCGCCGCATGTACGTGCGGGTGGTGTGCGAGCAGGTCCGCGCCCTGGCTCCGGATCTGCTGCGCGACTACCGCAGCCCGTTCACCGGCGCCGCCGGCGCCGACAACCCCATCGTGTTCGCCGGGTTCCTGCTGTCCAACAGCGAGACCGGCTGCGGAGCCTTCACCATCGTCCCCCGCCTGGTCGTCCAGGTCTGCCGCAACGGCATGACCATCCCCGTCGACGCCCTGCGGCACGTCCACCTCGGCGCCCGCATGGAGGAAGGCGTCGTGCGCTGGAGTGAGGACACCGCCAAGAAGAACCTGGAGCTGATCGCCGCCCAGACCCGCGACGCCGTGACCACCTTCCTGGACGTCGACTACGTGCGCGCCAAGCTGCAGGAGCTGACCGGCCTGGCCCGCACTCAGATCGCCGACCCCAGCCGGACCATCGAGCTGGTGGCCAAGAAGCTGTCCTTCACCGACGAGTACCAGGAGCAGATCCTCGCCCACTTCATCAAGGGCGCTGACCTGAGCGCCGGCGGCATCATGCACGCGGTCACCAGCGTCGCTCAGACGCTGCCCAACGCCGATACGGCGCACGAGATGGAGAGCCAGGCGCTGCGCGCCATGCAGCTGGCCGCGACCGGCCGCTGACTCGCCCCTCCGTCCTCGCGATCCGGGCGCGGCTCGGCCGCCAGCGCCAGGCCGCGCTCTATTCGCATCCCCTTGTCCCCGATTAAGAAAGGGAGGCGCTTGTGGTGTGCCTGTCCGACCTGCCCATCCCGGCCCCACGCCCCAGCTCGGCCCCACGTTCCACTTCGACCACGTCTCAGCCCTCCACCGCCTCGCAAGCCGGCAGGCCACCGCTGTCGGACGTGCAGGCGCTGGAAGCCATCTACCGCCGGTTGCTGAGCGACCACGGCGATTGGGGCGGCGACACCTTGGAGGCCATCAGTGACATCATGGTCCTGACCGGCCGCAGCGTCGTCGACGTCGAGGCGATCGAGGCGGAGATGCTGGAAAGCAGCGTCGGCTGGCCTATCGCCCGCGTCCACGCCGACCAGGTCACCGGCTACATCCACCAGGCGATCGACGGCGGCATCGTCGTCGACCTGTACACCCGCGACCAGGCAGCGGCTGACCGGCTGCGCGTCCTGGTCGACGGACAGCCGGTGTACGGCGGGCCGCTGCCCGAGCCGGTGGCGGCCGCGCGCCGAGCTCGGCCGTGATGGGTGCCCGGCAGCCGGGGAGCGAGCCGCTCTACCGCCTCGGGGACGTGATCGAGGTCGTCCGCCGAGGCGTGATCGTGGAGGTTGATCCGGACGATCCCGCACGGTTCGGCATCGCTTCCCCTGATCGGCCCTCCGGAGCTGACGCCTATTTCCGCACGGACGATGACAGGGTCAGGCACACGCTGGTGACCGCCTTCGAGTGGCCACCACTGCCGGGAGACACGTGGACGGACGCCACCGGAAAGGACTGGTTCGCCCACTCGACCGAAGACGGTGGGCACGGCATCGCCCTCACCAGCGAGTTCGGCGCCTGCTTCGAGGATGAAGACGGGCTCAAGACGGCGGACCAGATGTACGGCCCGTTCCGGCTGAAGACCTCTGGCAAGCGGCGTCGCGAACAGCCGAAGCAACGTCGGGAGCGGCCATGCTGACCGTGACCGCGGGGTCCGCCCGCCGTCTCGGTCGTTTCCGGCCAGACAGCCGCCGCGGCCGGAAGGAACGGCGCGGCCGGCTAGGCGGGTCGTCGATCGCCGCGGTGATCGGGAAGTCGCCGTGGACGTCGCCGTACTCGGAGTGGTGCCTGCAGAAGGGCCTCATCCAGCCTGAGCCGCCAACCGAGGCGCAGCAGCGCGGCCACTACCTGGAGCCTGGCATCCTCGCCTGGTTCAAGGATCAGCACCCCGAGTTCCGGGTGCGCCGGGGCGGCACGTACGTGCACGTCGCTCGCGACTATCAGCTCTGCAGTCCCGACGCGCTCTGCTGGCAGGACGGCGTGCTGGTCGAGGGGGTCGAGATCAAGACCGACGCCGACGCCTACGGTTCCGGGTGGGGCCGCCCCGGCACCGCTGAGGTGCCGATCTACTACCGGGTGCAGGTCGTCTGGTACATGGACGCGTTCGGCGTGAAGCGCTGGCGCATCGCCCTGCTGGACGGCCGCCTACAGTTCCGCGAGTACGTCATCGAGTACGACCCGGCCGAGGCGGCGCTGCTCCGCGATGCGGCCGAAGACTTCCTCGCGTCGGTGTTCTGGGACGAGATGCCCGAACTGGACGACCACCCCGCCACCTACATCACGGTACGCAAGCTGCATCCGAAGATCGATCCCGAGGCCAGCGTGCAACTACCGGGCGAGTTGGCGGCCGACCTGCACGCGGCCGTCCTCGGTGCTGACGAAGCCGAGAAGCACAAGCGGCACGTGCTGGCCCGCGTCGGCGACTACATGGGGCTCGCCCGCCGTGCCGTCCACAACGGCCGCCAGTACGCCATCCGCCAGCTTGCCGCCAACGGCGTGCCGTACGTGAAACCAGACCCGCACCTCGACAAGACGCCGCCGCCCGACACGGCGAACGAGAAGACGACGGAGGAAGCCGCATGAACGCCCGCCAGCCATCTGCCGCGCTAGAGCGGCAGATCGCTCAACTGTCCGACCTGGTGGTGGACCACGAGAAGATCCTGCGGGAAGCGCTGCCGGAGGGCATGTCAATCCGGCAGGTGATGCGCGATGCGCTCCAGCTCGTGCAGAAGACGCCGAAGCTGGCCGGATGCTACGACATGTCCGTGATTGGTGGCCTGGTCAACTTCGCGCAGCTCGGCCTGCGCCCGGGGGTCGGTGCGCTAGGCCACGGCTGGCTTCTGCCGATGTGGAACAACCGCGAGAGCCGCTTGGACGCCACGATGGTCATCGGCTACCGGGGATACGTGGCGCTCGGCTACCGTGACCCGGCCGTGCAGGCCATCGCCGCGCACTGCGTCTACACCAACGACACGTTCAAGCACGTCCTGCACGGAGCGCGAGGCACCGTCGAGCACACCATGGCCGAAGGCGACCGGGGCCTGCCCGACAGGTACTACGGCGCCGCCGTGGTGCGCGGTGTGGACATCGTCACCGAGACGTGGACGCAGGCGGACATGAACCTCCACCGCGACCGGTACGCGCTCGCCAAGAACCGGGAGGGCAAGCTCGTCGGCCCATGGGCGCTCGGACCGAACGGCTCGATCACCAAACAGGCGATCGAGATGGGGAAGAAGACCATGATCCGCGGGCCGCTCGCCAAGATGATTCCCGCCACATGGCAGCTCACCACAGCCGGGGCCATCGACGACGGCGGGGTGCGCGAGGACATCGACCCGGCCGTTGATCCTGTCACGGCGACAGTGCACCCGAACCGGCCCGAGGAGCAGCCCGAGGCCGACCCAACCCAGCAGGTCCGTGAGTCCGTCACGATCCGCGAGACCTTCCCCACGGGCGGGCTGACCGGCGATCAGGACCGCGCGATCGGCCGGCTCGTGCGCGACCGGAAGATGAGCCGGGAGGCTGCCCTGGACGTGGTGGAGAGGCTGTTCGGTGAGCGGAAGTCCGCCCGTCAGCTCACCGAGGAGCAGGCCGCTCAACTCATCGCCGAGCTTGGCAAGATCCCGCTGCCCACTATGAAAGGCGAGATCCTCACGCCCGGCAGGCCCTCTGCCGAGCCGGACTAGCCGGAACGCTCCTCAGTTCACCTTGCCCGCCAGAACGAACCGCACCCTCGGTTCCAAGCCCCCGATGTCATCCCGACGTCCCGGCCCGCCAGCGCGGAGCCGGGACTTTGTTTACCCCGAGGAGATTCGATGATCGCTCACAGTCCCCCCGGCGAGTTGGCCGTGCTGTATTACGACAGCATCGCCGGCGGCCGCCGCCGCAACGCCGACTACCTCCACATCTGCGACGGCGGCCCCTCGCTGGCCATCGCCGTCGCGGACGGCGAAGGCGACCACGCCGACGCCGCCGAGTGCGCACAGATCACCGCCCAGATCGCCGCCGCGGTGGCGTCCTCGACCGGCAACCCGGTCGAGGCGCTGCGCGCGGCCAAGACCTACGTCGATGAGCGCAACCTGCCTGTCCCGCCCGGTCAGGAGGGCGCCAGCACCGCCACCGTCGTGGCCATCAACCGCTACAGCGGCATCAGCCTGGCCTGGGCAGGGGACACGGCCGTCTGGGGCGTCACGCCGTCCAGCGACGTGGAGATGCTGACCGTGCCGTCCTGCCCGCCCTGGGCGACGCCGTGCAACGTCTCCCAGTCGCACGGCGGGCTGTGGCCGCACTCGCGCACCGTCGCGATCGAGCGCTTCGTGCGGCTCATCGTGGCCACGAGCGGGCTGACCGCGCACCTGCTGCCCCGAGACGACGACGAGCGGCTGATCGCGCTGACCGACCGGCTCAGCAAGCTCGCCGGCATTTACCAGGAAGGCGGCTACGCGCTGGCCCAGCTGCTGTGGCGGGCCGAGAGCAGCCGCGACCGCGGCAACGCCACCGTCGCCGTCATCGACCTGCTCGATCACTACCGGGAAGGAAAGTAGATGAGACTCCACACATCCACGCCCGCCGGCACCGCGGTCCGTTACGTCCCCGTGCGTGACCTGATCTGCGACCTGGTCCTCAACCCCAAGCTCGTGACCTTCGTGCGGGCCGGCGGCCAGGTCCTGCTCAGCGACCGCTACACCGTGTGGGACCTGGCCAAGCTGCGCCTCGACGTCGACGGCGCCAGCCTCAGCGTCGCCCACCTGCCAGGCCTGCCGCCGGACGGCACCTACACCTGGCACCGGACCAGCCCGCCCGAGCTGCTCGACCGGCGGCCGGCGCTCAATCTGGCGGCCAGGTGGGCCAGGTACGCCCGCACGGGCGGCAAGCCGCTGCGTCCGATCGACTGGTCACCGTGGTCGTATGAGTCGGCGCGGATCGGCGAGTTGCGTGGCAAGCCGGTCGCGGTCGACCGCGACTGGCTTGCCCGGGTCACTGAGCGGTTCCCCTTCTATCGCCTCGCCGGGCGGCGAACCACCCAGCACCTGGCCGTCCTCGACGACCAGGCACCCAGCCCGGTCGTCGGCGTCATCGCGCCGGTGAGCCTGGCGCCCGCCCTCGACGTGGACTCCCTCCTCCTGACCGAGGTGATCGACCACGGCATCGGCTGGAGCGACTACTGGAGCGACCACCGGCCTTCCTCCGCAACACCTTGCTGCTGAGCACGCGGGAGATCACCCATGACGCCTGAAACCGAAGCGATCATCCGCCAGGTCATCGCCGATGCCCGTCTCGCCGACGTCCGGGTGGACACCACACCGCTCCTGCGGCTGGATGAGATGACCGACGAGGACGCGGCCGCTGCGATCGACGCCGTCTACCGGACGATCATGTTCGACGGGCTCGACGCATGAGCCCCCGTATCCCCAAGCGCATGGCCGGTTGCCCCGTCCACGGCGGCTTGGCCCTGCCGGAGGTGGCGGCCCGGCACACCAACGACCGGCGGCCGCCGCTGTTCGGCATCAACCACCCCGGCCGCGTCAACAGCCTGCTGGCCGGCAAAGGCTGCGGCGGCTGCGGCCAGCCGCTGTCGACCAGGCCCGGCGGGAAGTACACGCTGCTGCTGCGGCCCGCGGACTTCACCCGCGGCTACTCCGCCGAGCCTGCGCTCCATCCCTCCGATTGCGCCCGGTACGCGATCGAGGCGTGCCCGCTGCTGATCCCCCGTAGGTTCGTGATTTCTGAAGGGTCTTTGAGCGCGAACCGAAGGGTGAGGACCGGCGGAGAGCTACTTCGGAGGACGCAGACCCATTTCGTGGGCAGGGCCAGCAAGGAGAGTCGGCCAGGGGTGAGGCGGCGGACCCCAGCCGCCTCCGGAACGGGACCGGAAGGACAAAGGCACCGTCGATACGTACTTCCCCGACGATTGGTCGGCAGAGAAGGCCGACAGGGCCACACCAGGGGCTTTCAAGAACGGCCAGCAGTTTGATCACGGGAACGGAAGGGGGCAGATGAGTAGGCGAATACCATGGAGTGAAGATCGTTGGACGGTATGATCCCGCGACCGGAAAATCTTTGAGGGCTATCCCGTAAGGCCCTCCGATCAGCCCGATCAGTCATGAAAATCAACGCCAATGTTGAGCACAAGAGGAGTTCCAGTGCACTTCTATCAAGACTCCGATCGGTCGATCAAGTTCTGCACGGAAGACCCGGAGCCCCCGGGGCTCGCCGATCTCGGCATGTGGCTGACCTTCGACATGGGATTCTCGTTCGACTGCTGCCTCATCGCGCTCTGCGCAGTCGACGACGCGCTGTCGGGTCGCAGCGAGACGGCCGGCTACGGCGGCAACCTCTACGACATAGACATGTCGAAAGAGACCGCCGTCTTCGCCTACGTGGACGACAGCCCGCCCACCTCGGTCCCTATGGCGGCGGTCAAGAGCGCGGTCGAGGAGTACTGGCGGTTCCTGCTCACGCTCCCCCAGGGCCCCCAGATGATCCGGACGTACCGCCCGGATCTGCCGTGGCATCTGGGGGCGCTGCTCTGGTGGGAGGAGCACCGTGAACGCCCGCATCCATACCGGGGAAGGCTCGAGGGGATTCCCGCCCAAGGCCCCTCTCGTCGACGCCGCAAATGACGCTGCACGGGAAAGGCTCGGACCGGGGAGGGAGCTCGCCCGGTCCGGGCCTTTTGTTGCGCCCCGAGGGGCGCGTTGTGTCGAGCAGCGGTCTTGTCTTCAGGAAATGGTGCCATGGGGTGGCTCCTGCAGGTCGCGATGACCCAGCGTTCTGATGTAGCGAAGAGCTCCGTTGACGGTGAGGCCGAACATGTCGCAGACACGGCGGAGATCACCTGCGCTTGCGCGGACTTCGTCAAGGATGCGATCTTCGCGCAGTTCTTGTGCACGGAAGCCGAGGACCTTGTTCACCCACTTGTAGGTCGTCTGGGCAACGCCCGTGGCGATCACGTGATTGATGAATACATGTGGATTGGCAGTATTGGGCCATCTCGACGACCGGTACTTGAGATAGGCAGCCAGTCGCACCCCAACCTGGGGTGCCAGCAGGATGACCTGATCGTCAATGTAGAGGCGGCCGTCGCGGAGATCGGTGAGCCGCATGCTGCGAAGTTGCCGTGGCCGCAACCCGTGAAAGATGAGCAGGCTGGCCATGGCGGCGCACACCGGGTCGTCGGACATCAGCGCGGTCCGCAGATCTGCTGGCTCGAGTGGCATCGGTATCTGCGTCGGAGGCATGCCGGAAGGGATCCGCGCGGTCGGATCCATGAAGACCAGCTTGCGGGCCTTCAGAACACGGAAGATGGCGCGAAGTCCTCCAAGGATGTCCGTGCGTCGAGTACCGGTCGATTCCAGGACCCGGAGTACGTCGTCTCGGGTGATCTCGCGCAGGGAGGTACGGGTGCGTGCCCAGATCCGCAGGATAGGCAGAGCGTTGGTGAAGTGATTGCGGGTGGTGCGATCCTGGCGGGGTCGCCGGCGAGGGTGCGTGGAACTGCCCTTGCGCATCACCTCGAACCACACATGCAGTTCGGCGTTCATCTGCTCGGGTAGTGTCTCGACGCGCTGCTCGAACCATCGGACGATGGCGGGGACGCGATCGTCATCCAGAAGTCCGGCCAGGTGTAACACTTCGATGGCAGGGCTGACGGGTCGAGGTGTGTCAGAGAAAATGCACCAGATCGGGTCTTAAATACCCATCAGTCGCGGGAGGGGTTATAGGGGATCCTGGCGTAGTTCTCGCCGGGCTGCAACCCGGGCCTCGTGTGCGTCCTTCAGCC
>NZ_JBQQBQ010000091.1:0-30223 GCF_052245915.1 Nonomuraea sp. 10N515B
GGTGGCCAGAGCGGCGGTTCCCTGTGTGGTAGACATGATCACATTCCCCCGAATGTTGTGTGGTTGATCTTTACTTTCGATCATCTACCCAGAGTGATCGTTTCCACACTTAGAGTGATACCCCCACGACTGCGAGATGGCGGCTCTCTTCGACCAGAACTTGTGGACAGGGCATGCGGTGGCGGCGGTGGGGTGCGACCCGGTCCCGCTAAGCGATCGCGGCTTGCATGAACTGGTTGGCGTCGAAGAGCTGGTTGATGTGTCCGCCGAGTTCGGACCAGTGCTGTCCGGAGAGTTCGGCGGCGGCGCGGGCGTCTCCGCCAGCGCAGACGTCGATGAGTTGCTCGTGATGTTCGATGGTGTTGCGGCCGCCGAGGAGGGTCGAAAACTTGCGGTAGAGGATGCGGTGGATCTGGGGGTGGAGCTGCTCGACGATCCGGCTGAGCACGGGGTTGTCCGCTGCCGCGATGGGGACGGCGTGGAAGCGGTCGTCGGCGGCGAGAGCGGCGTCGGTGTCGTTGATCGCGACGGCCCGTTCAAAGTCGCGGTTGGCCTCGCTCATGCACCGTAGGTCCCGCTCGGTCATGACCGGCACGGCTGTCTCGATGGCCAACTGGTCGAGGGAGCGCAGGACGGCGAGGGTCTTTTCGACGTCGCGACGATTGAGGGTGGTGATGCGGGTGTAGACGCCGGGCTTAGCTTCGACCAGGCCGATGTCGGCGAGCCGCGCGAGCGCCTCGCGCACCGGGGTGCGGCTGAGGCCGAGGCGCTCAGCGAGCTCGCCGTCCTTGACCTTCTCCCCGGGAGCGAGTTCGCCTCGCACGATGGCATCGCGCAGGCGGTGGAAGACCTCGTCACTGAGGAGTCGGCGGGAGACGGGGCTGTCGAGTGACATATTGCGTACAGTACATCGCTCACGCTGTCCTATCCGGTTGCCTGCTCGGTTCGGGCCCGGCGCACCAGGGCCTGGGCCAGGACCAGCGCCGAGTCGATGAGGGGGACATCGACCGTTTCGGCGGGCAGCCCGAGGGGGATCTCTGTGCAGCCCGCGATGATGGCCTGTGCACCCTGTGCCGCAAGCCTGCGCGCGGCACGCGCCAGCGGCTCGGTGGCCGTGACGTCACGCGCACCGGCCTTCACCGCGTGGATGGCGGTCATGATCTCGTGGTCCTGGCTGGTGGCGTCGGGCAGCAGGAGGCGGATGCCGAAGCGGTCCAGCCACTCCTGGTACAGGCCGGCGCGTACGGTGCCGGTGGTGGCGAGCAGCCCGGCGGTGTGGATGCGGGGGCTCAGTGTGGTGAGGTGCCGGGCGACTTCGCCGATCATGTGGACGATGGGCAAGCCGACGTGGTCGGCGATGCGCGGGACGAAGGCGTGAGCGGTGTTGCACGGGATGGCGATGAGGGTTGCGCCGGCCTCACGCAGGACGCGGCTGCCGTCGAGGAGCCAGGGCGTGGGATCAGGGCCGTCGCCCAGCAGGGCCTCGGTGCGGTCGGGGATGGTGGGGTCGGACCAGATGACCGTCCGGAGGTGGTCCTGGTCGCTGGAGCCCGGTGTCATCGACACCAGCTTGGCGTAGAAGTCGGCGGTGGCTGCCGGGCCCATGCCGCCCAGGATGCCGATGATCTCCGTGGTGCGGATGGTCACTGTACGGGTTCCTTCTGGAGAGCCGTGGCCTCGGGCTCGGCCGGGGTGTGGCGGGGTTTCGCGACGGCAGCGTTTGACTTCGCGCCGGGTCTCAGAGGTATGAAACTCATCCTATATGCAATATATTACATTCTGCATGTTGATCCGGTAGCACTAGGGCCGGGAGGCTGGTGGCCTGTCAAGGGGTTCCGGGCCGGCATCTCGGCTTACGTCCGCTGGCAGTGACGAGGAGCATCAGATGGCGCATGCCAAACGCGTGGAGCACGACCTGGCGGGAGACAAGGAGGTCCCGGCTGACGCCTACTACGACGTGCACGCCGTGCGGGCAGTGGAGAATTTCGCGATCACCGGGACGAGCATCGCCCTGTTCCCTAACCTGGTCACGTCACTGGCCGTTTCCGGCACTCGACCTGCCCGCCGGCTACACCGGCGCGATGGGATCTCGGCGCACCCAGACACACGCCTGCGCCTCCTGCCCGAAGCCGGCGTGTCTGAGGAGCAACTGGGCCGACTGCGCTCTCCGATCGGCCTCGGCCTCGGTGCGCGCACGTCCGAGGAGACCGCGGTGTCCATCGCCTCCTTCGTGCTGCGCCCGGTGGCCCGTTGGGCGGCGTTGACCACTTCGGCGAACGCCAGTTGGGGCGGCCTGGCCAACGTGAAGCCCTCCCGCTCCAGCCGGGCGTCATCGCGGTGGGAACGCAGCGCCGTGTGGAGCGACTCCAGCAGCTTGCGGAGCGGCTCTTCCGGGTCCTCGGGCAGTTGAGTGGGCAGGCTGTCGGCCATCATCGCGTCGGCCGCCGCACTGAGTAGACCGGCTCATGCGACAGATGCACCACTGGGCGGCCCTGCTCTTCGTGGACCAGATAGGTGCTGATTAGTTGGCCGCCGGGCTGAGAATCGCGGCGGCTGTGCGATGTGCGATCTTCCAGTGCCCGTTCTCGGTCCGGTAGTGGTCGGTCAGTTCGACGATGTGTCCGGCGTTCTCGGCCGGATAGTAAGCGGGGCCTTCGCCCGTGGGGGTAGGGCCGGCGTAGGTGATCACGCAGATGGTTCCGTGGGCGGTGGTGTCGGTGATGGTGTGGAAATGCTGGCTGGTCGCCAGGTGGCGGACGGTCAGCTCGGGTCCGGGACGGGCGTTGAGCACGTCGCGGATCTCGGCGTGGCCGCGCAGGCTCCGTCCATGCACCTCGTACAGGGCGTCGGCGGTGAACAGCTCGAGCAGCGCCTCGTAGTCGCGGCGGTCGTAGTGGTGGAAGAAGGCGTGGTTCAGCCGGACCAGCGACCAAGCCGTGGCGTCCTCGGGGGTCATGCCGCTTCCTTCGTGGCGGCGGTGTCGGGACTGGTGCGGGTCTTGAGGACGAAGTCGAACTCGGCGGTCCTGTAGGGGCTCTGGAAGCCGTGTGCGGAGATGTCGTTGATGTCTTCGTGCAGGACGGTGTCGGCCTGCAGGGCGGGATGGGCCAGTTTCGGGCCGACGAAGTCGACGGGGATCACCGGGTCTCCGCGGAAGTAGATCTCGCCCCGCCAGGGGGTGAGCAGGTCGGGGTGGTGGAGCTCGTAGTGGATGTGAGCCGGGCGGTAGAGACTGCGTCCGACGGCCGCGGCGGCTTCGGCGACCCCCTCGACCGCTGCGACGTGGGGCTCGGCGTAGGCGACGGGGGTGATGGTGGTGAAGCGGTAGCGGCCGTCGCCGTCTGTGAGCAGGTGCCCGCGCAGGTTGTAGGTGGGCACGCCGTCGTCGAACACCCCGGACTAGTTGCCGTTGTTGGCCGCGTGGTAGATGTCCAGCTTGGCGCCGGCGAGCGGCTTGCCGTGGCCGTCCAGGACCCGGCCGGAGGCGATCAGCGGGGTGCCGGGTTCGTCCGGTCGCATCGGCAGGGTGCCGGGGTTGTCGATGCGCGGGGAGCCGGGAATGAAGGTGGGGCTGTCGACGTCCTCGCCGGGCGTGTAGCCGTCTTGGCCGCCCTGGAAGAGCTCGCTGTACAGCGGCATGGCCAGGAGTGCCAGCGGGGCGCCGGTGGCCGCCTGCATCTGCTGCAGGAGACCGGCGACCGCATTGAGGTCGTCGAAGGTCAGCCCCTCCTCATCGCGCAGGCGAGCCAGGGCGTCCTTGAACGCCTCGACAAGACGCATGGCGCGGGGGTTGATCCGAGCCGGGTCGACGTAGGACGGGTCGGTGGTGGTGGTCATGGTGGTCTGCTCCTCGAAAAATGGGGATTGCTGATAGAAGGCCGCAGCTGGCTGCGGCTGTAACCGTGGGCGTGGCTGTGAGGTGGAGCGGCGGGGACCGGATGGAGACGTCGGTGGCGTTGGTCATGCCGGTCCTGGCGGCAGGCCGAGTTCCTTACGGATGGCGGGGGCGACTTCGGTGGCCAGCAGCTCGATGGAGTCGCCCACCATGTGCGGCGGCATGCCGCCGAAGTCGACTTGGCCCATGAACCGGTCGATGCCGAACAGCTCGCGTTCGGTGAGGATCTTGTCAATGACTTCCTGGGGGCTGCCTGTCATCAGCGCGCCGAAGGGGCCGGCGATGGCCTGGTACTGCTCCGGACTGACCAGCCAGCCGCGCCCGCCGGGGGTCTTGGGACGCAGGTACTCCCGGTAGTAGGGGTAGAGGTCAGCGCGTGCGCCCTGGGAGGTCTTGCCGATGTAGAAGTGGCTGGTCACGCCGAGGCGGAGGGTTTCGGGGGCGTGGCCGGCGGCCTGGCCGACGGCGCGGTAGTGCTCGATCAGCGGGCGGGCGCTGCGGATGTCTCCGCCGATGAGACCCAAGACCATGGGCAGCCCCAGGCGGGCAGCGCGTTCGGCGCTGGAGGGGGTGCCGCCGACGCCCAGCCACAGCGGCAACCGTGCCTGCTGGGGGCGGGGCGGGACGGGCAGGTGGTCCAGAGCCGGGCGGTGGCGACCGGACCAGGTGACGTACTCGCTGTCGCGGATGGCGAGCAGCAGGTCGATTTTCTCGGCGAACACCTCGTCGTAGTCGGCGGGGTCGATGCCGAACAGGGTGAAGGCGTCGAGGAAGGCGCTGCGTCCGGCGATGATCTCGGCGCGTCCGTCGCTGAGGTGGTCCAGGGAGGCGAAGTCCTGGTGCAGGCGGACCGGGTCCAGGGTGGACAGGACCGACACGGCGCTGGTGAGCCGGATGCGGGTGGTGGCCTGGGCGATGGCCGCGAGCGGGATGGCCGGGTTGGCGACGGAGAAGTCGGGGCTGTGGTGCTCGCCGAGGGCGAAGACGTCCAGGCCGGCCTGGTCGGCGGCGATGGCGTAGGAGATGATCTCGCGGGTGCGCCGGGCGGGGTCGTGGAGCGTGCCGGTGGCGGGGTCGGTCTGCAGGTCGGACAGGGACAGGATGCCGAGTTCCACGGGGGCTGGCTCCTTACGGGCGGAGACGGCGCCGGCCCGTAAGGGCCTGCCAGTAGGAGTGGAACGGCGAACCGGGCTTTGTGTCACATCTGTTGACGCTGTAGGTCTGACCAGGCCAGTCTTGCCCGATGGCGGATTCTGAGGGTGTGGCGTTCCTGCGTGCTGATGTTGATGGGTTTTGCCGGGAGATCGCCGACTTGGCGCCTGCGGTACGGCTGCGCCGGTTGGCGGAGCTGCGCGCGATGCTGGACGAGGTGACGGGCGCGGCGCTGATGGTGGCGATGGCGGACGCGCGGGGTGAGGGGTGGGGCCTGCGCAAGATCGGTACGAGCGCCGGGTTCTCGCATGAGCAGGTCCGCCGGATGCTCGCCGAGGGCCTTCCGGCCCGGGAGCATCCGGCGCGCTGAATGCGAGGGGGGTTACTCGGCGGGCGGGGGTGTGCGCAGCGGCCGCAGTTGTCCGTCGCGGACCAGGTCGGGCAGGGAGAAACTGTAGCGGCCGAGCATGTTGAGATGCTCGAAGCCCAGGGGCGAGAGTCGGGCGATGTCGGCGGCGGAGATCTTCTTACCCTCGGCTCGCATTTCTTCCAGGGCGCGGGCCGTATAGACGGTGTTCCATAGAATGCAGACATTGGTCATAAATCCCAATGCGCCGAGTTGATCTTCCTGGCCTTCTTTGTATTTCTGCCGGAGTTCGCCTTTTTGGCCGTGGAAGATTTTGCGGGCCAGGGTGTGGCGGGATTCTTGCCGGTTGAGCTGGGTGTTGACCCGGCGGCGTAGCAGCTCGTCGTCGTAGTAGCTGGCCAGGTAGGTGGAGCGATCGAGCTTGCCCAGCTCCATCAGGGCGCGCCCGATGGGGGTGGGGGTGCCGCCGCCGGCGAAGTAGCGAAACAGCTCGCTAGCCTTGACCGCGCCGACCAGCAGCGATCCGGCCACCCGCAGCAGATCATCCCAGGAGTCGTTGATCAGCTTGATGTTGACCCGGCTGCGGACCAGGGCGTCGATGGACCCGTAGTGGGCGCCGGGGTCGGCGCGGAACAGGGTGGCGCTGCCGACATCGGCCAGGCGCGGGGAGAATTGCCAGCCCATCAGCCGGAAGATGCCGAACGCGATTTCGGAGGCGCCCGCGGTGTCGGAGGTAATCTCGGTGGGCTTCAGCGACGTTTCCTGATCCAGAAGCCCTTCCAGGATGTAGTACCAGTCCTTGGGGTGCCGGGAATGACGATGCCGTGAAACCCGGTGAACTGGTCGGAGGTGAAATTGTAGTAGGTGACGCCCTTGGCTCCCTTTCCCTTTCCGAAGTATTTGGTGTTGGGCCCGGCGTTGATGGTTTTGACCGGGACGACGAACCGCAGCCCGTCGGCGGAGGCGAGTTCGCCGCCGCCCCAGGCTTGGGCCAGTTCCAGGCCGGCGTGGAACTCGACGAGGGCGGCGTTGGCGGCGGTGAGGGTGGCGGCGCGCAGGTAGTTCTGCTCTACCCAATACAGCCGGTCCAGGGCGAGGGCAGGTTCGCCTTCGGCGGCCATCGGCCGCATGCCGACGTTCATGGCCTGGGCGACCAGGACGGCGGCGATCGAGGTGGTCATGTCCTGTTTGCGGGAGGGCGCATCTCCTGACACGTGGGTGAAGTGGTCGAGGCAGCCGGTCCAGGAGTGCACCTCCAGCAGGGCTTCGGGCAGGTCCACGATGGGCATGCGGGCGTCGATGTCGGCGCGCAGCGTGGTCAGGGAGGCGGGCTCATCCAGGCGGTCCAGGCCGGTGAGCACCAGGTGGTCCTTGCCATCTTCGTCCCTGGCCAGGCGGACCCAGTCGTTGCGGCCGTCGTCTTCGCCGGACAGGCCGGCGGCCAGTTGGCGGTAGGCGAAGTCCAGCGTGCCGGCCCAGCGCTCCACGTCGGTGCCGGGCTGCGGGGACAGGTTCAGCTCATCGCAGATGCGGGGCCGGGCCCGCTCCCACTCGGCGCCCTTCAGCAGCCCGGCGGTGGGGTCGCCCCACTTGCGCAGGCCCGGCACGAACACCTCGTGGCGGCGCAGCGATTCGCGCAGCCGCTCGACGGCCGCCACGGTGTAGGCATGTCTGTTGAAGGTGCCGGCCAGCTCACCACGCTTGGGGAAGACGCGCCGGTACCAGGCAGAGGACAGCACGCCCGCGGGAACCTCGCTGGGGTCGATGTCGGTGCGGCGGCGCTCGATCGCTTTGAGGAAGTCCAGCGCCGCCAGCACCTCATGGCCGCGCCGCACCCCTTGCCCGGGCCTCTGCTCGGCGCCGGCGTCGAAGTCGAGGTGCTTGAGCAGCTTGGGCAGGAACCGGCGGACGGTGGCGTAGCGATCCAGCAACTCTTCTTGGAAATCTTCATCCGGTTCGCGGGCGATGTCGCCGATGGCATCGGCGGCGGCACCGATGGCGGCCAGATCCATCTCATCGAGGGCGGCGCGAATGTCGCCGTCGGGGATCTCAGCAACGGAGCGGATCTTCAACCACACCTCACGCAGCACGATCGCCGCGGTGTCGAGGTCCTTGAGGGTGCGCATCCGCTCCTTGCCGGCTTTGAACGCCGAGGTGCGCAGCAGGTCGCCGACCGCCAGGTCGAACACCTCGACCGCGTCGTCGGCCGACTGGGGGGCCATGGTCGCGGCGAAGGCCACCAGGGTGGCGAGTCTGCGGTCGCCGGCCAGTTCGGCGACGGCCTGGGCGCGGGCGGCATGGGCGAAGCGGGCCAGCGCGGCGATCTTGCCTGGCGGCACCGCGCTCAGGTCCCAGCCGGCCGCGCCCAGGTCGCGCAGTTCCACATGCCGATCCAGGGCCTTGACCAGGCCGGTGCCGCTGACGTCGGTGGGGCTTTTGCGCAGCCGGTCCAGCCGGGAGACCCGCCGGCCCTCCTCGACCTTGACCAGGTTCTCCAGCACGACGGCCTGGTTCGGGCTAGGGGCGGCGGCCAGCAGCGCGTACTGGCGAGCGGCGACGCGCTCGCGCAGCGCGGCGATCAGCCGCTCCAGGGTGGTGACGCCGGGCAGCAGGATCTTGGCCTCCACCAGACGGTGGGTGGCCAGGTCGAACAGCACGATCGAGCGCTCGCCCGTGGTCCAGGCCCGTTTGTAGAGCCAGCAGGCCAGCGCGAACCACTGCTCGCCCGCAAAAGCGGTGTAGCCGTAACCGGTGCGGATCTGCTCCTGATGAGCCCAACGGGCCTCCTTGGAGCCGTACCCCTTCAGGTCGGCTGCCTGCAGGCCGAGCTGCTCGGCGACGTAGTCGACCACCACGGCGGGAACGTCCTCCGGATCGTCCAGAAAGCAGTTCAAGAACCGTGCGGTGCCCAGTTGCACGGACCAGCCGAGCTGGTTGCGCGCGCCGTTGGCGGCCATCGCCCGGCGCCGGTCATCGGCATCCAGGTGGAAGAAGGCGCCCAGCTGGGCGATGTCGGGCACGGCGTTGAAGACGCCGTATCGGCTGCGTTGCTCCGCGGTGAGGAAACTGACCGGCATGAAGGTGCCTCCAGGCATGCGAGGGCGCCACACATCGCACAGCGCGGTGGGGGGCGCCCTCGGATATCAGCAGCGGTCAGGCCAGATGATCAACGTGACCGATTACGTGCTGAATTGTGCCAGTCCCACACCGGTCATGATCACCGTCGTCCAGCTCATGACGGTCGAGCCGCACACGTGCCCGAAGTCTGCGCCTACGCTCTGGCTCCATGCAGAGCCACCTGACCCCTTGCACGTGCCTGCTCTGTGTGTGGGCGTTCAGCTGCGGATGCCGTGATGCGGTGGGGGTTCGTTTATGCGGTGGTCTTGGGTGTGAAGACGCGGGCGAGGAAATCGTCGAGGGTCGCGGCGTCGAAGGCTCCCGACTACACCGTTCCTCACCGTCTGGATGGCTGGCTCGGCTGCCGTCCCATGAACAACGCCGACCCGGGCCAAGATCCGCGAAGCACTAGCTACCGGGCTTCCGGACGGCACGCTCGCCGCCCCGGGCCCGTTCCTGTGCTACCTCACCATCGACGGCCTGGACCGCACCAGCGACCAGTGCAGCTCATCCGGTTACGCGGCCGCATCCACGCTGCCGCCCGTGTGGCCGTCGAGGTCTGGCACACGACCCACCACGCCACTGAGTCCGCCATCACCATCGCCTTCCAAGGCCCGGGCGTCCAAGAGCTCAAACAGCTCCGTGACGCCCAGTCCGCCGAGCCGGGATCACCTGGGAGCAACTCGCGTCGGTGCTACGAGTCGGAGACCGCCGTGCCGCCCAGGCTCGCCACGCCCGCCGCCGCAGAACAACGGAAGCAGGCGCGCGGACCGTCGCGCGTACAGTCTCCGGCGATGCCGGGCCGTAGTAGCTCTTGGCCGCCGAGGCTCAGCGGGACGATCTCGTGGTCGGTCGCACCTCGATGTCGATCATTCATCATGAGACATAAATATCTCATAGCGAGTCTGATGCATCCTGTGATCGTGTAACATGGGCCCTTAAGTGTTAGCCAACTAGCAATTAGTTCTCCAGCAACGCTGTCCGAACTGGGACACACGGATGTGAAAGGAGGACGGGGAATGGACCCGCACGGGCGCCGCTCCCCTGACGATCTATGCGAGCGATCTGGTTGACCGAGTTCGGGGCTCCGTCGGTACTGGTTCCCGGTGAGGCCCCTGATCCAGAGCCTGGCGACGGTCAGGTTCTGGTGGATGTCGAAGCGGCGAGCGTGCTGTTCGCGGAGACCCAGGTGCGGGCCGGACGCTCACCGGCAGGGTTCCCGCTGCCTGCCCCGCCGTACGTGCCCGGCAACGGCGTCGGAGGGGTGATCAGTGCGGTCGGCCCGAACGTCGACCCGGCCCTGCTGGGTCGACGGGTGATCGCCCAGACGGGCGGCTCGGGCGGTTATGCGGACAAGGCGGTGGCCGTCGCCGACAGTGTGATCCCGATCCCGGCATCGGTGTCCACCGCCGACGCGGTGGCGTTGCTCGATGACGGCCGGACGGCGATTGGCCTGTTCCGGCTGGCCGCCCCGAAGCCGGGCGAGTGGGTGCTGGTCGAGGCTGCGGCCGGCGGCCTGGGCAGCCTTCTGGTGCAACTCGGCGTGAACGCCGGCGCCAAGGTGATCGGCGCAGTCGGCAGCGACGCCAAGCTGCCGGCCGTACGCGCGGCAGGAGCGCGCGCGGTGAACTACGCCCAGCCTGGCTGGACCGAGCAGGTTCGCAGCCTGGCCGGCGGCGCGGCCGTCGACGTGCTGTTCGACTGCGTAGGCGGCGAGATCGGCACGGCGGCGACGTCTCTGGTCGAGCCTGGTGGGCGGTTCGTGGTGTACGGCGCGGCCAGCGGCGGATACACCGACACCACCGCACTCGCGGCGCAGGGGGTCACCGTGCTCGGCCTGCCGCAGATGATGGCCGAACTCGGTCCGATCATGCACGAGCTGGGGAGCACCACGCTCGAGGAGGCCGCGGCCGGGCGGCTGCGAGCGGTGGTCGGCCAGACGTTCCCGCTGGAACGTGCGGCCGACGCCCACGCCGCCATCGAGGCCAGGACAACGGTCGGTAAGACGCTCCTGCTGATGTGAGCGGCGATGGGCGCATGATCCCGAACGTTCTCGCTGCATTCGCCGGCCAGGGCCCAACGAGTCCTCCCTGCCGATCTCCCGCAGCGAGCGAGCGACTCCGGGCCTTACTTTGGCAGCATTCCCTGCCCCCTGGACGAGCAGACCGGTTCGCCGCTGATGGCCTACCGCTGGGAGTTCACCAACGCTGCTGCGGCCAGCGCCAGCCTGCGGGCGGTTGCAGCGTCGGCCGGCTGCGGGGCTATGGCGCCCAGTGCCTTCGCACACCGCGCCGGCCGGGCGCGCTCCCTGATCCGGCTCGTGCCGGGTCGGTCAAGCCCTCCGCGGCAAGCTCGGCCCAGGAAATGTTAGTGGCCTTTCACTTATTTCAATGTGGGAAACGTCTCCCACGATCCCGAGGATGGGGTGCACAGATGATGACGGAAATGCCGGAATTGCCGCTGGAGATGCGGCGCAACGGGTTCGACCCGGTCGAGGAGCTGGGCCGGGCACGAGAGGACCAGGGTGTGGTGCGGCAGATGACGCCGTTCGGGGTGCCCGCATATCTGGTCATGCGTTACGACGATGTCCGGGAGGTGTTCTCCGATGGGGCCCGGTTCAGCAATGCCCACACACCGTTCCCGGGCGTAAGCGATATGAGTGAGGAGGAGCAGGCCCAGATGCGGGCCGGGAACCTGATCGCGTTCGACCCGCCGGAGCACACACGGTTGCGGCGGATGCTGACGCCGGAGTTCACGGTGCGCCGGATGCGCCGGCTGGAGCCGCGGATCACCGAGATCGTCGAGTCGGCGCTGGACGATCTGGAGCGGGCGGGCAAGCCAGCCGATCTGGTGACGCATTTCGCGCTGCCGGTGCCCTCGATGGTGATCTGCGAGTTGCTGGGCGTGCCGTATGCCGATCGGGAGGAGTTCCAGGACCGAGCCGCGCGCCTGCTGGACCTGTCATCGCCGCTCGAGGAGCGCAACGCTGCGCGGCTGGAGGACCGGGCGTACATGGCCGGCCTGGTCGCCCGGGCGCAGGCGCATCCGGGCGAGGACATGCTGGGCATGCTGGTGCGCGAGCACGGCGACGACCTGTCCACCGACGAGCTGATCGGCATCGCGAGCCTGCTGCTGCTGGCCGGGCACGAGACCACCTCCAACATGCTCGGCCTGGGCACCTTGGCCCTGCTACGGCACCCGGACCAGCTGGCCATGATCCGCGACGATCCCGCGCGGATCGAGCCCGCCGTCGAGGAGCTGTTGCGCTGGTTGTCCATCGTGCCCTCGCTGCTGCGCACGACCACGAAAGAGGTGGAGATCGCCGGGCATGCCATCCCCGCCGGCTCGGTCGTGGCCCCCTCGCCGCTGGCCGCCAACCGCGACCGCGCCCTCATCGACAATCCCGACACGCTCGACATCACGCGGGGAGCCCCTGGCCATGTCGCCTTCGGCCACGGGGTGCACCACTGTCTGGGGGCGCCGCTGGCGCGGATGGAGATGCGCATCGCGTTCCCGGCCCTGCTCAAGCGCTTCCCCGGCCTCGCGCTGGCCGAACCGGACGCTGAACCCGATTTCCGGGTCTTCAGCCCTGTCTATGGGGTGCACGCGCTGCACGTGACCTGGTGACACGATGACGAGGCAGGAGCGGGGGTTGCGAGCTGACGCTGCCCGTAACTACGAGCGGATCGTCGGCTCCGCGGTAACAGCGTTCGAAGAGATCGGGCCGGAAGCAACGCTGGAGGAGATCGCCGAGCGAGCAGAGGTGAGCGTGATGACGCTGTATCGGCGCTTCCGCAATCGCGACCAGCTCATCCGCGCCGTCTTCGACCATGTCCTGGCCACCGAGATCGAGCCCATGACCACGGTGCACACCGACGATCCGTGGCGGGATCTCGTCGGCGCGCTCGAGACCGCTATCGAGGTGCTCATCCGGCGGCAGGTGATTCACTCTCTCGCCCTCGAGTTCCAGGCGTTCGCCGCCGAAACCGGTCAGCGCTTCGTGCGCTCCCTGGAGCCTCTGCTCCGCCGCGCCATCGACGCAGAGGTGGTGCGACCGGAGCTAGAGGTCGCCGATGTGGTGGCGGTCATCGTCATGACCATGGCCACGGTCCATCCCGGCGATCCCGCGGGCGCCGGTCGCCGCCGCTACTTCGCCCTGCTCACCGAGGGGCTACGCCCCTCTACGGTCACCCTGCCCCCGCTCCCGCCCCACGGATTCCCCGGATCTTCCGCCTGCGGGCAATGACCACGCCCCTCGACCAGGACACGCTCGCCAAGCTGGACCAGCTATTCCCGCCATTTGCGCCGAACGGCGCCAAACCCGCACCTGAGGCATACGCCTGCGACCATGGAATGAGGTTCGATGAACACACGACGGCTGGGCACAACAGACTTTGAGATCACCCCGATTGGCCTGGGAAGTCAGCAGTTCGCCGACGTGGGCAAGGAAGACGGAAAGGGTCCCGATCAGGACACCGTTCAGTCCATCGTGCGCGCCGCGCTCGACGGTGGGATCAACTGGTTCGACACCGCCGAGTTGTACGGCCAGGGCCGTGCCGAACGGGCGATCACCACGGCGCTGCACGCCCTGGGCGTCGGGCCCGGCAAGGTGATGATCGCGACCAAGTGGTCGCCTGTGGGACGCCGCGCCTCCCACATCGTCCGGAGCGTGGACGACCGGCTCGCGGCGCTACAGGGCTATCCGATCGATGACTACCAGATCCACTTTCCCTACGGTTCGGTGTCCGGCCTGGACAGTCAGGTACGGGCCATGGCGACCCTGGCCAAGGAACACAAGATCTCGGCGGTCGGGGTCAGCAACTTCTCCACCAGCCAGATGGAGAAGGCAAGCGAGATCCTGCGATCGGAAGGTTTGGCGCTGGCCAGCAACCAGGTGCAGATCAGCCTGCTGCACCGCAAGATCGACCGCAACGGCATGCTGGACGCCGCCCGCCGCCTCGGCGTCACCCTGATCGCCTACATGCCGCTGAGGTCGGGCCTGCTCGCCGGCAAGTTCCACGACGATCCGAGCCGGGCTGCCGGTGCCGGGCTCGTGCAACGACGGATGCTCGGCCTCAACGACAAAGGCCTCGCGCGTACCCGTCCGCTGATCGAGGAACTGCGCGCCATCGCCCAAGCCTACGGCGCCAGCCCCTCACAGGTCGCGCTGGCCTGGCTTGTGCAGTTCTACGGGGACACCGTGGTCGCGATCCCCGGCGCGTCCAAGCCTCATCAAGCCGAAGAGATTTCCGCAGTGCTCGACCTCCGCCTCACCGACAACGAACTCACCCGCTTTGACGACCTGTCCCGCCAGTGCGGAGGCTGATCAGAACGGGAAGTTTTCGAGGACTGGCACGACGGAAGCATCGCCGTACAGGGCGCGCAAGAGCGTCGGTCTCCCCCCGGAGATGGCGAAGCTGCGCGAGAGCGGCGAGCCGGCGAAGGTCTCGGTGGCCAGGTGCGGCGGCGGACAGGCGTAGCCGGCGCCGCCCAGGACGTGGAAATAGGCGGGCAGAGCATCCACACCGGCGACCAAGTCGTGGTCGCGCTGTCCAGCCAACCGTGACCCACGCTTCCTCCACGACGGAGACCGGCTCGACATCACCCGCAAACCCATCTCGGCGCGCCCCTTGGCACGTACCGAAATCCGCGCCGCCATCCCGCCCCCGCTACTCCGCTTCACCAACCTCGCGCTGGCCGCTCCCGCCGAGGACCTCCGTTTCCGCGCAACCCACAGCGTCTACGGGTCCATGAAGTCGCCCGTGACATGGTGAGCGGCGGCCTTCAGCATGCTCAGCCCCGGTGTAGACCTCTAGCTGGGCTGCCGTGCGCCGTTGAGGAAGATCGTCACGGCAGCCTCGGTTGCTTCCTCGGGCGTCGTGACTTCGCCGACGGTCAGCCAGAGGGCACGTTCCACGATCGCGGAGAACATGGCGAGCACAATGTCTTCGTGCAGGTCGTCGCGTAGCACCTTGTCGCGGATGCCGCGGGCGATGACCTCGCGGATAGGCTGGCCCGCGCGCTCGATGTCGGCAGCGTCGCAAAACTGGTCGGCCTGGCTGATCACGGCCGCGTATTTGGCGCCGTTACGCAGGTACACAGCGATGATCCTGGTGATCGCCCGGTCGGCTGGAAGCTCGTCGAGGTTCGCGGCCGCGAAGGCCTCCGCGAGCTCGGCCATCCCGGCCTCGGCCACGCCGCGCAGCAGCGACTCCCGCGTCGGGAAATGTCGGTACAGCGTCGCGCGTCCCACACCGGCCTCGTCCGCGATCTCCGCGATCGCCGCGTCCGGCCGTCGGCCCAGTGCCCGGGCGGCGGCGTCGAGGATCGCCGACCGCGTCCGCTGCATCCCCGCATCCGATTTCACCACTCGACCATGTTAACGCCTCATGGCGAGATGTCTATGTCTCGTAATGACGTACACTTTTCTCATGTCTACTCGACAGCTCGGGCGCACCGGTATCCCCATCTCGCCCATCGGCCTGGGCGGCTCGCAGTTCTCCGGCGGAGGCGCCGGCACGTTCTGGCCGGCACTGCCACAGTCACAGGTCGACGCCATCATCAAGACAGCCCTGGACAGCGGTATCTCCTGGTTCGACACCGCCGAGGCGTACGGGGCAGGCCGGTCGGAACGCAGCCTCGCCGCGGGGCTGAGCCGTGCCGGGATGACACCGGGGGACGTCACCGTCTCCACCAAGTGGACGCCGTTCGGCCGGACCGCGCGCAGCATCGAACGCACGATCGGCGACCGGATCACGAACCTGGCGCCCTTCCCCGTCGATTTGCACCAGATCCACGCCGGCTACGGCGGCTTGTCGTCGATCCGCGCTCAGGTGCGGGCCATGGCGCACATGGTCGACGCGGGCAAGATCCGCTCGGTCGGCGTCAGCAACTTCTCGGCCCGGCAGATGAAGATCGCGCACAAGGAACTGGCGAAACACGGAATTCCGCTGGCCGGCAACCAGGTGCAGATCAACCTGTTGCACCGCAAGATCGAGACCAACGGCGTCCTGGAGACCGCGCGAGAGCTCGATATCACGCTGATCGCGTACGTGCCCCTGCGCAGCGGGATGCTGACCGGAAAACTCCACGACAACCCCGATCTGGTCGCCACACTGCCGCGCATGCGCCGCATGATGACCGGCATCTCCACCGAAAACCTCGACCGCACCGCCCCGTTGATCGACGAACTACGCAAGATCGCCGACGTCCACCGGGCCACCATCGGCCAGGTCGCGCTGGCGTGGCTGATCACCTACTACGGCGACACCGTCGTCGCCACACCAGGCGCCTCCCAGCCACACCACGCCAAGGAGGCCGCCGGGGCCATGAAGATCACACTGAGTAACGAGGAGACCGGCCGCCTCGCCGAGGTGTCGACGACAGTCACCCGCTGACCTGCGGCTTTCACGCAACCCACGCCCTCTACGGAATCCACGAACGACCCTGCATCGTCGCCATCGGCGGCGGAATGATCGTCGGGGTGGCGATGTTCTGCGGCGTCACCCTGATCCGCAATACCTCCAGGTGGTCGGTGAGTACTCGCCATGGCCCGGGTGAACTCGGCCTCGGCGGCGACGTCGTCCAGGTCGGTGACCTCGCCGGTCAGGCCGCCGACATCCCGGCGTGCGCGGTGGTGGTCTGCGGGCAGCGGCCGGCGCGGAGCAGGCCGGTGCCCTCGACGGTCAGGTTCGCTTCGGCGCCGGGCGGGTGGCAGCGGTTCATCGGCTGCGGGCGGTGGCGGCAATGGCGGGCAGGATGGCCAGCGCGAGGAGGCCGCCGGCCACGGCGAGCAGGGGGTAGCCGGTGGCGGCGACGATGAGGCCGGAGGCAAGGCCGCCGGTGGCGCCGGCGATGGAGATGGCCACGTCGACCATGCCTTGGGTCTTGGCGCGGGTGGCCAGGGGCACGGCGTCGGTGATGATGGCGGTTCCGGAGGTGAGGCCGAAGTTCCAGCCGAGCCCGAGCAGGGCCAGGGCGAGGGCCAGCAGGGCGACGGAGTCGCCGGGCGCGGTGGCGGCGACGATCCCTGCGGCCAGCAGGGTGAGGCCGGAGGCGGAGGCGATCGTGAGGCGGCCGTAGCGGTCGACCAGCCATCCGCTCAGTGGTGACGGCAGATACATGGCGGCCACGTGGATGGCGATGACCAGGCCGGAGGCGGCAGTGCCGTGGCCGTGGTCGTGCATGTGCACGGGGGTCATCGTCATGATCGCGACCATGACAAGCTGGGTAAGGATCATGACCAGGGTGCCCAGCAGCACCCCGGGGCTCCGCCGTCGCGCGGCCGCGCGGTGCAGCTGATCGGGCCCGCCAGGCGTGCCGGTCGTGTCAGGTGTGCCGGTCGTGCCGGGCTCGGCTTGCTGCTGGGTGGTGTGCAGGGTGCGGGCGAGCAGGAGCGGGTCTGGGCGTAGCCAGAGGGCCAGCACCAGGGCGGCCAGCGCGTAGGCGGCGCCGGCCAGTAGGAAGGGACCGGCCAGCGGCGGGATGCCGAGGACGTGGGCGAGGTTGCCGGTGGGGGCGGCGAGGTTGGGACCGGCGACGCCGCCGAGGGTGGTGGCGACCAGGACGGTGGAGACGGCGCGGCCTCGATGGGCCGGGGTGGCGAGGTCGGCTCCGGCGTAGCGGGCTTGGAGGTTGGTGGCGCTGCCGGCGCCGTAGACGAACAGGGCAAGGAACAGCAGGACGGCGTTGCCGGTGACGGCGGCGGCGATGATGCCGGCGCTGCCGATGGCTCCGGTGAGGTAGCCGGCGGCCAGGCCGGCGCGGCGGCCGCGGTGGTGGGAGATGCGGCTGACCGCGACGGCGGCCAGGGCGGAGCCGGCGGTGAACATGGCGCTGGGCACGCCGGCCAGGCCGGTGGAGCCGAGCAGGTCCTGAGCGAGCAGGGCGCCGACGGTGATGCCGGCCGCCAGCCCGGCGCCGCTGAGGATCTGGGAGATGACCAGGACGGTCAGGATGCGGCGCTGCGCCTGCGGGTGCGGGGATGTCGTGGTGGGCGGGGCAGGGGTGGTGCTGGTCACAGGGTGGTTCTTTCGCTGAGAAGGCCGTCGCCCGGGCGCCGGGCCTGCTCCGCAGAGCTGGCCAGGCCGGGCCGCCAGGCGGCGGTGGTTCGCGGGTGCGGTGCTGTGCAGAGGTTAGGAGGCGTCGAGAGCCTGGGCGAGGTCGGCGATGAGGTCGTCGGCGTCTTCCAGGCCGACCGACAGGCGGATCATGCTGTCGGCGATGCCACGCTTAGCGCGCTCGGCGGGGTCGAGGCCGTGGTGGGTGGTGGTGATGGGCTGGGTGATGAGGCTTTCCACGCCGCCGAGGCTGGGGGCGATGGCGAACAGGCGCAGCCGGTCCACCACGGCGGCGGTTTGTTCGGCGGTGGCGTCCAGGACGGCGCTGAGCATGCCGCCGGTGCCGCGCATCTGCACCTCCACGATCTTCTTGGCTTCGCCGGTGGCCAGGCCGGGGTAGTGCACGCGGCGCACGCGCGGGTGGGCGGCCAGGAAGGCGGCGACGGCGGTCGCGGTCTCGTTCTGGGCGCGTACCCGGACCGGCAGGGAGCGGATGGAGCGGGCCAGCAGGTCGGCGGCTTGCGGGGCGATGACTTGGCCGAGGTTCTTGCGCCACATCGCGATGGGGGCCAGGAGGTCGGCGGGTCCGATGAGGGCGCCGGCGGTCAGGTCCGAGTGGCCGCCCAGGTATTTGGTGGCCGAGTGGATGACCAAGTCTGCGCCGTGGTGGAGGGGGTTCTGGTTGACCGGGGTGGCGAAGGTGTTGTCGACGACCGTCAGCGCGCCGGCGGCGCGGGCCTGGGCGGACAGGGCGGCGATGTCGAAGACGTCCAGGGTGGGGTTGGACGGGGTTTCGAAGAACACGATGCGGGTGCGGTCGGTCAGCACCTGCCCGAGCCGGTTGGCTTCGTCGGCGCGCAGGAAGGTGGCGGTGATGCCGAGTTGCGGCAGGTTGGCGCCGAGGAGTTCGAAGGTGCCGCCGTAGACGTCGCCCAGGCACACGATGTGCTCGCCGGTGCGGGTGTGGGCCAGGAAGGTGGCGGCTTCGGCGGCCATGCCGGAGGAGAACGCCAGTGCCTGCTGGCCGCCTTCCAGGTCGGCGAGCTTGTCCTCCAGGGAGCGGATGGTGGGGTTGAGGCCGTAGCGGGTGTAGAGGGTGCCGCTGGTGCGGCCTTCGACGACGTCGAGCAGGTCGGCGGTGGAGTCGAAGGCGAAGGTGGAGTGCGCGTACAGCGGGGTATGGATGGCGCCTTCGCCGTCGCGGCGTTCGCCGGCGTGCACGCTGCGCGTGGCCAGGCCTTGCCCGTGGGTGCCGCGGGCGATGGCGCCCGGTGCGGCGGCATCGGCCGCGGTGGTCCCGGACGCGGGGCTCTCGAGGGTGGTGTCGGAGGTGTTCTCGGCTGGGGTGTGGTCGGTCATGCCTCTCCTGCGGGGTCGGGTTCACACGGGACGGGCAGGTCTGCTCAGCCAGGGTCAGGCGGCGGCCTTGATCAGGGCGGTCGCGGCCGTGTCGATGTCGGCGACGGTGGTCCAGCGGCCGAGGGACAGCCGCACCGCGGCCAGGGCGCGCTCGGCGTCCAGGCCCATGGCGGTCAGCACCGGGGAGGGGGTGTGGGTGCCGCTGTGGCAGGCTGAGCCGGTGGAGGCCGCGAGCTGCGGTGCGGCGGTGAGGAGGTCGTGGCCGCGGACGCCGTCGATGCTGACGTTCAGCGTGTTGGGCAGCCGCTGCCGGTCGGGGCCGTTGAGGTGCACCCGCCCGGGCAGGTGCTCGGACAGGCGCCGGTGCAGGTCGTCGCGCAGGGCGGCCAGGCGGGCGGGTTCGCCGTCGGCCAGGTCGTGGGCGGCCAGGTCGGCGGCGGTGCCGAGCGCGGCGGCCAGGACGGCGTTCTCGGTGCCGGCGCGCAGGCCGCGTTCCTGGCCGCCACCATAGACGACCGGCTCCAGGACGACGCCGTCGCGGACGTAGAGGGCGGCGATGCCCTTGGGCGCGTACATCTTGTGCCCGACCACGGTCAACAGGTCCACATCGAGCGCCTCGACGTCCACCGCGATCTTGCCGGCGGTCTGGGCGGCGTCGCAGTGCAGCAGTGCTCCGTGCTCGTGCGTCAGGGCGGCCAGCTCGGGGAGCGGCTGCAGGGCGCCGGTCTCGTTGTTGGCGGCCATCACCGACACCAGCACCGTCTCCTCGTCCAGCGTGGCGGCCAGCGCGGCCGGGTCCACCAGGCCGTCGCGGCCGACCGGCAGCACCGTCACCCGGGCGCCGTACAGGCGCTGCAGCACCTGACAGGTTTCCAGGATGGCCGGGTGCTCGGTGGCCTGAGTGATCACGTGCGGGCGGGGGCGGCCGGCGGCCAGGACCGCGCCGCGCAGGGCCAGCAGGTCGGTCTCCGAACCGGAGGCGGTGAAGACGATCTCGCCCGGACGGGCGCCGATCAGAGCGGCGACCTGCTCGCGCGCGTGCCCCAGTGCCGCACGGGGCCGCTCGCCATAGGGGTGACTGCTGGACGGGTTGCCGAACAGGGCGCCCAGGTGCGCCGCCATCTGTTCGGTTACGCGCGGGTCGACGGGGGTGGTGGCGTTGTAGTCGAGGTAGACCGGCCCGTCGGCCAGCCCCGGATGCGGCAGGGCGTGCGGCGCCGGGTGGGTGGTCATGCCGGTGCTCCGGCATCGACGGGCAGCTCCGACAGTCGCCATTCGAGCATGCCGTCGGCCAGGCGGATCGCCCGGCGGCCGCGGTCGGTCAGCAGCCGGACCGCGTCGTAGGCCAGCACGCAGTACTCGCCGCGGCAGTAGACGACGATCTCGCAGCCTTCGGGCAGCTCGCTGATCCGCTCGGCCAGCTCGGCGACCGGGATGGAGACGGCGCCGGGGATGTGGCCGGCCAGGTATTCCTCCACCGGCCGCACGTCCAGCACCACCACCTCGCCCGCCTGGGCGCGCTCGCGCAGTTCCTCCCGGGTGACCTCGTCCGCGCCGTCCTCGCCGAGGTAGGCCTGGCGTGCCACCGGGACGGCGGCCTGGTGGGTCTCGGCGACCTTGCGCAGCAGTGCGAACAGTTGGGCGACGTCGTCGCCGGCGAGCCGGTAGTGGATGCGCACGCCGTCGCGGCGGGTGGTGACGAAGCCGGCCTGTTTGAGGGTCTGCAGGTGGGCCGAGGCGGTGGTGAGGTTCAGCCCGGCGGCGTTGGCCAGGGCTTCGACGGTGCGCTCGCCCTGGGCGAGCAGGTCGAGCAGCTCCAGGCGCTTTCCGCTGGCCAGCGCCTTGCCGCTGGCGGCGAACGCTTCGTACAGCCGGGCCTTGGCCTGGGCGGGGGTTGCGTCCATCTTCCATTCCTCCATTAATCTATGGAATATCGTACATCAGGGTGAGGGTCGTGCGCGACTCACCCCGGCCCGGAGCGGGCCGCAGCTTGGAGGAACATCGTGGGATTCACCAGCGACCACCTGATACCGCTGGTCGACGAAGGTCTGGGCAACAGCGCCTACCTGCTGGACCTGGGCGACGGCCGCGCCCTGGCCGTGGATGCGAGCCGTGACCTGCGCGCCCTGCACGCCGCTGCCCGGCGGCGCGGACTGCGGGTGGCGTACGCGGCCGACACACACCTGCACGCCGACTTCCTGTCCGGCGCCGTGCAGCTCGCCCGCGACACGCAGGCGACCGTGCTGGCCGCCGCCGCCGGCAAGCGTGCCTTCCCGCACCGGGGCCTGGCCGACGGCGAGGAGGTCGACCTGGGCGGGCTGCGGCTGCGCGCGCTGGCCACCCCCGGGCACACCGACGAGCACCTGTCGTTCCTGCTGCTGGACGACGGCCGGGAGCTGGGGGTGTTTACCGGCGGGTCGCTGATCGTGGATTCGGCCGCCCGCACCGACTTGCTCGGCGCCGAACGTACCGAGGAGCTGGCTCGCGCCCAGTACCGCTCGCTACGTCGGCTGGCCGCGCTGCCGGACGCGACTCCGGTGTGGCCCACCCATGGCGCGGGCTCGTTCTGCTCGGCCCCGCCCGGCGCCGAGCGCACCTCCACGATCGGCGCGCAGAAGCAGACCAATCCGCTGCTGGCCGCACCGGATGAGGACACCTTCGTGGAGCGGCTGGTGGTGAGCCTGGGCTCCTACCCCGCCTACTTCGCGCGCCTGACCGAGGCGAACCGGCGCGGCCCCGCCGTCCTGGCCGGCACACCGCCACTGCCGGCACTCGATGCCGGGCAGGTCAAGGCGCTGCTCGCCGTCGGCGGCCAGGTGGTAGACGTACGGCCTGCCGCCGAGTTCGCGGCCGGGCACATCCCCGGCGCGCTGTCCATCCCGCTGCGGGATCAGTTCGCCACCTGGCTGGGCTGGTTGCTGCCCGACACCACGCCTCTGGTCTTCGTCGCCGGCGACGGGCAGGACCTGGCGGAGGTCGTGTGGCAGGCGTACAACATCGGTTATGAGCGGCTGCCTGGGCACCTGGCCGGCGGCATGCCCGCCTGGCTGGAAGCCGGCCACCCACAGACGACCACCGCGTTCGTTACCGCCGACCAGACGCCGGACGGCCCCTATCTCGACGTGCGGCAGGAAGCCGAGTACGCCGCCGGGCACGTGCCGGGCGCCTTGCACCTCGAACTCGGCGACCTCGCCAGCCATGCAGGCGACGCCCCGGCCGGTGTGGTGGTGGCCTGCGGGCACGGCGAACGTGCCATGACGGCCGCCAGTGTGCTGGAACGCGCCGGGCACGCCGGCGTGACCGTCCTTGACGGCGGCCCGGCCGAGTACGCCGCCGCCCACGGCCTGCGACTCGACACCGCCGACGCCGACATCGCCGACGGCGGTGCCCGGTGAGCACCGGCACCATCCCCCCGGTACGGCTCGGGCTGCGAGAGAACTGGCTGCAGTTCACCCTGCTCGTCGTCGTGAACATCTGCGTGGGCGGTCTGGTCGGGCTGGAGCGCACCACCGTGCCGCTGATCGGCACCGACATCTTCGGGCTGACCAGCGACCTGGCGGTGTTCTCCTTCATCATCGCCTTCGGGGTGACCAAGGCTCTGACCAACCTCGCCGCCGGTGCGCTGACCGCGCGCTTCACCCGCAAGCAGCTTCTGCTGACCGGTTGGCTGATCGGCGCGCCGGTGCCGTTCATGCTGGCGTGGGGGCCGTCGTGGTGGTGGATCGTGGCGGCGAACGTGCTGCTTGGCCTGAACCAGGGTCTGGCCTGGTCGATGACCGTCAACATGAAGATCGACCTGGTCGGCCCGGCCCGCCGCGGCCTGGCCACCGGACTCAACGAAGCCGCCGGCTACACCGCGGTCGGCGTCACCGCGCTGCTGACCGGCTACCTGGCCACCGCCTACGGGCTCCGCCCGGCGCCGGAGCTGATCGGTGTCGTCTTCGTCGCCACCGGCCTAATTTTGGCGCTGACCGTGCGCGACACCGCCGCGCACGTCGCCCTGGAGCTCGCCCAGCACCCCAAGCCGCTGCCCGACGGCGAGAACACCGGGCTCGCGGCCACGTTCGCGCGCACCTCCTGGCGGGAGCGGTCGCTGCGCGGCGCCAGCCAGGCCGGCCTGGTCAACAACCTCAACGACGGACTGACCTGGGGCGTCTTCCCGCTGCTGTTCACCGACCACGGCCTCGGCCTGGCCGCCGTCGGATTGATCAAGGGCCTGTATCCGATCCTGTGGGGCCTCGGGCAGATCCCCACCGGCCATCTGGCCGACCGCATCGGCCGCAAACCCCTCATCGTCTACGGCATGCTGGTGCAGGCCGGCGGATTCGTCCTGGCCCTGGTGCTGCTGGAGCGGCCGCTGCTGGCCGGGATCCTGTCCGCCGTGGCGCTCGGCCTGGGCACGGCCATGGTCTACCCGGCGTTGATCGCCTCGGTCTCCGACCACGCCCATCCGGCCTGGCGCGCCAACGCGCTGGGCACCTATCGGTTCTGGCGCGACATCGGTTATGCCGCCGGCGCCCTCGTCGCGGGCATCCTGGCCGACGCCCTCGGCCTGGAGGCCACCGTCATCGCCGCCGCGGTACTGACCGCCGCCTCCGGACTGCTCGCCGCCCGCTGGATCACCGAGCACCGTGGTCACTGAGTCCGGCGGCTGCTCCCGAAAACGACCTGCGCTGGTCAGCCGGGGTGCGACGGGCCCGCTTGGTCTTTCGGTGCAGGCTTTGGCGCGCCAGTGAGCGTCGCCCCCGGCAGCTGAGCTGCCGGGCGTGGCGGGTTCAGATGCCGAACTCCTCAAGTTCCGCGAGCAACTGGGCCTTGGTGAGCGCCCCGGTCAGCCGCTTCCTCTCCACCCCGCCGACGAAGACGATCAGCGTCGGCAATGCCATGACCTCGAACCGGCCCGCCAGCTCCGGCGCATGGTCCAACTGCACCATGCCCACCCGCAGCCGGCCCGCCTGCTCCGCCGCGACCTCCTCCAGCACCGGGGTGAGCGCCTTGCACGGCCCGCACCCGCTCGCCCAGAAGTCCACCAGGAACGGCTGCGTCCCCGCGCCCGTCAGCTCGCCGTCGAAGCCGGCCACGGTCAATGCGAGGGGCGTGGTGTCCATAGCGTTCCTCTCTGCTGTCCGTATCGATGCCGCCTTTGGCCGCCCCTCGCCATGCCGCTCACTCATCGCCATCACGCAGGGCTGTGCCGATGATGTGGAAGGAGACCGGGGTGCGCGCGGGCGGGAAGAGGAATCGGTCCAGCTGGTCGATGCGGAACCCAGCCCGCCGGAGTTCGGCCTCGGCGTCGCGGCCGAGGTGGCAGCCGCCGACCAGATGCGGCCAGATGGTGGCATCCAGTACGTCCTGAAGGCGGGCCAGGCCGGTCGTGTCGGCTCGCACGTGCTCCAGGAATCGGAGCTGCCCGCCCGGCTTGAGCACGCGTCGCGCTTCGGCCAGCGCCGCTCCGACGTCGGGTAGCGAACACAGCACCATGCACATCACCACCGCGTCCGCGCTGTGATCGGCCGCGGGCAGGTGCTCGGCGACGCCGGGCACCACTTCCACCGGGACCGCCGTCTCGGCGGCGGCGGCCTGCGCGCGCAGGCGCGGTTCCGGTTCCACCGCGATCACCCGCGTCACCTCGGGCGGGTAGTGCGCGAAGTTGACGCCGTGCCCGGCGCCGACCTCGACCACCGCGCCGGACAGGCCGGCCAGCAGCTCGCTGCGGCGTTCGGTCATGCCGCCTCGGTCCATGCCGGCGGCCATCTTGGGATACAGCCGGCCGAACAGCGGCCGCCGTCTGTTCACCTGTCTGTTCGTCTTGGCCGCGCTCATGCCGGTCACCAGGTCACCGGCAGCGCGGTCAGCCCGCCGGTCAGCGTGCGCCTGTCGAAGGTCAGCTCCTCTACCGCGCAGCCCAGCTCCAAGGTGGGGAGGCGGGCGGCGAGCTGGGAGAAGACGACCTGCAGCTCGATGCGGGCGAGCGGGGCGCCGACGCAGTAGCGGGCGCCGTGCCCGAAGGTCAGATGCGGGACGGCGGGCCGGTCGACGTCGAACCGGTCAGGATCGGCGAATACGTGTGCGTCGTGGTTGGCGGCGCCGGTGTCGAGCAGCACGAGGTCCCCTGTCCGCACGTGCACGTCGGCGATGTCCAGGTCTTCGCGGGCGTAGCGGGGGATGCCGCCGCCGCCCAGGCTCGGGGCGCGCAGGATCTCCTCCACGGCGGCGTCGATCCGGGAGGGGTCGTCGACCAGGGCCTGCCACTGGCCGGGCGTGGCCAGCAGCCACAGCACACCCTTGCCGATCGCGGTGACCGTGGTCTCGTGCCCGGCGAACAGCAGGAACATCCCCATCGCGGCAGCCTCGTCATCGCTGACCCCGTCGGTGGCGGCCAGCCGGGAGATCACATCGCCGTCCGCGTCACCCGCGGCCCGCTTTCGGGCCACCAGCTGCTGCCCGTAGGTGAACAGCGAGCCCAGCCCCTGAGCCGAGCGGGCGCGGTCGGTGACGTCGGCGGTCTGTTGTGTCCAGGCGCGGAACTGCTCGCGGTCGGTGTACGGGACGCCGAGCAGCTCGCAGATGACCGCGATCGGCAGCGGCAGCGCCAGCGCGGCGTGCAGGTCGGCGGGCGGCCCGGCCTTCTCCAGCTCGTCGAGCAACTGGGTGGTGAACTGCTCGACGCGGCCGCGCAGCGCCCGCATCCGCTTGGGCGAGAAGTGCGGCTGCAGCAGCGAGCGCATCCGCCGGTGGTCGGCCTGCTCGGTGTCGAAGCCGCCCAGCGGGCCGCCGAACAGCTCCGACTCTCCCGTACGCGAGGCGCGTTCCGGCTCAGGGTGAGCGCGGCCCAGCCGAGCATCGTCCAGCAGAGCGCGCACCTCCTCATACCCCGTCACCTGCCAGCCGGGATCGCCGACAGCGGTGCGGATGGCGTGGATCGGGCCCGCGGCCTGCAAGCGGCGCAGCAGCGGCGGCGGCTCCAGCGGGCCAGGCTGCTCGAACGGCAGCTGTACAAGATCGGACACAGCCCCTCCTTAAGTAGATTCCTATTTGTAGACCCTTACGTATAAGAAGCTACATGTAGACTTTGCCTTCTACAAGTGGAGGTTGGGATGAGCACTGAAGCGGGCCAGAGCCAGCACGAGGCCGCGCCGGCTCAGCCGGTGCGCAGGCTGCGCCGCGCCGAGCGGCGTGAGCAGATCCTGGACGCGGCCACCCGCACCTTCGCCCGCGCCGGCTATATCGCCACCGGCCTGGACGACATCGCCGCCGAGGCCGAGCTCACCCGGGCGATGCTGTACCGCCACTTCGACTCCAAGGCCGACCTCTACCGGGCCGTACTGGACCGCGCGTGCGCACGGCTGGCCGAGGCCACCGGCGCCGACGACTTCGACGAAAGTGCCATCCCCGCCCTGCTGCGCGCCGCCGCCGCCGATCCCGACGGGTTCAAGCTGCTGTTCCGCTACGCCGCCCGCGAGCCCGACTTCCGCGAGCTGATCGACTCCATCACCGCAGCCTCCCGCGAGGTCGGCCGAAGCAACCTGGCGCGCGTCATCCCGGAGGGCCCGTGGCTGGACTGGGCCGCCAACCTGATCCCCGCCTTCACCCTGGAGGCCGTCATCGCCTGGCTGGACGCCGGCCGGCCCGATCCCGACCAGGCGGCCGAGCGCATCACGGCTGCCGTGCACGGCGTCATGGCCGCCGCCCACCCCACCGCGTGAGGATGCGAGGCGAAATGTCGCCGCCTTCTGCTTCGCTATGACGCATGACGACGGTGAACTGGGAGCGCGAACCCGGGGAGAAAGTCGAAGAGTTCGTCGCGGCACTGCTGCTGCTCAAGCACCCGCACGGCAACCGGCCCACCCCATCACGTGGCGACCGAGGCGTCGACATACGGGTCTGGAATCCCGACGGCTACGACATCTACCAGGTCAAGCGCTACAGCCGCGCACTGACGGCCAAGCAGGCGACCAGCGTAGAGAACTCCTGGGACACCTTCGTCGCCGAGACGCTGCCCACTCTGCCGGTGCGCTCGTGGACCCTCGTGACCCCGTGGGAACCGAGCAACGAGCGGCTGGACTGGCTGCAGCAGCTCACCGCCGGCCACGGCATCCACACGCACTGGATGGGCGGCAGCAAGCTGGACGGCATGGCCGCCGAGAATCCCGCCCTGGTGGAGTACTTTTTCGGCGACGGCGGGCAGCGCCTGCACCGGCTGATGGCCGACGCGCTACAGGGCGGCCGCGACGTGCCCCAAGGAGCACCCGGCCAAGATCTGCTTCAGGCGGTCATCGCCCGCCAGCGCAGCCTGGCCGCCGCGCTGAACGAGGTAGACCCCTTCTACCGCTACGAGGTGCAGATCCGCTCTGGCCGCGTGCATGAGCAGGCATGCGACGGCGACCTGCACAGCCCCGTGCCGGTGGCCTGGGTGCACTACCGGCAACTGGACGCTGACTCCTACCTGCTGATGCGGCTACTACCCCGCTGCGCCGAGTCGCTGCGGCTGCGGCCGATCACCACCTCGGTGCAACTGGAGGTCCCGGTCGGTTCGCCCGAGCAGCAGGCGGTCGAGGACTGGCTGCGCTACGGCGCTCCCTTCCACGACGTACCCGGCATCGTCACCAGCGTGACCGGGCCGCCAGGCCTGCTGAGGTCCACCGGGCCCGGCCGGTTCAGCTTCATGATCCCCACCGGGGCCGGCAACGACCGCCCCGACCTGGAGATCCGGATGCTGGCCGCAGACGGCACGGTGGCGCACACACTGGACCTGGTCGACGTGCAGATCTCGCGCGGCGTGGACGGGCCCGGCGTGTGGTTGTCGGGCACCGACCGTTCCGGGGTCCTCAAGTTCCAGGTCTGGCTGAACGGACCTGACCGCAACCGGGTCAACATGACCTTGTCCTCCGTCGTCGGCAAGACGTCCGCCGACGTACTGCCGGCGATGCAGATGGTTGCCGACCTCCCCGCCACCACCGGACTGGTCGTCGCGGTTCGCGGCGGTCGCCCCCTCACCTCGCTCTGGCGGCCGGAGGAATCCGAAGTGCGCGCCTCACCCCTGCCGGGCATGGCCCGCTGGACGGTCACCTTCCTGCAGGCGCTACTCACCGTGCAGGCCCACACCTTCCACCGCGTCACCATCCCCGACCTGGACGAGGTCACCCCAGAGCAGATCGGCGAACTCATCCAGCTTGCGCGGCTCCTGCGCGGAGAGGAAGTCCGCACCACCTGGTCGCAGATCACCATGACCCGTGGCGCCTCCGGCGACCCGCCGCCCACCGACCCGGAGTTCGGCGTCCTGCTCACCAGTCAGGTTCAGGTGAACCTGGCCGGACGACAGATCGTCCTGGACGACTTTCAACGCCGCGTCCTCTACCATCACGCGCGCCCGGCCGACCCCCACGCGCTCGCCTCAGCCCAGCCGGGAGACTCCATCCACCTGGTGCCCGGATCATCCGCCGAAGCGACCATCGCCGTGGTGCCCGTCGGCGACCATCCCGGATGATCGCCGCCTGGGATAGGGGTGTTCAGCTTCCGGTCGGGATCTCCCGGTCGTCGGCCAAGATCCGGTAGAAGTCGGCGAGTCCCGCACCCTGCGTATGAGCCAAGGGCGTTTGTGTTCTCAGAAACGAGCGATTGCCAGAGAAGATCACCAGACGGCTTCGCAGGGCCGATTGCGATCGCCAGAGAGGCTGATTTCTTCTCAGAACTCGTTCTCATGCAAGTCGGCGGATACCCGGATTCTGGGAAATGTTTGTGAGAGCATCTGGGGCATGGCCGAGGCCCCGGAACCCCACGAACACGCCGAATCAGCTCATCTGCCCGCTATGGCCGAGGAAGGCACCCGTGACGCCGATGAGGTCGAGCGTCACCCGTGCCCGCGATGCGCCGTCGCGCCCGGTTCGCCGTGCCGGTCGCGTTCGGGCGCGGTGGCCGGCACCTACCACACCGGCCGCTTCACCAAGATCCCCCGGCTGGCCAAGCTGCTACGGGTGATCACCCTGGCCGACCGCGGGCCCGGCCAACCGTGGCGGCCCGGCACACCACCGCCCGCGCCGCTGCGTGACGATGGGCCCTCCGCCGACATCCGGATCGGCTATGCCCGCTGCTCCGCCCTCACCCAGGAACTGCAGTCACAACTGGACGCGCTGGCGACCACCTGACCGCGCACGGCCTGGTGCTGGAGATGCTCGCCGGGCCGCTGGCCGGCATCTACGATCCGGCCGGGCCGGGCCGGATGCTGTTCGCGTTCTTCGCCGCGATGGCCGAGACCGAACGCGAAGCCATCCGCGAGGCCACCCTGGAAGGACTCGACGCGGCAGCCCGCAAGGGCAACCACGGCGGCCGGCCCCCGGTCATCACCGACGACATGCTGCACACCGTGCTGCGCCGCAAGACGGCAGGGGAACGCGTCGAAGACATCCGCAAGAACCTGATCATCCCGACAGGGAAACGCAAGGGCGAGAACCCGTCCCTGGCCAGCATCTACCGGGCCCTGGCCGAGCACGAGAAGACGCAGGCCTACCCCGAAGCCGTCGAGGCGGCTCACGCCGACTTCGCCCTCCTGCACGGCGAGGACATCTCCCGGCCTCGCCCGGCCCGTATCCGACGCCCGGGCCAGGCGCTGACGGCGGAGCAGGCCGAACTTCGCGATCGCCTGCAGAGCAGGCCTCACCCGGACGCGGAGCTGCGGTAGCGCGCACGATCAGTCCGGGCGCTGTCAGCTGCTCAAAGCCCGCACAAGTCGCTCGCGCTGCTGCTCGTTCAGCGTGCCAACACGCTGTTTCTCCGCCACCCCGCAGATGGCCATCAACGCCGCGACCCGGGCCGGCCCATATCCGGGAACGGCCCGCAGGACCGCAACCACCCGTGTCCTGCCGACCAGATTCTGCCCGCCGCGCTCGAACACCTCCGCCACGCTCACCACGCCGCAGGCCACCTCCGCCAGCAGCGCACGGCGGGCCGTACGCGCCTCGGCCGCCTTCGCCAACGCCTTCGCACGCCGCTCCGCCGTCATAGCCGGCAGGGCCATCAGGCACCTCTCCTGTAGAGATATCGGCTGGTCAATGACCCCCGCCAGAGATCACGACGGGGGCGTCGCCGATCATCATCCCGCACAGCGTCAACAGATGTGACACCAAGCCCGGTTCGCCGAGCTTGTCACTTCAAGTGTGTAAATTCTTACTCTGAGTAATGGAGAGTGCTCTTTACCTGATTTACTTGATCCTTCCCGGGTAGGCGATCTCGAGTTCGTTGAGCGCTTCGCGCCAGCCGAAGGTGCGCTGCCCTTCG
>NZ_JBQQBQ010000092.1:0-29592 GCF_052245915.1 Nonomuraea sp. 10N515B
GAGCCCGCTCCGCGGGTCGTATCGGCGTCGGCAACCGGCGCGCCGGCGCCGTCACGGCCCTGGCGCTCGGGCTGACCAGCCTGGTCATCGGTGGACTGCATGCGGCCAACTCCGCCGGCGGCTTCGGTACCGGCAACGGGCTGGCCGGGGCCATCTTCGCCCTGCTGCTCGGGCTGATCGGCATGGTCCTGGGTGGGCTGGCCCTGTCCCGAGCCCGCCGCACCGCCTGACCCGACCAAGGCTCGGCCTCACCGTCGCCTTCGACGCCGGATCCAGCCTCAGAGCTCGGGGCCGCTGTGGCCCGGGTCAGCCGTTGGCGTGCAGCACGCGAGCAGCCCGGCGCGCACTCGCGCCGCTGAGGCTCGACATGGGCGACATTGAGGGGCCGGCCAGCCGGTCAGCTTGCTGGCCCCAGTCCAGCACCTTGAACCACATCGACAGCACGGTGGACTTGTCCTTGTTCTACGGCCTCCCTACAGCCAAATCACACACAAAAGGCTGTAACACACGGGAGCCCTCCCAGTGTTACAGCCCGATCCGCCTCCGGCGGGGTCCTCCGCCAGCTCAGAAGGGGTGCACCGGGATCGCGGCGCACCCCTTCTGGCGTCCCGGTCTCAGTTTTGGTCGCAGTTGGCGTCAGCGCGTTGACTCGCTTCGGTGAACGGTGGCGGGGCGGACAACGTCATAGCGGTGTGAAGCCCATCCATTGGATCAGCGTCGTCGCGGCGGCTGTCCTGCTGCTCGCCGCGATCGTCCTGGCTCCGGGCACGGTCGACGAGCCTGCGCCGCCGATGCCGGCTTCGTGTCCGCAGCGATGGGACAGCGACGAGATCGGCCACTGGGTGCCGGGTGCCGCCGACCTCGACGGGGTTGAGGACTCGCTCGTGCCCGGTACGCCCATAAGCGCGTTGATCTGCGCCTATCCCGGGCAGAACTCGGATCCGGGCAGGGAGCCGCTCGCCGGATCACGGACCTTGACCGATCAGGCCAGGTCGATGGCCTACGACCTGGGCTACCTTCCGGTCACCACCGATCGCGTCGGAAAGGCGTGCACGTTGATGGGCGGGCCGATGACGAACTATCTCATCCGGTTCGCCTACCCCGATGGCCAGGCACTGTGGGTGGGCAGCGCCGAAGAGATCAACTCCTGCGTCACGACCACCAACGGCACGGTCGTCAGCAACTCGTACGTTGGGCGCAGCATCACCGCTGCCTACCGCACCGGGACCTGGCAACGCCCCCAGCCGAAGCACCCTTGCGACCCGGCAACTGGACGGCGAGGCCAGAACGACCAGATGGTGCCCGATGGCGCGATCAAGGTTCTGATCTGCAGGAATGAACAGAGCGGGAGCTCCACACCGCGCCCGTCTCACGGGGCGGAGCATGGGGCGCAGCAGGCGCGTGTGCTGGCTGCGGAACTGAACTCACTGGACGCCGAACCGGGCGGGAACACGTGCAGAGAAGTCGGTGGTGGACGACGGGAGAGGCTCATACTGCACTTCGGTTACGAGGAGGGACCGCCGGCCTGGGTGAGGATCACTCCCCATTGCCGACCCTCGGTGAACAACGGGCTGCTTGTGGGGGATCTGGACGATGCTCTTCTTGACCGGATAGGTCGCCTGGCGCCGCCCGCCTGAAGCCTGCCTGTCCTGGCAAGGCCCCACTCACTCACCGGTCGAACCACACCCTCGACGAAGACCTGCACAACTGCGCGAACGCCACCACAGGCAGCAGCACGCCGAGCACATTGCCCAACCAGCACCATCGTGGCGAGCGGAATGGCGATGGAAACCACCACGACGCCTCCGCCGGCGCTCGGCGGCATACCCAGCACAATGAAGAGCACGAACAGGCCGATCAGCCCCAGGCCTGCCTGGCCCCACATACAGATCCAGGCGACGGACACCGACTGCGGTATCGCCTCGATGCTGCGAGTCTCGGGCATGTGCGTCTCCATTGAGGGGCGGCGTTTGATCGGACACCTTCGCCTACATCGTCGACGGAACGCCGGTCGTCTGGTTCGACCCAATGCTTCCGGACGCGCGATCGGGCAGTGATCCGGACCGCTTCATCGAAAGATGCGCGACGTCGGACTGGACCCCAACCACGACATCAATGGACCGGGAATCGACTACCCGGTGATCGGCAGATTGCTCCGCCAACCCCTGCGAGGACGTCCGCCGCCGCTTCCACGACCCAACGTGCGGCGCAACGCCTCTGGGACGAGCGGGCATCGTCCCGTGCGGCTTTCAGCTCGAACGTGCCCAGACGTCATACGGATGGCGGCCAGGCCGGAAGCCTTGGGCTTCCACCATCGCCACCGCGACGGCGAAGTCGTGTGCAAGCCCAGCCGGGCTGTGGGCATCGCTGCCAAAGGTGACCGCTTCTCCGCCTTCGTCGCGCCACCAGCGGACGATCTCCGGATCGAGTCGCCCGCGCGTGTTCACCTCCAAGGCCCGACCGCTGTCGGCGAGCACGCGCAAGGCATGACGGAACTCGTCCTCGAACGCGTTCGGATCGAACGGCCCGGCCTGCGCCGGCCAGTAGCGGATCGCGTAATCAATGTGGGCGAGCACACCGAACGTGTCCGAGCTCTTGATCAGACGCGGTATCTCGGCCAGGTAGTCCCGGACGACCTCGGCCGCTGGTCTGTGCCGGTACAGGTACGGCGGCTCGGAGAACCGCTGACCGATCGGAAGGCAATGCAGCGAACCGAGCACCCGGTCGAACTGCCCGGCGTCAAGCAGCCTCGCGACCTCATCGCCGTACCAATGCGGTTCGCCCAGTTCGACCCCGGTGATGATGCGCAGGCTCGGGAACCGTGCGCGGCAGCGCTGCACGCACTCCAGGTATCCGTCGAGATGGAACTTGGGCGGAGCCACCGTCCCGTCCGACGTGAGGAACGCCTGGAGATGCTGATGGTCATCGAGGTCACCGGCAAGAACCATCCAGGCCGTGAAATCCACGTGCTCGGTGAACGCGACCGCGGGGAGACCTATCTCGACCGCCCGCGCGCACGTCCGCTCCATTGAGCCGTCCGGCGCATCCCAGGACCACTCGCTGTGAACATGACCATCCGCTGGTAGCACCACGATCTCGTCCCTTCCACCTGTGGGTGGATAGTCACCCATGCTCGGCGCGTCAATCGCTGCCCCTGATGGGGAGGCTCACAGGTCCGAGCCTTACAGCATCGAGGCGACGCCGCAGTCGGTCTTCGTCGGCGATGTGGTTCGACCGGTGAGCGAGCGGGTCCCTGGCTTCCCCGCGGAGGCCAGGGGTCTGCTCAGGCGCTCACCACGGCCTTGGAGCGGTCGGTCGCCATGCTGATCGCGAAGCCGCCGAGCACCGTGCCCATGACGTACCGCTGGATCCGCACCCAGAGCGGGCGGGCGGCCAGGAATGCCGCCAGGCTACCGGCCGAGATCGCGATCAGGCCGTTGACGGTGGTGGCGACGACGATCTGGACCGATCCGAGCGCCAGGCTCTGCAGCAGCACGTGGCCCATGGCCGGGTCGATGAACTGCGGGAGCAGCGACAGGTACAGGATGGCGATCTTCGGGTTCAGCAGGCAGGTCAGCAGGCCCATCGAGAAGAGCTTGGCCGGGCGCTCGACGGGGAGGTCGCGCGGCTGGAAGGCCGACGTGCCGCCGGGCTTGACGGCGTTCCAGGCCAGCCAGAGCAGATAGGCGGCGCCGGCCAGTTTGAGCGCCGTGTACGCGGCCGGCACGTAGGCGAAAAAGGCCGTCAGGCCCAGGCAGGTCGCCGTGAGATAGACGGTGAAGCCCAGGAAGACGCCGGTCAGGGAGATCAGGCCCGCCCTGCGGCCTTGGGCGATCGAGCGGGAGATCAGGTAGATCATGTTCGGGCCGGGGGTAAGCACCATTCCCAGCGAAACCAGCGCAATTCCGATCAAGGCACCCGTCATGTCGGCAGATTAGCTGACATGTACGGAATGCCGGCGAACCGCCCCCCGTAGCCGGCATCCCGCCCCAGCTCCGAGCGCTGGGTGGCCAAGCGCGGCAGGGCCGCCCCCGGACCGACCCTTTGTCCCATACCGTGCGTATTGGATCCGTTACAGGGGAGGAAGTGCCTCGGGGGGACACATGCAGTTCGATGACGATGCGCAGCTCGACCCGTCGCAGGTCGAGGACGTGCGGGCCGGGGGCCCGCAGCGGCGCGGGGGTGGGGGCATGCCGGGCGGCTGCATGCTGCCGATCGGCGGCCGGGGCGGCGGATGCCTGATGCTGCTCCTGGGGGTGGCCGCGTTGTTCGTGTTCGGGGTCGTCCCTTCGCCGTTCACCGGCGACGAGGGCGGTCAGCAGGGGGGCGGCCGGCTGCCCAGCGCTCCGCCCCAGCTGACGCCGAGCGGCAACCTGGCCGAGCGCTGCCGCACCGGCGCCGACGCCGACCAGTCGGAGGACTGCCGCATCGTGGGCACGGTCAACAGCATCCAGGCGTACTGGCGGCAGGAGTTCGAGGAACGCGGTCAGAGATCGTATTCACCGGCCAAGACGGTGCTGTTCTCGCAGGCGGTCAACACCGGTTGCGGCACGGCCGACTCCTCCGTCGGCCCCTTCTACTGTCCCGGCGATCGCAAGGTCTACCTCGACCTGACCTTCTTCGGCACGCTCCAACGCGACTTCGGCGCCGAGGGCGGCCCGTTCGCCCAGGCGTACGTGGTCGCCCACGAGTACGGCCACCACGTGCAGAACCTCCTCGGCACCATGAACAAGGTCAGCAGGAACAGCAGGCCCGGCGCCGACAGCCCGTCCGTACGGCTCGAACTGCAGGCCGACTGCTATGCCGGCGTCTGGGCGAACAACGCGGTCAAGACCGGTTTCTACCGGGACCCGTTCTCCAAGAGCGACATCGACCAGGCGCTCAGCGCTGCCGCCGCGGTCGGCGACGACAGCATCCAGCGTCGTGCTCAGGGTCGCGTCACCCCGGACGCCTTCACGCACGGCACCTCGCAACAGCGCGAGAAGTGGTTCAGCACCGGGTACGAGACCGGCGACCCCACGCGCTGCGACACGTTCTCCGGGCGCATCTAGACGGCCCTTCGGGGCAGTGGTCCCTGCGGGCGCCCCGGAAGGAACGTCATCATGCTGGTGCTGGTTTTCGTGCTGAACCAGCCCCCGTCGAACCTGGCCGACCAGTGCCAGACGGGCAAGGACGCCGACCAGTCAGAACGGTGCCGCGTCGTCGGAGTGGTCAACAGTATCCAGGACTACTGGAAGCATGAAATTTCCGAATATCGCCTGTCCAAGACCGTGCTGTACTCGGGCAGCTTACGCACCGGCTGCGGCGCCGCCAGCTCGGCCGTCGGCCCCTTCTACTGCCCCGGCGACCAGCGCGTCTACCTCGACCTGAGCTTCTTCGACCAACTTCAGAGCGACTTCGGCGCCAAGGGCGGCCCCTTCGCCCAGGCGTACGTGATCGCCCACGAGTACGGCCACCACGTCCAGGACCTCCTCGGCGAACTCGAGTCCGGCAGCTCGGTCCCCATCGAGCTCCAGGCCGACTGCTACGCCGGAGTATAGGCCCGCAACGCCGTCACCACCGGCTTCTACGAAAAGCCCTTCACCCGGGCGGAAATCGCCGAGGCCCTCGATGCGGCGGCCGCGGTCGGCGACGACAGAATCCAGCGGCGCACCCGCTGACTGCGCGCAAGCGGACCTGGGCCGGCTCCCGGCCTGAGGAGGCCGGATAGCGCAAGGATTCCGATTCTCTCCTAAAATCAGGGGGGTGATCTTCAAGCTAGTCGGCGACGGACGCCCATATCCCGAACACGGTCTGACGAACCGAGAGTGGGCGCAGATTCCTCCACGGCAGGTCCGGCTCGACTCATTGATCACCACGAAGGCCATGCTGGACCTGCATTCGCTGCTCGCCGCCGACTCCACCTTCTACGGGGATCTTTTCCCGCACGTAGTCCAGTGGCAGGGCGAGCTCTATCTGGAGGACGGTCTGCACCGCGCGTTGCGCGCGGCCCTGCATCAACGATCGATCCTGCACGCCAGGGTCCTGGAACTGCCCAACTGAGAAAGGAAAAAAGGGAGCCGCGATTCGCGGCTCCCTTTTTGTTATGTCAACCATCAGGAGGACTCGGGCGTCACAGCAGCACCTTTCAACATCGTTTTGGAGAATGCCGTGTCCTACTCGCAGCAACCGCCTGGGCAGCAGCCACCGCAGGGACACGGATACGGCTATGGTCCGCCGACGCAGCCCGGCTACGGCCACCAGCCGCCGCCTCCGCCGCCCGACAAGAGCGGCAACCTGGGCGTGATCCTGCTGCTGGTCATCGGCCTGCCGCTGCTGCTGCTCGGCGGCTGCGGCGCGGTCTTCTTCGTGCTCACCGCCGAGCAGGGCAGCGTGGCCGTACGGGATGTGCTGGAGACGGAGGCCGGCGACAACCCGCCGGACGTGCAGCTCGATCCCGGCACCGACCCGCCGGCGAGCGCCGCACCCCAGCAGAGCAGCGCACCCGAGCAGAGCACCGCGCCCGAGCAGACCGCGGCGCCCGAGCAGAGCACCGCCCAGCAGCAGCCCGCGCAGACACAGCCGTAGACGGCCAAGATCGGTGACTCGATCACCTTGGAGGGCCGTGACCCCGGGCTGAAGGTCGCCGTCACCGTCAGCCAGGTCGTCTCCCCCGCGACCCCGGCCGACAGCTTCACCAAGCCGCAGACCGGCCAGCGGTTCGTGGCCGTCCAGGTGATGCTCACCAACCAGGGGCAGGCCGTCTACAGCGACTCGCCGACGAACGGGGCCTGCCTGATCGACGCCGAGGGCCAGCAGTATCGAGCGTCGATCATCGCGAACGTGCGGGAAGGCCAGTCGTTCGGCGGCTCGGCCACGATCAACACCGGCGACAGCAGGAAAGGGGTGATCGTGTTCGAGGTGCCGGAGACGGCCAAGCCCGCCAAGTTCCAGTTCGCGCTCAACAGCGGCCTCGCCGATCAGAAGGGCGAGTGGGAGCTGAGCACAACGTGAAAGGGCCCCCAGATCTCTGGAGGCCCTCTCATGAACGGCATTGGTGGGATTTGAACCCGTCCGCCCACCCCCTTCGGGCTTGTGATGATGCGCAGTACCCGGAAGGGGCGCTCGACCCGGTCGACCGGCTTGCTTCGGGTTCGGGGAGCCAGGCGTCGTCCGGTGCCGAGAGCCAGTCGTGTGTGGCGGTCAAGTCGTCCACTGCTTCGTGGAGGGCGCGCAGGCCGGGGTGATCGAGGTCGGCGCGCCACACCATCGTCCAGGGGAACAGGGCGACCGGGTCGTTGAGCGGACGCAGGACAGCGCCGGGTACGGCCGGCTGAGTGGTCATGGTGAGGATGGGGGCGTTGCGGTCGCGGATGTGCTGGCCGAGCTCATCGCCGCCCTGGACGTGTGGATGCGCCTTGGCCGGGTCGACCCCGAAGGGCGCCAGCAACTGGAGCACCGCGTGCTCCCAGCCCGGTGTCGCGTGGTTGCCGGCGCGGATGCACACCCCGGTGCCGCGCAGCGATTCCAGTGACACGACGTCCAACCGGGCCAGCGGGTGGTGTTCGGGCAGCAGTACGGCGAAGGGCTCGTACCGGACAACGCGGTAGCGCACTTCCTTGAGCAGCCCCGGATCGCGGCCGAACGTGACATCCAGTCGTTCGGACAGCACCAGCGGCACAGCTGCCTCGGTGCCGGTGTGGAAGCGGGCGAAGAACTCCACGCCTGGAGCCCGCTCACGCGCCGCCGTCAGCACCAGCGCGGGGGTGAGGCCGGAGCCGACGACGTCGACGGTCAATGAGCGTGGCTGGCCGCGCAGGTCCAGCACGGTCGAGTCGTAGAGCGCCAGGATTTCTCGCGCCCGGCCCAGGAGCAGACTGCCTGACGACGTGAGCGTGACCCGGCGGGTGGTGCGCTCCAGCAACCGGACGCCCATCCGATCCTCCAGGCGCTGGATGTCGCGGCTGAGGACCTGCTGCGCCAGGAAGAGCCGTTGGGCGGCACGGCTGAAATGCAGTTCCTCCGCCACAGCCACGAAGTTGCGCAGCAGCCGCATCTCCACGTCGTCAGGCACGGCTCCGTTCTACCCGATTAACACACTTGGCGCGTAAGTATCACTCGAACAAGTGTTGGACCCTGTGCGGTGGCGTCGGCCAGGATCGCATCACGAGATCCACCGTGGAAGGGAGGGCGTCATGGCCGCACGAGGCACGATCACGGTCCACTACGGATTGACCGGTGTGCTGAATGCGATGTGGGGCGCCACACTCCCCGCCACGGACGCACGGCTGGACCTCGGTGAAGGGCTGCTGGGCGGCCTCCTGATGGCCCTGGCCGCCGGGGCGCTCGCGGCGATGCCGGTTGCCGGATGGCTGGCTGATCGGTGGGGCGGGCGGCGCGTGCTGAAGGCAGCCGCTCCGGCTGCGTCGTTCGCACTGACGGGTCCCGCCCTCGCGGCCTCCGTCGAGTCGCTGATGATCGCTGCCGCCGTCATCGGAATGTCAATGGGCGTGCTCAACGTGGCATTAAGCGTCCAGGCCGTGGCCGTCGAACGTGCGCTGGCGCGGCCCATCATGGCAACGATGCACGGCACCTGGACGCTGGGTGCGGCGGCGGGCGGCGCGGTGGTCACGACCGCTCTGCGTGCCGGTACGGACGCGCGGCTGCTGATGGCCGCCGGTGCCCTCACGCTGGCTCTGGCCATGCTGGCAGCCGGGGGCAAGCTGGACCAGCCGACGCCACCGAGCCCGGATGCCCGAGCGGAAAGCAGGACCGTACAGAAGTCCGCGCCGCTCCGCCCAGGGCTGATGATCGCCCTTGGGGTGGTCGGTGCCGCCGCCTTCATCACAGAAGGCGCCGCCACGGACTGGGCAGGTGTGCACGCCACCCGGACGCTCGGTGGCGATCCGGCAACAGGCTCGCTGGTGTACACGGTCTTCTTCGCGGCGATGACGCTGGTGCGCTTCGTCGCAGACGCCGTACGCGCCCGGCTCGGCGCCGTACGTACCATCCGGCTGGCCGGCGGCGCCGCCACCGCCGGATATGGGCTGGTGCTGCTGGCGGGCGCACTACCCGCGGCCGCGTCGACGCGCGTGGCATGCGCCATCGCCGGTTGGGGCCTCGCCGGTGCCGGAATGGCGGTGGTGTGGCCGATCGTGACCAGCCTGCTCGGAGCCGCCGACGGGAGCGCTCAACGGCTCTCCATGGTCACCACCATCAGCTACGGCGGAGGCCTGATCGGACCGGCGCTCATCGGCTACGTCGCCACGGCGGCGACGCTACCGCTGGCCCTGATGATCCCGGCGGTCCTGGCCCTGGTCGTGGCGGCCGCGGCACCGCCCCTGTTCGCCGCAGTCATCCGGACCCACACCACCACTTCTCACGCTCGCCGTGGAGCCGATGCCCCCGTTCCACGACATGACTGACCTGCCCGGCCGGAACTCCAACCCCATGACCAGAAGGACTCACTCCCATGACCCAGTCGTCGACCGTCCGCGCCACCAGCCACATCATCGAGATCCCGGACGGACGCCTGTATTACGAGGTACGCGGTCAGGGCCCGCTCGTGGCGCTCGTCGGCGCCCCGATGGACGCCACCTCCTTCGCGCCGCTGGCCGACCTGCTGGCCTGCGACCACACCGTGCTCACCACCGATCCGCGCGGCATCAACCGCAGCCCGCTCGATGACCCCGGCCAGGATTCCACCCCGCCGCTGCGCGCGGTCGACCTGTCCCGGCTGCTGACACATCTGGACGCCGGACCGGCCACGATCCTGGGCTCCAGCGGCGGCGCGGTCACCGCCCTGGCACTGGCGCAGAGCCATCCCGAGCAGGTCCGCACCGTCATCGCCCACGAACCCCCGCTGATCGTGCTGCTGGCAGATCGTGAGCGGCTCCACGCCACAACCGAGGACATCATCGCCACATACCTCGCCGGCGACGTCGTCGGGGCCTGGGCAAAGTTCATGGCCCAGGCCACCATCATCATCCCCGAGGGCGCGTTGGAGACGATGTTCGGCGGGGACCGCGATCCGCGGCACGTCGCCGACGAACGCCGCTGGTTCGCCCACGAGTTGCGGGCCACCACCCGATGGCAGCCTGACCTGGACGTCCTGCGCGCGACCCCGATCGACATCATGGTCGGCATCGGCGAGGACTCGACCGGGCAGCTGTGCGACCGCACCTCTCGGGCGCTGGCCACGGCACTGGGCCTAGAGCCCACGCCCTTCCCCGGCGACCACACCGGCTTCGCAGAGGACCCCGATCGCTTCGCTGCCCGGCTGCGGGATGTCCTGCACGAGCGCTGAACCCGGAACATCTCCGCCAGGACCGAGACAACAACCGGGGACGTACGCGAGGCCGGGCTCTGGGCGTTCCTGACACAGCGAAGGGTAGATGTGAACGAGATTTGGGCGGTGGTCCACGCCGAACGCGCGGCGCTGATCCGGGACCTGGAGACACTCCCCACCGAACGGTGGGCCACACCGTCACTATGTCCCGGCTGGGACGTGCACGACGTTGTGGCCCATCTCGTAGATGACGCCAAGACCACCCGCCTGGGCTTCCTTCTGCGTCTTGCCGCAGCCCGCTTTGACTTCGACCGCTACAACACCGCGGGAATCGCGCGGGAGCGTACCGATGAACCACAACTCACGCTCGCCTCGTTCCGCGCGACGAGCCACAGGACCACCAGTGCCCCAGTGCCGAAGGCCACCCGGCTCGTCGAAGTGTTCGTACACGGAGAAGACATCCGGCGCCCGCTGGGCCTCAGCCGGGACTATCCGGTCGCACACGTCGCCACCGCGCTCCGTTACCAGCTCAGCACTGGCGTGGCGCTCGGCGGAGGCAAAGAACGAGCACACGGACTGCGCTTGATGGCGACCGACGCGAGTATCGGTGCCGGCGAAGGTCCGGAGGTGCGCGGCACCGCCCTGGCGCTTCTGCTGGCGATGTCCGGGCGGCCCATTGGCTCAGATGAGCTGACGGGCCCAGGCGCCCCAGCCCTTACCCGAAACGGAGGACTTCACCATGGTTGATAACAAGAGAACGACGACGCGCGAATTCGATGCCACGTTCACCGCTTGACGCCCTTGCATGGTTCGATCGATGCCATGTCTCTGGCGTTCCTTCCCGGTCGGAAGGTAAGCGACCACCGCCACCGGGAAACCGTCTGCGTGATCAAGGCTGAGGGCTGATGCCCCCATGATCTTGGCAGACGAAGGGCCTCCGACCTGTTGGTGCAGGTCGGAGGCCCAACTTAGCGGCGGTGGTGGTGGGATTTGAACCCGTCCGCCCACCCCTTCGGGCCTGTGATCATGCGCAGACTACCCCGTAGGGGCGGACGTATCCAGACTCTCCCGGACGGATGCGGACTGGTCCGGACGGCTCGTTCCCCCAAATGGGGATCACAAAGGATCTTCAGCGTCGCGGCTTCGAGGAGTCAGTGGCGGGTGTCGTAGGTCTCGCGGGCCGCGAGCACCTCTTTGATGTGTTCCTCGGCCCAGCGGCCCAGCGCCTGCAGGGGCTCGTGCAGCGTGCGTCCCAGCGCGGTCAGTTCGTACTCGACTCTGGGCGGCATCTCGGCGTACACGTACCGCGCGACAAGCCCGTCGCGTTCCAGGTCCCGCAACGTGTCGGTGAGGACCTTCCCGCTGATCCCGTCGACCGTGGTCCGCAAGTCGCCGAAGCGCATCCTGCCGGCGCTGAGCGCGATCACCACCATCGCCGTCCACTTGTTGGCGATGCGGGCCAGCGACGTGCGCGACGGGCAGGTCGCCGTGAGCACATTAAAGTCCGGATGCTGTGACATGCGCCACATTCCCTAATTAGTTACGTTGAGGTAAATGGTTACCGATGGTGAGTATAGGGCCGCACCAGGACGAACCTGAAACACAAGGGAGAAGATCCACCATGGGGTCCACCATTACGCTCGCCGTCGCCCGCCAGTACGCCGACGCGATGGCCGCCAAGGACTTCGCCGCCGTCGCGGGCCTGTTCGCCGATGACATCGTGTGGCACCAGCCCGGCAATCACCGCTTCTCCGGCACTTACCGTGGCCGCGACGCGGTCAACGAGGCGATCGGCGCCCAGATGGCCGCCACCGAGGGGACGCTCGACATCGCCATCACCGGCGAGCCCATGATCAACGACGCACTTGCCGCGTTTCCCGTCCACTTCTCCGCCAAGCGCAACGGCGCTGAGATGTCGATGGACGGTGTCGACGTGCTGAGGGTCGAAGGCGACAAAATCGCTGAGGTGTGGCTGTTCTCCGCCATTCAGCAGGACGAGGACGCCTTCTGGGACGCCGACTGAGCACAGACCGTGTCGTCGTCGTTGCCGCCGGCCACTCAGTCAACCCAGCCAGTGCAGGAGAGTGGCCGGTGGAGGACGGAAGCGCCGAAGCCCGGTGCGCGATGACGAGATGAGGGCCAAGCTGGCTCGGGAGATGCTCTCCCGCGCTCAGGTCACCCAGGCAGTAGACCTGAGGACGAGCGGCGCGGGCCTTGCCGCCCATTATCGTGGCGGGCTCGTGGTGATCAGGGCGACGTTCAAGCCGGGGGTGGCTCTCGGCGATCTCGGCCTACGGGCCCTACGGGGCACCGGCAGCAGGCCGGCGACGGCGCCGAGCCCTCTCTCTCCCACGAGGGAGCATGATCCCCCGCGGGAGAGGTCTGTAACAGTTGACGCGGCAGGGCCGGCGGGCGCACGGGCCATTCGGAAGGCCCGCCAGCACTGGATCTCAGAGGCCGATCTTGCCCACGCCAGCGCCCGCGGTGACCGTCGACTTCACCGAGCAGTTGCACTCCGGGGTGTAGGAGTACGGGATCGTGGCCACGCTGCTCGCGTTGCGCGACAGGGGCGTGCCTGAGTTGACCAGGTAGTTGTTGAGCAGCTTAATGTTGCCCTGTGGCGAGGAGCCCTCTTGGAGGGACGTGGGGCGGCTGACGTTCTCGAAGTAGTTGCGCTCGACGTAGACGCCGGCGTTGGTGGTGGAGGCAACGCCGTAGCTGCCGATGTTGGAGTAGTAGTTGTTGAGCACGTGCACCGGATTGCCGAAGCGGACCCGGGGATGGCGCTGGTTGGTACCGTCGAACCAGTTGTGGACGTAGGTCACGCGCAGGTGGCCGATGTCGCCGGTGTTGCTGTCGGACGATCCCAGGAGCGCAGTCTTGTCGTGGCCGTAGAAACGGTTCCACGAGACGGTGACGAAGTCGGAGGCCAGGCGGATGTCCACGAGACCGTCCGAGGCGCGGGTGAAGTTGTTGTGGTCGATCCAGATGTGGTGCGAGCCGTCCTGAACGTTGATGGCGTCGTCGCTGGAATTCTGGATGGTCAGGTTGCGGATGATGATATTGCTGACGCCGTTCATGGTCAGCCCGCCACCGTTGAGACCGGAGCCGGATCCGACGCCGAGGATGCTCTTGTTGGAGGCCACCCGGTACATCCCGGAGATGGAGATCATGCCGGAGATGCGGATCGTCTGGGTGCTGCCGGAGTTGAGCGCGCTGGCCAGCGCCGAGGCTGTGGAGACCGTGACGGTCGAGCCACTGGCGCCACCGGTCGTACCGCCGTTCATGCCGGCGAATCCGACGGGGCTGGACTCGGCGGCTAGGGCTGGTTCCGCGCTCACCAGGACGCTGACCACCAGAGCCAGTACGGCAGTGGCGGCGCTGAGACGTTGCATGAGGACCTCCGTCGGGAAAACGCTTTCCATGTGGGTGCGTGAACCGTACGAAAGGGTCGACGCCACGTCAAGGAGCGAGTCAGGCCACCGGCCCTGACCTGCTCCGCCGCCATGAAACTAGATGAAAAGTGTCGCCTCAACCGCACAGAGTGTGCGGTTACTTTAGGTCAGAGCATCAAGCCGATTTGGCCCCCGCCGGGCGGGCGACCTCGGCCAGCGCCGCCCGCCAGTCAGGGATGTGGTGGATGATGGCGAAATCGAACATCGCCTCGTAGGGGCCGTCGCCGGCGTCGAAGGCGGCGCGCAGGTCGCTGGCATCGCCCTGGGCGAGGCGGACGTGGCCGGCGTAGCGGGCCAGCCGGGCGCGCGCCCGGCGGATCATGGCCGGATCCAGGTCGACGGCGTCGAGCTGGACCGCGCCGAACTGCTCCAGGACCAGCTTCGTGCCGTATCCGCTGCCGCAGCCGATCTCCGCCACGTGCGCGCCCGGGGTGCGCCCGGGGTGCGCCCGCCCATCCTGACCAGCAGTGGTACTTCATAGAAGCGTTGCAGTGCCCGCCGCGCCCGGTTGTTGACGGCCAGGGTCTCCCGACGGTTCATCAACATCAGCTCACGCTCCTCATCGAGCGGCTCGCCCCTGAGCCGCGGCTCAGGGGCGAGTCATCGTCGTCATCGTCGTCGTCTTCGACGAGTTCGCCTTCCCAGGCCTCCTTGCCCTCCATGACGGCGAAGGCGGCGATGACGAACCCGACGACCGGGTCGATCCAGGTCCGGCCCAGCGCGTAGGCGACCAGGCCGGCGAAGGTGGAGACGCTCAGCCAGGCGCAGAGCTTGGTCTCGGCGGCCCACCGGCGGCACTCCAGGCTTCGCCGCCGCCATCCGGGCACCGCCGACCACGCCCTCGACCTGGCCTGGACCTGCCTCACCCGCATCCACAAGCAAGGCCGCTACCTGGCAGAACGCTTCGAACAGCGCATAGTCACGATGAGGACCACCCCCAGCCGCCATGCGGCAGCCAAAGCCGCGATCTACCCCGAAGTGATCGCCCTCGCCGAGTTCCTCGCCACCCGCCGATCAGCCGACCTGATCACGAACGGGGACCTCCAAGCCTGCCTTCACGAGATTGAAGCCCGACTCGGAGCCTCCACCCGACCCCGCTCCGGCCACGAGACGCGATCCTCTGGTGGACCACCAGACCCCACCCCACTGGCACCCCTGTCGGCGTACGCTCTGCAGCGCAGAGCTAAGTACGACTGAACGTGCGGAGCTCCACGCTCGGGTCTGGTCGGGTCATTCGGCTTGTTGCTGCAGATAGACAGCGGTGAAGCCGAGGTTCACTCTTCGGGGTAGACGTCCATCACTCGGTATGGGTCAACCGGACGTATCCGTACGGGTTGAAAAACAGATCGTCCTCGTCGTAGCGGGCAGATGTGCCGGTACGCAGCAACCAGCGGGGGGCGTCCTCGCCCATTCGGAACCCGGCGCCATCCTCGATCTCCTCCGCGCGTGGATCGGTCAGTAGATAGATCGCCAGCGTGTCCATGTGCGCGACCAGCTCAAGCAGTCCCTCCTCCGTCGGACGCTCCTCGCCGACCTCGATCTCCACCTCGGGCGCGCCGAGCAGGTGCATGCCGCAGCTGTAAAGCACGTGACCGTCGTAGATGGGCCGCTTCACCCAGGCAGCGACGAGCGCGCCTGCCAGGCCCTCGTCCGTGGCGTCGGCCGCTCGATCGGCCAGCGCGAGCCAGCGGTCCCGACCGTGCGCGAGCCCATTGCTCTCGTTCTTCACCGCAGCGACGCCGGACCGCAGTAGAGCGGCTGTCACCGCCAGTAGCCGCCGGGAAGTGTCGAACGCCAGCTCCCGCATCATCGGCGCGGACAGCAAGTATCCAACGGTGTCGTGGGACTCGACCGCGGCCCAGTCCGCCTCGTCGAACGAGGCCGCCGCCACACTGGCCTCGAACGCCTCCGGCATTCGAGGGTCGGGCGCGGCTTCGGAGTACTCACGGTCGAGAACGAAACCGCCGAAGCCGGCCGCGATCCGTTCCATCTCAGAAAGGGCCAGCCCGGAGCCGAGAACGCACAGCACATGCCGAGGAAACGCTTCACTCATCCCGGTACATTATCGATCATGACCAATGTTTCGCATCGATTCCCGCGATCTACCGAATGAGCGCCATCGAAGCTTTCGGCTGTCACCGCTGCTGCCAGCGGTACCACGGGACCATCATCGGCCGCCAGACACCTGTCCATCGTGCGCCAGTTCAGCCCCGCCTCCCCCGGCGATGTGCAGAATCGTCTGACCCGCGTTGAACAACGCCCGGAACCGGTACAGCTCCAGCCACCGCTCGGCCGTTGGCACCACCGTGACCTGCGCTCACTACTTGATCAACGCCAACGGGCAGGCTTCATGATCAGCGCTTGGGCGCGCCACTGCCCGGCGCTTGTCCTCTCTGCACGTTGCTTGTACGTGCCTGTGTATCGGGCCCGTACGCCGACAACCACCCACCCTAGCCAGGCCACAAACCATCCCAACCGACCCAGCAGACGTGTCAGGGTGTCCGTGGCCTGTAAAAGCGCTCTGTCTCACTCTCGATGATCCCGTCACGGAGCGTGTTCATCGGTGGCGGCTACTATCTGCGGTCCAGATAGTCCGGCCTGCGTTGCAGCCACCACCAGCGCGCCCCCAGCCCAGTGCACCGGTAATACGCCTGGAAGCCGGTTCCCTTGAGCTCACATGGGTTCACCCGCGCCGCATCAGGCCGATCGTAGACGTAGAGGAACGAGTTCTCCGGCACCTCGTCGTGCGACAGGCCGAGGATGAGAACACGTCCGGGATGAGAATCGAAGGAACCATCCTCCGCAGCGTTCCGGCCGGGGGCCAGATGGTCGAACCGGCCCGGCAGCTCAACCCAACCGCCCTCAGGCATATCCGTCTTCAGTTTTCTGCCCTCGGCCAGCACGGCCAGGGCAGTGAAGCTGCTGTGATGTGCCGCGAACCATGTTCGCGCGAAGATGCCGTTCCAGGGGAGAAGCGCGACGAGGACAGTCAGTCCGATTATCCCCGTAATCGCCACGTATTTTCTGACACTGCCGCCACGTGCCAGCAGCACCCATACCATCGTGGAGATCGCCGCGACGACGTGTGCCGACATCAGGATGAGCTTCTCGAGGTGACGGTCGTCGTACTCGAGCCACAGAAGGTACCGGCCTGTGATGACCACAAGCCAGCTCAGCACGCTGATCACGCCTAAGGCATGGGATCGGCTTTTGATCATGCATCTCAGCCTAGGCCACACCCTGTGCACTGCGGCTGGGCGAACGCTGGCCCTCCCTGCCACCGGCCCCTACACCTTCGTCTGGATCGACGCGCTAACGCAGAAGGTGCGCGAGGGCGGGCGGACGGTAAACGTGCACGCCCTGGTCGCGACCGAGGTGAACGCCGACGGGCATCGGGAGATCCTCGGCATCGACGTCGTCTCATCCGAGGACGGGGCGGGCTGGCTGGCGTTCCTGCGCGGCCTGGTCGCCCGCGGCCTGTCCGGCGTCGCCTTGGTGATCTCCGACTGCCATGCCGGGCTGCGCGATGCGATCGCCTCCACGCTGCCTGACGCGTCCTGGCAGCGGTGTCGCGCTCACTGAGGCCGTAAGAATCAACTTGTCGGCGTTCGCGGCGCGCTGGTGCTCTGGCAAGGAGATCGGCCGCCGTGCGATAGCGGATGGGTGCCCGTTCGGGAAGGCGGCTTTCCTGCTCCAGCAGCGGGCGGACCCATGTTCTGGCGTTGCCGATGGTGCGCCTGCTCACCTGAAACAACTCCGCCACCACATCCCAGCTGCAGACGTTGCGCAGGCCGAGTATGACCGCGAGGACGCGCTCGGCGTCGGTGATCTTCTCGTTGAAGACACCGCCGCGAGCTGTCGGCTGTCGATCTCCGCCGCGCTGGAGATGCCTTCGCCGCTCAGCCTCGGCGGCCTGGCGCTTCGACAATCGCTTGATCAGCCGTTCCAGCTCAGGTCGATGCATGCCGGTCAGCGCCGGATCGCCGAGGGCGGCCAGTCGGTTCGGCCGGGCCGGCATGGTGTCGCTGTCCAGAAAGGTCCGGAGGGCGGCCACGCTGGTAAAGCGCAGGACGGTGGGGTCGGTCGTGTGCTTGTGCTCGGCCAGGAGCTTGGCGGTTTCAGCGATCGCCGTGCCGATGGAGTAGGTGTTGACCTCGATCATCTCGGACAAGACCCGCTGAGAGCAGATCTGCCGCTGGTAGACGACGGTGAGCAAGACCTTGTCGGCGTCACTGAGCAGGGACCGGCCGTGATTGCCCTTGGCTTGGCGGCGCGGGCCGCCGCGCCGATCCCGCTACACCGCCTCGCGTGGCACCCGCCCAGTCTGGCTCACCGCGCGACGCCAATCATCTCCCGCAACGGCGACCTCGGTCGCGACGCCCACACCGGCTACCGTCCCAGCCGATCAACCGCCCTCTCGCCACCTCAATCTCCTCGGAGAGGTCGAGGAGCGGCAGCTACACATCGTCACCGCGGCATCGGCACAGCCGGTAGCCGCTTGATCACAAAATCCACCGTAGTGCGTAGAGCCCGTTTGGCCCACTGGTGCAGGCCGGTGGAGAGGCACTGTCCAGCCGGAGGAGCGTGGCGAGTTCGGTGGTGGTCCAACCGCGGCTGGGATCGGTGCCCATGATGGCCCGGATGTCATCGAGTCTGCTGGTGTGGGATGGGACCGGCGGGCGGCAGGAGCGGGCCCAGGTCGGGGTGCGGTGGCTGGTTCGTGGGCGGGGTGGAGCCGGCCACAGGGAGCGGGGCCCGGTCTGGGCGCTGCTCGCCGTGGCTGTCGTGGCTGGACGCCGCGTTGAAGCCCTGCCGCGAACGCGATGACCAGCATCCCGGTCACGATGAAGTTCACCTGCTGGACCCACCCGAAGGGGCTGGCCGTAAGGTCGCTGACCATTTGCGCGTTCGGGTCGTATGCATCGCGCCGGTAGAACTGCTGGACCAAGACGCCGACGGTGAACAGAACCGGGCCGACGATCCCGGCGATCGCCAGCGCCCGGGACTGTGCGGCCGTCGAGATGTCTTTCGTGTGGTTGGCCTTCATTGCGGTCTCCAGGGTCATCGTCAAGGTGCCCCGGCTATGCCGTGCATCGGCGATCGCGGTGCTGTGCAGGGAGGAGAACGCGCCTCCGATCTGGAAGAGACGCGCTCTCCATCGCGCTTGCGAACTCGCGTTGGTGTGGGGGTCAGATCTGGGCGAGGGCTTCGCGGACGGTGATGCGGGAAGCGCGGGTCGCTGCCGCGTCGGTGGCGAGTGCGGCGCCGAGGATGACGAGGGCGATCCAGATTCCGGCGGCGGGCATGGAGACCCGGAAGGGGAGCGGCGCGTACATGAAGAGGTTGCCGAGCCCGGCGCCGAGGACCGCGGTGAGAGCGAGGGCCGGGATGACCGCCACCAGGCAGCTGGTGAGGGCCAGGAAGATGCCTTCTGCGACGACGATGCGGCGGACGGTCTTGGGGCGGGCGCCGATGGCGTGCATGACACCGAACTCCCGGGTGCGATCGAGGATGTTGGCGCTCATCGTGGAGGCCAGCCCGATGACACCGACCACGCCCAGGGGCAGGGCGATCCCTAGGAGAACCAGCAGGATGGGGCCCATGTGACCCGCGGAGGCGGCCTCGCTGCGGCTGATCGATGCCGCGAGCCCCACGTTGATCCCGGCGTCGGCGAGTGTTATGGATACGGCGTCGGCGACCGCTTGGCGGGTCTGCTCGTCGTGGTTGTCGGTGATGACGCGCAGCTGGTCACTCCTTGTGGCTGCCCCGACGCGGCGGCGAAGCCCTCGGCCGTGGTGTAGACGCCGCCACCACTGTCATCCCTCTCCTCGAGGATGCCGATGATGCGCCAGGTGGTGGGTTTGCCCTCGATGAACAGTCGCACGGTGTCGCCGGCGCCGAGGCCGGGGACAGTGTTGTTCCGGGTGATCTGGCTGAGCACGACCGCGCCGGTTTCCTGTGGGTTGAGCCAGCGGCCTTGGAGCAGGTTGGGCGGTGGGCGCCTGGAGCCTGACGGCACCGTGGTCAGGGCGATGCTGCCGTGGCCTTGGTCGGGATAGGTGCGGGTGAGGGGGAACTGTCTTGGCCCGGCGACACCGACCTGGGTGCGGGTCCAGGCCTCGACTTGGCTGACCTTGGGTACTCGCTGCACAGCGCTGGTGACCGCATCCTGCTGGGCCTGGCCGGCCAGTTGCACCTCGACGTCCCAGTAGCGCTGCGCCTTTTTCTGCTCTTCTACCGCCTGGGTGCCGGAGTTCAGGGACAGTCCGGCGACGAACACCGTGCCGGCGCTGGCCAGCAGGCCGACCGACAGCCAGAACCGGGCGGGGCGCCGGATGGTGTTGCGCAGCGCCATGAGTAGGCCACGGTCCAGGCGGCGCAGGCGGCTCAGCCGGGGCTAGGACACCGGTCGCCGCGCTCGGGTTGGAGCCGAGCCCATGGTGGTCCAGCGCTGCTCGTACGGTGGTGCGGCTGGCGTTGACCAGCGGTAGGAGGGCCATCAACGGCGGCAGGCCGAGGCCGGCAGCGATGATCGTCGTGTATGCCCACCAGGGAGCCGCGAGGCTCTGTGCCTGGATGCCGAGCATCCCGAGGAGCGCTTCGAGCCCCTTCTGGCCGATCAGGATGGCGGGGCCCAGCGCGAGCAGGGTTGCCGCCGCGGCCACCAGCAGCGTCATGGTCAGGTATAGGCGCCCGATGCGGCCGGATTGCGCACCGATCGCCTTCATGATGCCGATCTGTGGTATCTGCTGGGTGAACAGGTTGTTGAGCATGTTCGCGACCAGAATCGTGGACAGCAGCAGGGCCGCCGTCCCGCCGGCGAGCAGTGACAGGAGCAGGACGTCGGCCTGAAATTGGTGAGGGTGCGCATAGGGCTCGGGAACCTGAATCTCACGGATCGTCAAACCCTGTTCGCGCTGCAACCATTCGCCGACGTCGCCCGCGACGGCCACCACCGCGTCGCGGTCCCGGCTCGGCTCCTTCTGTCCCGGCTCGGCGACCTGGATCTTCAACTGGTCCAGCAGGACCGGCTGTCCGGATGTGGAAAGCGCCGCCGTGGACAGGTAGCCGTTGCCTGTCTGCTGCTGGGGTGAGGGGGCGAGGCTGGGGTCGTACACGGTACCCGCCACCCGCAGGCGCGCACTTTGGCCGCTCGGCGTCTTGACGGTGAGGGTGTCGCCGACCGCCATGTTCAGCAGGGTGAGGGTGTCGGGTCTGACCAAGATGTCCCCGGGCGGCAGTGGCCAAGTGCCTTCCTTGTTTTGTACATCGAACCTCACCATCCGCATGGGGTCGTCCGGCGCCGCGGCGAATACCTGCAGCGGGATGTCCCGCGGACGGCCGTTGACCTCGACCTCAGTGTTGAACTGGGTGCGCCCGGTCGCCTCCAGGACGCCCGGCCGCTGACGTGCCCGGGTCGCGATCGCCGCCATCTGCTCGGTGGTGATGCCCTGCTCGAGCACGATTGTCGCCGAGGCCGGCGCGGTGCTCATGTACGCGCCGCTGGTCTCCCTGCCGATAGAGGCCCAGGCAGCCAGCATGCCCCCGAACACCGTCAGACTGACCGCGATCGCGATCACCATCATCACGAATCGGGGCCAGGACGCCCGCAGGTCCCTGCGTAGTTTGATGGTCAGCAGGCTGCTCACGTGGTCACCGCCTCCTCGTCGGTGACGACGCGGCCGTCCACCAGGGTGATCTCCCGGCTGACGACGGATCTGATGTCGCGTTCGTGAGATACGACGACGATGGTGCGTCCCTCGGTGTTCAGATCGGAGAACAAGCGCAGCACGGCGTCGGCGGTGTGGGAGTCGAGGTTGCCGGTGGGCTCGTCGGCCAGCAGCAGCGGCGGATCGTTGGACAGCGCACGGGCGATGGCGGCGCGTTGCTGCTGGCCGCCGGACAGGGTAGCGGGCAGCTTGTCGGCCTGCTCACCGATGCCGACCCGCTCCAGCAGCTGTTGTGCCCGCTCGCGGCGCAGATCGGGGCGGATCTTCTTGGCGAAGTCCATCGGCAGCATCACGTTCTCGGCGACGGTGAGCGTCGGTAGGAGCTGGAAGAACTGGAAGACCAGCCCGACGTTGCGTCCGCGCCAGGCGGCCAGCCCGGACTCCGACAGCGACCCGAGATCGGCGCCGGCGGCGCGGACCGTCCCGGAGGTGGGCCGGTCGATCCCGGCCAGCAGATTCAGCAGGGTCGTCTTGCCGCTGCCCGAACGGCCCACGATCGCGACGAACTCGCCCTGTGCGATGTCGAAGGTGAGGTGATCGACTGCGATGACCTCATCCGTCCCCAGCGGGTAGGCCTTGACGACGTCTCGGACCTGTATCACGTGTTCCACTTCGTCATTTCCTTCGTATCGAGTCGGTCGGCCGTTCATCCGTGGGCGCCTGAGGGCGGGACGTGACCGCTGGGAGCTCGCGCCGGCTCAGGCGAGCCGCCCAAGCCATGACGGCTGGGGCCGTGGCCTCCAACGCCACCGATGAGCATCATGGCGACGGCCAGCAGCGCCACGACGGCCACGATGATCCCCATGACCTTCGCCCATCGCGGTATGCCGGGTGGCCGGTTCGTGGTTGCCGTCGCCGCTCATGTGATGTCCCTCTCGCCTGACTTGTGTTCTGGGGTGCGAAGTTACGGACGCTGGAGGTGAGGCGATACACCTCGGGAGGGGAACCTCGGGGTCCCCATCCAGTGGACAGGGATCACCCTCCAGGGCGATTCGCGGCGGTGCTCGCGCCGATACCCTCCTACTGTGTCAACAAGCGCCTTGGCCCAACGCCTGTTCTCGGCCCGGTCCAGCTCGGGCGTGCCCCTGGACGCCGCGCTCGCGGCCGTCATGCTGGCCGCTTCGCTGGCGCTGCTCTCCCATGGCGGCATCGACACTCTGCGTACGGGATCGGACGGTTCAGGATCGGGAACGTTCGATCTGCTCGGCGTCGCGCTCACGGCATGCTCGACCATCCCGCTGATCGCCTGGAGGCGATTCCCGCTGGGCGTGTTCGCGGCGACGTTGGCGGCGAACGTGCTGATGATCGGCCTGGACTATCCGCTCGACCTGCTCCTCGGACCCGTCGCCGCCCTCTACCTGCTGGCCGCGAGCCGCGACCGGGAAAGCCCGTGGACCCGGCGCGCCACCACCATCGTGGCCGGACTGCTCGTGGGGTTCCTGGCCGCGAGCATCCTCATGCCCGGGGGCTTTGCGGCAACTGAGCTGCTGCACAACGGCCTGGCCTGCGCCGTGGCCTGGTTCGCCGGCGAGCGGACACGGCTGCGACGTGAGCAGATCGCCGAGCTGAGGATCCGCGCCCTGCGCACCGAGCAGGGGGTGGAGCGCGAGCGACTGCTGGCTGTGGCCGAGGAACGCACCAGGATCGCCCGAGACCTGCACGACTCCGCCGGCCACGCGATCAGCGTGATCGCGGTGCGCGCCGGAGCCGCCCGGCTGCGCCACCCTCAAGACCCGGACCGCTCCCTGCCGGCACTGGTGGCGATCGAGGAGCTGGCCAGGCAGACGGTCGAGGAGATCGACCACATCGTCACCACCCTGCGCGAGGACGGCCCCGGATACGGAGATGTTGAGGCCCAGCCAGGGCTGGCCTCCCTCGACACGCTGATCACCCACCACGCCGCGACGGTCGACACCACCGGCGTGCCACGACCGCTCGGCGGCGCCGCCGACCAGGCCGCCTACCGCATCCTGCAGGAGGCGCTCACCAACGCGGCCCGCCACGGAACGGGCAACGCCCGCATCGAGCTCGCCTTCGAGGACGCGGCGCTGCAGCTCACTGTCACCAACCGTGCCCTCGCCAACTGTCCCCCACGCTCCGGCGGGGGGCACGGCCTGGTCGGCATGCACCAGCGCGCCACCCTGCTCGGCGGCAGCCTCGACACCGAGAGTGCCGGCGGCAGGTTCCGCCTCCGCGCCCGGATCCCCTACACAACTCACCGCTCGTGACCCGGGTGCTGATCGCCGACGACGACGACCTGATGCGGGCCGGGCTCGTCGAACTGCTCACCGCCGACCCCACCATCGAGATCATCGGCCAGGCCTCGACCGGACGGCAGGCCGTTGAACGCGCGTGCCGCCTGGCGCCGGACGTCGTGCTGATGGACGTTCGCATGCCCGACCTCGACGGGATCGCCGCGACCCGCCAGCTGTCGAAGGTGGCACCGACGACAAGAGTCCTGGTCCTCACCACCTTCGAGCAGGACGACTACATCTTCGGCGCGCTGCGCGCCGGCGCCTCCGGCTTCCTGCTCAAGCGCACCCGGCCCGAGGAACTGATCGCCGCGGTGCACACGATTGCCGCCGGCGACTCGCTGCTCTCACCGTCGGTCACCCGCCGGGTGGTCGACCGGATGGCCCAGCAGCCCACACCCGACCTGGCCGGTCGGGCCAGATTCGAAGAGCTGACACCGCGAGAGCGGGAAGTGCTCAAACTCATCGCCACCGGCCTGTCGAACCGTGAGATCGCCGCCGCACTCGTCGTGGAGGAATCGACGATCAGAACCCATGTCAAGCGCATCTTGATGAAGCTCGGCCTTCGTGACCGCATCCAAGCCGTGATCTTCGCCTACGAGACGGGTGTGAATCGGACCCGCTAGGCAAGCCCCGATCCTGTTGGCCCTCTCATAGCGATTGTCGCCGCCGTACTGACACCGGAAGGTGCGCGGGGCCGCGCAGGTTGATGCGGCCGTTCCACTCGACGTCGCCGTCCAAGGCCAGATCGGGGAAGCGGGTGACCAGCCGTTCGAAGGCGATTTTCTCCCAGGCGCTCGACGAGGTGATCGACTCGCGCGTGTGGGGCGGTGTTCACTTCCGTGCCGCGGACGTGCAGGGCGCGCGACTCGGCAAGGAGGTCGCGCGCTGGGAGGCCGCCAACTACTTCAAGCAGGTCTCGCGTTGACCGGAAAGCGGCGATGAATTGTGCTCGTGAAGGTTGGCGTTCTCGGCCAGGACGGAGCGGCGGCTGATGGTGATGGCCGCCGGGGACGGCTGTGTGAGTGCTTCGGCGGAGGCTTTCAGTACGGCGGCGTGCAAGTCGGGGTGGCGGTGGATGCCGCGCCATCAGGCAGAGCGTTGTCGAAGGCGTGCAGGAGCTCGACGGCTTGACCCAGCACGGTGTCCAGGGTGCCCTGGTGGGCGGCGCGTTCACGGGGCACGCGTTGCACGAGCCGGTGCATCAAGATCGAGGTGCCGTCCTCGCTGAAGGTGATCAGTGAGGTGTCGGCCAGGTCGGCGAGCAGTTGCCGGACGCGCACCGCCTCCAGCCCCGTGCTGGCGGTGAGGGCGTGCAGAACGGCTAGCGGGATACCAGCCGGGGACAGCACCTACAGCAGCGGCAGCAACCCGGCGGCGTCCGGGACGGTGGCCTCCGCCTGGGTGATCGACAACAAGATCGCCTCGGCGGCACCGACCAGATAGGGATCACCAGGCTGGGCGGCCAGATACTCGGCGACCGGGAAGTCGCGCAACAGAGCCCGATAGACATCGTAGGACAGCCGCAGTCGGGCGATCACTGTGGCGGCCTGGTCCAAGGCCAGCGGCAGATGCCCGAGGTCATCGGCCAGGCCGGCGGCGGCGACGGGGTCGTCCAGGCCGGTGCGCCGGTGCAGGAAAAGCCTGCGCTAGGGCGGGGGTGAACACCTCGACCTCGACCGGCGCCAACAAGCGCAGGAACGCGCGGTTGCGGGTGGTGATCACGACGCGGGTGGCGCTGGTGGCCAGACATCAGGCCCGCACTGTTGCCACGTCGGTGGCGTTGTCGAAGACCAACTAATCGCAAGCTTAGTGCTCATGGGCATCACGCGGCTCGCGGTCGCGCTCGGCTGGATCCCACCGGAGTGGGAGCTGACAGAGACGGGCGAGCAGCTGCTCGATGCCGTGTACTTCGCGTGGGCTTGGTTCTCGTCGCAGCGGAAGGTCACGCCCGTCGCGGACCCTCGGGACGATCGCGGCCGGCCGCTGGTGATCCGGGGGCCGCGTCGAGCCGATGTAGTGTCGAGGGGCCGCTGGCCTGGAATCTGAAGCCCTCGTCCCCCTCGGAGGGGGAGGGCTTCTTTCGTGTTCCAGAAGCTACGCCCGCGGCCCATGTTCCTCGTACATCTGCCCGATGGCGTCGCTGAGCTCCCAGGCCACCGTTCTTGAACAGCAGCTCGGCACCGACAGCAAGGTGAGATTCGCCCAGCGGACCGGGCCTTTCTCGCCACCCTCCTGACGTCGCAACCCCGCGAGGTCCTGCGCCGGCTGCGGCTCCTCGTCCGCACGGACGTCTTCGACCCTCGAGAGCATCAAGCACCTGGTCAAGACGGCGACCGTCAACCGAGCGGGCACGGCGGTCCACGACGACGACCGTGCGATCAAGAAGACGTGCGCCTACCGTGGCACGATCACATTCGGCACGCTGTTCCGCGTGTCCGAGCCGTTCCGTGCCATGCTCGGCGCCAGGCGTTCCCAGGCCGCCCGCTGGATTGATGCGGCAAGATCAGCACACGCCGGGCAAAGTGCACACCTTGGTCGCCATCTTCCTGGCTTTCTTGGTCAGGCCACCGGGGTTGTACGCTCCCTCATCGGTTGTGTAGATCATCAGTGCGCTGCCCCTGCGCGCGACGATACCGGTGATCGTCACGTTCACGCTGCCGTCCTGCCAGGTCTGGTAGCCCATGCCCAGGGCCTCATCGCCCGCCTTGGCCTTGCTCGTCCGCCATCGGATCGAGAGTTTGGGCACCGACGGGTTGCCCTTGCGCGCGCACCGCGTGACCTCGGCGCGCAGACGAGTGAGCGCGGCATGGGCGGCACGCGGGCTCTTGTAGACGACGAGCTGTTCCGAGGAGCTGCTGGGGCCGCTGGTCCAGAGCGTGATCGTGCGAGCCGCCAGCCGGCCGCCATCGACGGCACGCCGGTGCCGACAAGGGTTCAGCTCCAACGGCCTGGTGAGCTTGCCGCTGATCTTGTAACCCATTTCATTGGCCTGCTCAGGGCTCAGAGGCCTGCGCGCGTCGCGCTCCATGAGCAGGAAGTTCTTCGGAATCTCGGTCACGGTCGCCGGGGACAGGGCCAGCGCCAGGCAGAGGGTCACATGGATCATGAAGGGTTGGACGTAGGCGGGAACGACATGGTTCGCGACCGGCCCGTGCCCGTCCCCGACCACGGCCAGGGCAGGCCTGTGGCTTTCGAGGCTTGATGGGCCTCGGCAACACTCCCGCACCCGGCATCTGAACGAGCTGACGAGCGCGGGGAATGTGATCGCTTCAGCTTCCGAAGCCCATGCCGAGAGCGTCGAGGGCTCTGAGCCACGGGCCGCGGCGGCCGGCGTTGCGATCGGCGCGGTCCAATGCTCGTTGGGTGAGGTGGATACCGAGCGAGCGGGCCGGGTCGGGTGGGAAGGGGAGGGGCTTGCTGCGGACGAGGGACAGTTCGGTGCGTTCGATGGGCTTTCCGGAGAGTTTGTCGAGCATGACTTCGGCGCCGAAACGGGTGGCGCCCACGCCCAGGCCGGTGAAGCCCAGCGCATAGGCGACCCTGCCGCCGTACGCGGTGCCAAAGAAGACGGAGAAGCGGCTGCAGGTGTCGATCACGCCGCCCCAGGCGTGGGTGAAGCGCAGGTCCTCCGGCTGCGGGAACGTGGCGAAGAAGTGATCGGCCCGCTTGAGGTTGTCGCGGCCGAGTCGTTCCAGGGTCTCCATCTCGCCGGGCCAGCGGGCCAGGCCGTTGTCCAGGCCGTGGGTGAGGCTGGCAGAGCAGAAGCCTCCCTTGCGGCCCGAGGCGGCCCAGCCGATCTCGCGGGCCTCGACTACGACGACGTCGAGCGAGGGGTCGCGCTCCTTGGCCAGCAGGGTGGTCCACAGGCCGCTGTAGCCGCCACCGACCACGGCCAGATCGCACCGCTGCTCACCGGTGAGTGCGGGCAGTGCGCCGGGGCGGTCGGGGTCGTCGAGCCAGAAGGGTGTCGGCTCGGCGTCGGCCAGCGCCTGGAGATGAGCGTTCACGACTCGACCCGGGGGAGCGTGTGGAGGCGCAATCGGGCGCCGTCCGGACCGCCGAGCCGTACGGTCTGGTGGGTGAGAGCCATCTTGACGGCCAGCCACGGGTTCTCGCCGGCACGCGGCCAGGGCGGCAAGGTCGGTTTCTTCAGGTTTTGGGCCGGACGGCATGCGTAAGTAGGCGCACAGAACACCGATGCACATCTGGCGGCCGCGACGCCTTCCAGAGCTACACGTCCATACTCCGGCAGATCACCGAGGGCACCCCTCGCGGCTGAACGCAGTAACTGACCGATCATCTCGAAAGGTTGGACTGCTATATGCAAACCATCGTCGCCATGCTCCTGGCCCCCCTGCTGGCGGCCCCGATGACCGCCGCCCCCGCCGACCTAACGGACGCAGAGGCCGTACTCGCCTACATCCGCGCTCATCCCGACAACGTCGCGCTGGTGACGCAGGGCATCAGCCACCATGCCGACCGCCTCGCCCCCCGTGGCATCGGCCATCAAGATCATCCACCTCGCCGCCTACACCGACGCCGTCCGCCAGGGAAAGACCTAGCCAGACGTAGGGTCGGGAGCTGGCGCGGTGACGTCTCCTGGCGGTAGGGCTCGGGGCCTTTCTTCCGCCGGTTTCCCGGTCGGCTGTGCTCTCCCCGATGACCATGGCCAGGTTCGTGGCTCCGTTTCCAGCTCTCGCCGCATCGAACCGGGCGTGCGGTTCTCCCGCACCCGGCTCACCGACGTCGTTCACCGTCGGCATTCGGCCTCACCCGCCAGGGCTTGCCCGCCCTGGGTGCGACAGTGATTCCATACAAGCTGATCAGCCCGAGGTCCGGCGTCCGGGAGTTGAGCAATACCTGCCAGCCGAACGCCATGCTGCGGCGGTGCCGTCGGCGCATGAAGTGCGCCAGCCGCCACTGCGCATATCGTCTGATCTTGCTGAGGCGCTGGGCCGAGTGTCCGTAGCGGAAATAGGCGGCCCAACCGCGGAGGAAGGCGTTCAGCCTGTCCACGATCGCCTCCGGCCACAACAGCATCCAGCGCCGGGAGGTGATCTCCCGGATCCGGTCGCGGGCGTGCTGCATGGCCTTGTCCGCGGGCCAGCGAGCCAGGAACGTCACCTTCGGCTTGCCCCAGTCTCCCCGGGAGCGCACCAGGCGGTGATGAAAGCCCAGAAAATCAAAGCCGTCACCACCAACTTCCAGGTGGATGATGCGGGTCTTGGCCGCCTTCGGCTCCAGGCCGAGCGCGGCCAGCAGCTCGACCAACCGGGCCAACGCCCGTTCGGCCTGGCTGCGCGACCAGCACATCACGACCACATCGTCGGCGAACCGCACCATCGCCCCATCGGCGTCGTCCCACGCCCGATCCACTCGGTGCAGGTAGACGTTGCAGAGCAAGGGTGAGACCGGACCGCCCTGCGGGGTTCCGGTGACCGGCCGCCGCACCTGCCCGTCCTCCATGGCCCCCGCGCGCAGGATCGCGCGCAGCAGCGTGAGCACAGACTGATCGCAGACGCGTTCCTCGATCGCGTGCATCAATTTCTGGTGCGGAATCGCCGAAAAGCAGTCGGCGATGTCCGTCTCGACCACCCACCGGCGGCCCCGCTCGCACTCGTCCACGAGTACCTGCAGGGCGTCGTGCGCCGACCGTCTCGGGCGGAACCCGAAGGAGCAGTCGGCCATATCGGCCTCGAAGACCGGCTCGAGCACGATCTTCACGGCCGCCTGCACGATCCGATCACGAACAGCAGGGATCGACAGCGGGCGATACTGATCCTTCAGCCCCGGCTTGGGGATCAACACTCTCCGTGCCGGCAGCGGCCGATACCGCCGCTCCCGCAGTTCGGCGCCCACCTCGTCCAGGAGCCGGTCGACTCCGT
>NZ_JBQQBQ010000093.1:0-29577 GCF_052245915.1 Nonomuraea sp. 10N515B
TGTCATTGACGGCCACTTCGTCCCCTTCGTGTTGATATGAGCGAATCGAAGGATTACGGAGTGGCCGTCTCTTGTCACATGGATCTCACCCGTACCAGTCCAAGGCTTGATCACCCGCACACCATCTCCCTGGACGTGAACTGCGGAGCGAACCGGTGGTCTGGTGCCCACCGCTCGGCCTACTCGACGGTCTCGACCTGCCCGGCACTGACCCGTCCACCATCGACATCGATCGCCTGCACGAGTTGACTCGCGGACGCCGTTACCCAGCCGGATCGGCCGCCCAGACTCTCGGCACCAGCATCGAGGCCGTGCGTCTCGTTCTGGAGGAACACCCGATCCCGGCTGCGCCGCTCACCGCGGCCCAGGCCCGTGCCCTTGGCCAAGTAAGCCACGCCGCCCGCCAAGTACTTACGGAGAAGGAATTTCGCCGCCGCTACCTCGACGAACATCAGTCTGCGCGCACCATCGCGCTCGACATCGGCGTATCGAAAACCACCGTAACCAGACTCGCAGCGGAGTACGGCATCGAGCTACGCAAGGTCGGCCGCTACTTCAAACACCACAACGCCATCGACCCAGACTGGCTATACGACCAGTACGTCACACGCCGCCGGACACTAGCGGATATCGCACGTGAGAAGGGCACCAGCACCACCTACATCACCCGCCGAGCCCATGACCTGGGCATCCCGCTCCGCCCAAGCGGTGGCGCCAGCACCCGCAAAGCCATGGACTCCAAGGCCGACTTCGCAGGCTATCTGGGGTTGTCAAGCGAACTGGCTGGTCAGCCGCTTGGAGGTCTGTCAGACACCTCAGGCAAGTAGACCCCAGCATGCCGAGCATGGTGAGGTCCGGCGCGAAGGCATTCGAGCGCGTGGAGAGGCGATCGATCAGCGATGGGCCGTTGCGATGAGGCGCCGCAACGCGGCGTGGGCGGGTGGGCCCCAGGTGGGCTTGCCGCCTGGGCGGCCGCGGACGCCGGCTTCGCCGATGAGGAGGCCGCTGAGGGCACGGAGCACTGCCCATCCGCGGGCACGGCGCAGGGCCGCGGCGTCCGGTGCCGGCTGGTAGGCGGCGTGGAAGAGGTCGGCGGTGTCGTCCGGCAGCAGAATCCACGCGGCGGCGAGGTCGCAGGCCGGATCGCCGGCGAACAGATCGCCGAAGTCGATCACGCCGCAGATGGTGCCGTCCGCGGTGAGGACGTTGGCCGGATGCAGGTCGCCGTGGAGCCAGAGCGCCGGGCCGGCCCAGTTGGGCGCGGCGGCGGCGTCGTCCCAGACAGCGCGGACGGCGTCCGGGTCGGGGATGAGCCGGGGCGCGATTCGAGCAACGGAACGAAAAGTCTCGGTTTCCGGCCAGCTCGAGCCGATTCAGGTCCCGCACGGCAACTGATCACATGGGTGGAGTCGCTGCGTTGCTTTACCCCCGGCCGCCCGTTGAGAACCTTAGCTGCGCTTTCAACACTGACCCCATGTCCGGGAGTCGTACCGTCACGGCGAGGCCGCCGCCGGTGCGGGGGACGGCATCGATCGTGCCTCCGTGGACGCGTGTGATGGCGGCCACGATCGACAGGCCGAGGCCCGCGCCGGACACCGACTCGGTACGGTCGCTGGTGAGGCGCCGGAACGGCTCGAACAGCGATGACACCACCTCGTGGGCGATCTCCTGCCCGGTGTTCTCCACGGTGAGGACCGCGCCTCCATTGCCCGTTCCGGTCCGGACGGCGATGAACCTACGCTGGTCGTTGTACTTCTCGGCGTTCTCCACGAGATTCGCGATCAACCGCTCCACCAGAACGGGATCGCCGGAGGTGAGGGCCGGTGACAGGTCCACCGTCGCGCCGGGGTGCTCGCAGAGGACACGCCGGGCCAGGTCGGCCAGATCGACGGGCTCTGCGTTGGTCAGCGTGTGTTCTGCCGCGGCCAGCATCAGGAGTCCGTCGATGAGCCGATGCTGGCGGCTGTTGGAGGCGAGGAGTTCATCCCGGGCCTCCAGCAGCTCCTCGGGAAGTTCGCCGAACGCCACCTGCAGCAGCGCCCGGTCCAGCGCCAGGGGTGTCTTGAGCTCATGGGAGGCGTTGGCGGCGAACCGGCGCTGAGCATCGGTCGAGCGCTCGAGCCGGTCGAGCATGTCATCGAAGGTGTCGGCGAGCTCCTTGAGCTCATCGTCGGGGCCCTGCATCGCGATCCGCTGATGGAGGTTGGACAGGGACAGCCGGCGGGCCGTGGAGGTGACGTTGCGAATCGGGCGCAGGACGCGTCCGGCCAGCCACCAGCCCAGGATTACGGAGACCACCGTCAGGACAGCGATGATGATCGCGGTGGCGGCCCATTGGTACCTCAGGAGTTCATACTGCAGCTGAAGGTCGCCTTGGAACACCGCTTCCTGGTCGACTTCGCCCCGGGTCGGCGCCCCGGCGGTCGAGGGCTGAGGTGCTCGGCCCGAGACGGAGACGCTCACCCCAAGCGCGCTGCTGAGCAGCAGGTTCACCGCGAGCAGCATGACCACGGCCATGATGAGGAAGGGGCTGGCATAGAGCGCGGTCAGCCGGACCCTGACGGTGCTCCGTGGCCAGGGTCGACGAGACGGTAGCCCGCTCCGATCACGGTTTGAATTACCGGTGGCGGTCCCAGCTTCTTGCGCAGCGTCGCCACCGTTACCCGCACGGAGTTGGTGAAGTAGTCGACGTTCTCGTCCCATGCCTTCTCCAGCAGATCCTCGACACTGACGACGCTTCCGCCCGACCGCATGAAGACCTCCAGCACCGTGAACTCCTTGGGGCTCAGAGCCACGTAGCGCCCGTTGCGATGCACTTCGTGGTAGGCGGGGTCCAGGGTGATGCCCGCCATCTGCAGAACCGGCTGGAGCCGGGTCGGCACCCGCCGTGCCAGGGCTCGGATCCGGGCGACGAGCTCGGGAAAGTCGAAGGGCTTGGCGAGGTAATCGTCAGAACCCAGGCTCAGCCCCTCCACCTTCGACCACAGGTCACCCGCGGCGGTGAGCATGATGATCCGTGCGGGGACCTGCGCCTCCATCAGCCTCCGGCAGACATCGTCACCGTGGATCTCGGGTAAGTCCCGATCGAGCACGATCACGTCGTATTCATTGGTCATCGCCCGTTCCAGGGCCGCGTCCCCGTCATAGACGACGTCCACGGCCATCCGGGCCTTGCGCAGCCCGGTGCCGATGATGTCGGCCAGGCCTTTCTCATCTTCGGCAACCAGCACGCGCATGTTCGATGCTCCCGGATGTCGGTCGTCATGGTACGTCTCAGGCGGACAGGGCCAGCGTCGGCGACATCCGAGCGGCCCGCATCGCCGGGTAGAGTCCGGCGATGGCGCCGACGGCGAGTGTGGCGCCGAGTCCGCCGCCGATCACCCACGTGGGCACGACCGGCGGCAACCCTTGTGTCAGCGCGAACCCGATGGTGCCGACCACTCCCAACAGCGAGCCGGTGAGCCCGCCCGCCCCGGCCAAAATCAGGGATTCGGCGAGAAACTGGATGCGAACCTGGGCGGTGGTGGCCCCGAGCGCGCGACGCAGGCCGATCTCACGACGCCGCTCCAGTACCGAGATGATCATCGTGTTGGCGATGCCGACCCCGCCCACCAGCAGGGCCACGCCGCCGACACCAAGCAACAGGCTGGTGAATGCCCCCGCCACCGCGGCCCTCGCCTCCAGAGCGTCGGAGGGGCGGCTGACCGTGACCTCTTCTGGATGCTCCGGGTTCGCCGCGTGATTCAGCAACGCCCTGACCTCCGTGACCTTCTCCTCAGCGATCTTCGTGTAGACCAAGGTCGGGTGTCCATCGAAACCGAGGAAGGCATCCGCCGCGGCGAAGCCGACCAGCGCGGCCACGTCGACGTCCTTTGCCAGTGGCGATTCGGCCAGGACCCCGATCACCGTCCACCACTGACCGTTGATCCACACCGAGTCTCCGGCGGTGGCGGCGAGCCGTGTGGCGGCCGTGGATCCCAGCACCACGGTGCGTTGCGCCGCGGTGGCCGCATCGTGCCACCTTCCGCTGTGGACAGGGGTCTGCAGGACCTCCAGCAGATCCAGGGATGTGGCGCGGACCTGAAGGCCACCGGTGCGCGTCGAAGGGATGCGATCGTTGCGGTAGATGGCCTTGCCGGTATCACCGGTCTGACCGGCCATGGCGACATGCTCCACGCCCCGGATCATCCGGCCCGCGTTCTTCGGCAGCCTGGCTTTCTTCTCGGAGAACTGCTTGCCGGGGGCGACGGTCAACATGTTCGTCCCCAGCTCATCCAGGGTCTCCATGACGCGAGCCTGGCTGGAGGAGGAGATGCCCAGCACCGCCACCATGGTCGCGATGCCGATGGCGATCCCCAACGCGGACAGCACGGCCCGCGTGGGCCGGGCCCGTAGCCCCGCCACACCCACCCGCGCCACATCCTCCAGGTTCATCCGGGCCGGGGTCAGCCGTGCTTTGCCGATCCGATCCGTCATCAGAGAGCTCCAATCTCGCCGGCCTCGGAGGCCTCATCCGCGACGACCAGGCCGTCACGGATGTGGATCCGGCGTGGCGCGGCGGCCGCGACCTCCAGGTCGTGCGTGATGATCACCACGGTGGCGCCGGCGGCGTTCAGATTCCGCAACGTCGCAAGAACCTCTGCCCCTGATGCGGTGTCAAGGTTGCCGGTCGGCTCATCGGCCAACACCAGCGACGGCTCCCCGACCACGGCGCGGGCCACGGCGACCCGCTGCCGCTCCCCGCCCGACATCTGATTCGATCGGTGCTCCAGCCGATCCGCCAGGCCGACACGCTCCAATGCCTCACCCGCCCGTCGCCGGCGTTCACGCCGCGCCACCCCGGCATATAGCAAACCGTCAGCGACGTTGTCGAGAGCGGAAACTCCGTCCGCGAGGTGGAACTGCTGGAAGATGAACCCGATGTGCTGGGCACGCAGCGCCGACAGCTCGTGATCGCTCAGCTGCGCCACGTCGTAGCCGGCGATGCGCACCTGGCCCTGCGTTGGCCGGTCCAAGGTACCGATCATGTTGAGCAGGGTCGATTTGCCCGACCCGGAAGGGCCGACCATGGCGACCAGCTCTCCGGTATCCACGCGCAAATCCACTCCTCGCAGCGCCAGAACGCCACCGGGAAACTCCTTGGTCACCTTGGTCAGCTCGACGACGGCGGTCATAGCCTGGGAACCTCGACTCTCACGCCCTCCGACAGGCCGGCACCAGAGATCTCGACGCGGCTCCCCGTGAACAGGCCCGTCTCGACCGGCACCACCTGCCGGGTCCCGCCCTGCACCACCCGCACACCGTACTGGCCGCCTTCTCGCGCGATCAGTGCCTCGACCGGCACCGACAGCACGTCCTTGCGGCGCCCGGTTCGTAGCTCGACCGTGACCGGCGCCTGATCCAGCCTGCCCAGTTCGCCGCCGACCTTGACACTGACATCGATCGTTGCCGGACTGTCCGCATCCTTCCCGGGCCGTGCGATGGTCCCGACAGAGGAGATCGTTCCAGCGACCTTCTTGCCGTCCGGCAGTTGCACCCTCACCCTGGCGCCCTTTCGAGCGAATTGCTGGTTGGAGGTCTCCAGTTTGATGGTGATAGCCCGTTCGGTCCTGGTTGTTGTCACCACCGAACCTTCAGCGGCATCCCCCGCCTCCTTGGTGTTCTCCGCGATCCGAAGCGCGCCCCTCGAGAAGATCACTTGGCTCACCTCCGCCCTGCCCGTCGCCACCAGCCCCTTATCACGCTGCCAGGCCCACACCGCCTGGGCGGTCACAGCGGTAAAGGTCTTGTCGACCGTGCCGGGCTTGTATCCCAGCTTGACCAGGTTCAGCTCCAGCTGCTGGACATCCGGGCCTGTGGTGCCGACACCAAGGCGCCGATACATCGGGACGGCGCCATACATCAGGAACACCGGTTTGCCCTCCACCTTGTACAGCCAGCCGCCCCGACGCACCACCGTTCCCTCGGCGCGGGTGGCCGTGACCACCCCGCTGGCGCGGTTCGGCTGGATGCGGCGGCCCGCGTACCCGAGGGTGCCGCTGACCTGTTTGGTGTCCACCATGTCGGAACGCGTGATCGGCACGGACGACGTCTGCGCACCGTTGGGGCTCGACGCCGGCGCTGCCGTACGACCGGGGAGGTTCATGAACCCCACCACAGCCCCGCTTCCGATCACCGCTACGCCGCTCAGCAGCACCGCCGTGCGCCTCACTCGGAGTTCCCAGGAGCCTGCTCCTTGCACGCCTTCTGCGCCTGCTGAACCACCGGCGTGTCCTCGGTCATCCCGTCCGGCAGCTTTACAGCGACACCGCCGTCAGGATCCTGCTTCGGGTCCGGCATGTCGACTCCCGCCTTGCGCATGCACGCGACGTACTGGAGCGCGGTGTCCATCGCCTGCTTCTTGTCCTCGGGCGACACCTCCTCACCGGCCGGGGCGTACTGCTTACAGGCCGACTTGGCCGCGTTGCTCTTTTCCGGGGAGTCCGCCTTGATGTCCAGCCCGTCGCTCCGCTCCGCGACGGTGAGACCCTGATCCCGCAGGCACGCCGCGTACTTCGCCTGATCACCAGAGTCTCCCTGCGCCCCGGGGCCACCGCCGCATGACACGAGGACCACTGAGGTAGCGAGGAAGGCTGCGCCCTTCAGGGCAATCTTTATGTTCGCCATGCCCCGCAGCATGCTGGACAAGGGTTTAAAAGAAGCTAACCAGATTTGCTTAACTCATCTTTAACTCAGGCCGCAATCCGAGCTCGACTTTGGCTATCTTCGCGATCTTGAAAAGTCGGCTGTGTGGGCGAGCGTTGCGGGCTCTTCGAACCTAAATAGGGCGGAGCATGATCCCGTAGTTGGGGGCTCCGCTGGCCCAGGCCTTGGCGAAGTCAGTGGCCTTCCAGGTCCACGTTCCCGAAGGGATATCCGGGGCCAGATCCAACGCACTTGCCGACTCAGTGGCTATAACCTCGCCGACGCTGGTGGTGGCCGGTGGATTTGACCACGTCGCCCATTCCCAACTTGAGGTGACGCGCTGTGCCTTGATCGTTTGGCCTGGGAAGCACCCGGCGGCCAGCTTGCCGCCTGGCGGGCGCCTCATCGGGTGCGGGTTGGTGCAGCGCCGTCAGGAAGGCGGCCAGGGCGTCGGCGGCCTCCGCGGCGCGCGTGACGGGGGCGCGGTCGGCGGGCTCGCCCGGCACCCAGGTGGTGACGATCCAGGGTCGCGGAAACAGAGCGGAGGGCTCGCCGAGGCGCTGCGGGACGGGAACCGGCAGCGGGAAGCGCGGGGCGAGGGCGGGCAGCCAGGTGTGCTCCTTGCGCAGCAGCTCGTCCGCGTCCTGCGTCGCCCAGGGCAACCGGACGGCGAGGTCGTCGCCGAGCCGCCAGAGCTGGTTGTCCCAGCCCCCCGCGCCGAGCCTCACAGGGTAATCGGCCAGGTCGGGGTGCTGATCGCGCAGCAGACCCCGCACCAACTCCGCGGTGATCTCCATCTCGGTATGCGTCATGCGGAGCAACAGTAGCCGGATGGGCAGCCCGCCCGTTTCCTCCACGGTCCAAGGCTTTCAGGCCAGGAGACCCAGGGTTTCGGGCGTTGCACGGTGTGCTGTTTCCGCCCGACGCCGAGGAAATGACATCAAGCGCGGAATGATCAAGGTGACACGGAGCGCGGAACGCCAAAATGCCCAGCTCACAGGACCAGCATGTGACACCGAAACACGGATCCTACAGCAATAGCGGCATGAAGCAGTCCAACGGCCGAAACGGCTTCTGGATTCGCTGCCATCAAGCCGCCTCGTCCGTGGAATCGGGAGTGGGAGCCAGCCGAACGCGGCCGGACTGGGCCTTCTCGTCGGGGAAGACCCACTTTCGGAGCGCCCAGAAGCGGAAGACCATGGCGATCAGCGTGCCGATGACCTGCGCGCTCATGAAGTCGGCGATCTCCTGGGTCACCAGGCTCACATCCGGGGTCTCCAGGCGAAATACGTACCGGGAGATCCATAGGGGCGCGGAGCTGAGCACTAGACCGACGCCACTGACCAGGAAGAACAGCGCCGCCTCGTGACGGCGCTCGCGGCCGCCCCTGGTCCGGAACGACCATTCGCGGTTCAACACGTAGGACACTATCGTCGCCACGAGCACCGCGATGATCTTCGCGGTCACCGGCTTCGGTTCCAAAATGGTCAGCTTCAGCCCATAGAACACCATGTTGTCCACTAAGAACGCTGTTCCACCAACCACCGCGAACTTCAGCAGTTCACGGTGCTTCAGCGCAAGTGCGTGCAGCGGTTCCGGCAATCTTGCGAGTACTGCGTTTGCTGTTCGGAGCACCCCCGATCTTCTCACCGGTCGAACACCCTGGTAACAAGATTTACGGACATGGCTTGTCCGGCTTCGCCATCATCAACCGCGCTCAACCCTTGGCGCCTACCGAGGCCGGGCACCAGCCCGATTGCTCATCGGCGCGGCTAGCAGCGGCATCTTTCGCGCTCCATGACGCTCACCAGCTCACCACCTTCGGACGTCCAGCCGGAACCGGCAGCCGGTCCCGCAGTATCCGCACGCCCAGCGGGACCAGAGCCACGCAGAGCAGGGCGGTGACCAGCGCATCGGGGATCGAGGCGCCCTTCAGCACGCCCATCCAGGTGCCTCCCGCCAGCAGCAGCATCGAGGCCCGGGCGGTGCCGAAGACGCCCGTACGCCAGGCGGCGACGGCCAGCAAGAGCGAGCCCGCGTACTGGCCGACCGAGGCCCAGACCGGTACCCGCCACGGTCCGTAGGAAATGTCGACGTACTCCTTCATGGTCGCATTCGTCGCCTGGTCCAGCCCGATGACTTCGGTGAGCTGGAAGGCTGTCTGGTCGGCGCCGGCGAAGTACAGGCGGGAGAAAAGCCCGGCGACCAGCAGGGTGGCACCAAAGAAGGCGAGGCCGCCACCGACCCGCTGGGCCAGAGCGACGAAAGCGGGGAAGAGCAGCACCGCCCCCAGTGCGAAGACCGCATAGGAGAGGGTGAGCAGGGCGGGGTCCGAGGTGTAGGCGAGGAGCTGGCCGTAGGCGGCGAACGGCTGAGCCTCGGCCCACGCCTGCTGCTGTGGGGTGAGGGCGGTGATCGTGCTCAGGTAGCGCAGCAGGTATCCGGCGCACAGGACGACCGGGCCCAGGACGAGCGTCGCGCCGCCGATCCACCGTCCGGGAAAGTAGGTATGCACGGCGGCGAGCCTGTCAGGGTGAGCCGGATGGATCATCCGCCGATCGTCAACCGGTACCCCCTACGAAAGTTACCTCTGAGCACCTCGGTCAGCCGACCAGCCAAGCCACGCCATCAACTGGACGTCCAGCCGACGCCCTGTTCAGAGGACCGGCCTATGCCACAATGCGCCGGACCCTACAGGTGTCACGTTTGCCGGGTCCGCTACGTCAAGGACGTAGGAGAACCCTGACGAAGGATGTGACCGTGGACGCTGACGACTTTCTGGCCGGCCAGTTCGAGGAATTCCGCCCGCATCTCAAGGCGGTGGCGTACCGGATGCTGGGTTCGCTGGCCGAGGCCGAGGACGCCGTGCAGGAGGCGTGGCTGAAGCTGAGCCGTACGGACAGTGGCGCGATCGGCAATCTGGGCGGCTGGCTCACCACGGTCGTCGGCCGGGTGTGCCTGGACATGCTCCGTGCCCGTACGGCACGGCGAGAGGCGCCCTTCGAGCAGCGCTTGCCGGACCCGGTCGTCAGCCGCGAGGACGGCGGCGACCCCGAGCAGCAGGTGTTGATCGCCGACGCCGTCGGGTTGGCGCTGCTGGTGGTGCTGGAGTCGCTCAGCCCGGCCGAGCGGCTGGCGTTCGTGTTGCACGACATGTTCGCGGTGCCGTTCGAGCAGATCGCCGCGATCGTTGACCGCTCGCCGGACGCGGCGAAAAAGCTGGCCAGCCGCGCACGCCAGCGCGTACGCGGCACGGTCCCGCCGCCGGAGCCCGACCTGGGCCGCCAGCGGCAGGTCGTCGACGCCTTCCTGGCCGCCGCGCGCGGTGGCGACTTCCAGGCGCTGCTCGAAATCCTCGACCCCGACGTCGTGATGCGCGTTGACGCCGAAGGCGGGCTGTGGACGATCCGCGGCGCCGAGGCCGTGGCCGGACAGGCAGTCAACTTCCAGCGCTACACGACCGCACGTCGCGTGGAGCCGGTGCTGGTGAACGGCGCCGTGGGGCTCGTCAGCCTGGAGAACGGACAGCCAAAGGGCGTCCTGAGCTTCACCATCAGCAACGGCAGAATCGTCGCCTTCGACATCCTGTCCGACCCCGACCGCCTCGAAAGGCTCGACCTGGTCTTCGGAACGATGTGACAAACCAGACAAGGTCCTGCGGAATTGGCGTGATCACTCCGGTGCTTTAGCGGATGACTGAAGCGAAGAGGAGCACGCCATGACCATCCTTGTCGCCTACGACGGCTCGGCCGACGCGCGGACCGCGATCGAGTTCGCCGCCAAGCATCTCTCGGCCGAGCCGACCGTCGTTCTCACGGTGTGGGAACCGCTGCTCGTGCAGCTGCGCAGATATCCACTGGCCGCGGCCGCGCTCGACCCGGGCACCGGGGACGAGGCGCAGGCCCAGGCCGAGCAGCACGCGAAGGACGGCGCCGAGCTGGCGATCGCGTCGGGGCTCGCCGACGTGACCTACCGGGCGGTCGCCGACAATGAGTCGATCTGGAAGACGATTGTGGACGTCGCCGACGAGCTCGACGCCTCTCTGATCGTGACGGGCTCGCGTGGCCTGGCCGGGGCCAGATCGGTGCTGCTCGGCAGCGTCTCCAACCACGTGCTGCATCACGCGCACCGGCCCACCTTGATCGTCCCGCCGGCCAAGACTCCCCGCTAGGCCCGGCCGATCAAGGCCCGACGGGTCACTGTGCGGCCGCGGCGGCCGGCTCCACCGAGCAGCAAGCCTGGGGCGGGCACAGCTTGGTGTCGATGCGCCGGGCGCCCGGCCCCTCGTCGCCCAGCCGGTCGTGCGGGTTGGCCACCGGGCACCGGTCGAGCGAGAGGCAGCCGCATCCGATGCACTCTGTCAGGTCGTCTCGCAGCCGCTGCAACTGCAGGATCCGATCGTCCAGCTCGCTCCGCCACGCGGCCGACAGTCTCGCCCAGTCGTCACGTGTGGGCGTGCGCTCGTCCGGCAGCTCGGCCAGCGCGTCCTTGATGGTCTTGAGCGGGATCCCGATGCGCTGCGCCAGCCTGATGAACGCGACTCTGCGCAGGCTGTCGCGGCCGTAACGGCGTTGGTTGCCGGCCGTGCGACGGCTCTTGACGAGCCCCTTGGCCTCGTAGAAGTGCAGGGCGGAGACGGCGACGCCGCTGCGCTCGGCCAGCTGGCCGACGGTCAGCTCCTTGGTGTTCCAGGCGACCTTGGTCATACCTGGAGCTTACTTGAGGGTTCGTTCGAAGAACGTCTCCAGGACGACGACCGTCTGCGTCCCCGTCACGCCGTCCACCTCGAACACCCGCCGCAACACGTCCTGCAGCTCCCGCGTGCCCGCCGTACGGACCTTGAGCAGCACCGACGCGGGCCCGGCGATGACGTGCGCCTCCTCGATCTCGCCGATCGCCGCCAGCCGGTCGGCGCTGTCGCCCATCCACGTGCTGCCCTCGACCAGCACGTACGCCGTCACGCTCCGCCCGAGTGCGGCCTGGTCGACCTCGATCGTGGTCCGCCTGATCACGCCCCGCTCACGCAGCTTGCGCACTCGCTCGTGGGCCGCCCCGCTGGACAGCCCCACCGCCCGGCCGAGCACGGCGTACGACTGCGTCGCGTCTTCCTGGAGCAGCTCGATCAGCATCCTGTCGATATCGTCCACCACAGGATGATATCTCGTCATTTTCCCGGCAAGCCGAACGGCGTATGGTGAGAACCATGACGAAGACGATTCCCACCGAGTTCGAGGTGCTCGACGAGCGGTTCGCCGCGGTCGGCGGAGACGACGTGATCGAGGTGCTCTACACCGGCACCCGCTGGGCGGAGGGCCCGGTGTACTTCCCGGCAGGCCGGTTCCTGGTGTGGAGCGACATCCCCAACGAGCGGATGTTGCGCTGGGACGAGATGACGGGTGTGGTCGGGCCGTTCCGCCGGCCGTCCGGCTACGTCAACGGCAACACGCTCGACCGCGATGGCAGGTTGATCTCCTGCGAGCACGGCAACCGCCGCGTGACCCGCACCGAGCATGACGGCTCCATCACGGTGATCGCCGACCGGTGGGAGGGCAAGCGGCTCAACAGCCCCAATGACGTGGTCGTCCGCTCGGACGGCTCCATCTGGTTCACCGACCCGCCGTACGGGATCCTCAGCGACTACGAGGGTCACGCAGCCGAGCAGGAGATCGACGGTTGCCATGTCTACCGAGCCGACCCGGTGACGGGCGAGGTACGCGTCGTGGCCGACGACTTCAACCGGCCCAACGGCCTGGCGTTCTCGCGGGACGAGAGCCTGCTCTACGTGGCCGACACCAAAGAGCGGCACCTGCGCGTGTTCGACGTACGGGAGGACGGCACCCTGGCGGGCGGCAAGGTCTTCGCCGAGGGCGGCGCCGACGACATCTTCGACGGGATGCGGCTGGACAACACCGGCCGGATCTGGGCCGCGGCCGGCAAGGCGGTGCTCTGCTACGACCCGGACGGCACCCTGATCGGCCGGCTGAAACTGCCGGAGTCCACCGCCAACCTGGTGTTCGGCGGGCTCAAGCGCAACCGCATGTTCATCACCGCCTCGACCTCGCTCTACTCGCTGATGACCAACGTCACCGGCGCGCGCCCGGTCTGGGCCGGGCGCTAGCCTCACTCCCACCGGAAGAAGCGCACGGCCAGGCCCCCGAAGACCACCAGCCCGCCGACCATCACCGCCAGATGCAGCGGCTGCGGGGCCTGGCCGACCCAGGCGTCCCTGATCGCCTGGGTGACCGGTCCGGCCACGGAGAAGTCGCTGATCCTCCGCAGCGCGTCCGGCATGACCTCGTGCGGTATCCACACACCGCCCAGGAGCATCAGCGGCTGCATCACCACCGCGCCGATCCCGGGCGCGGTCTTCCCGTTGGGCGCCAGTGCGGCGATCACCAGCCCGATCGCCAGCAGCGCGGCGGTGCCGAGCAGGAACACCAGCACGAACCACCCCCAATGCCGCGGCAGCGCAGCGCCGAACACCAGCCGGGCCGACACGATGAGGACGGCCGTGGCGATGGTGCCCGTGCCCAGGTTGATCAGGAGCTGCACCACCAGCAGCCGTGCGGGATGCACGGGCGTCGTCGACATCCGCTTGAGCACCCCTTGCTCCCGGTACGACGTCAGCACGGCCGGCACCACGCTGCAGGCCAGCACGAGCAGCGACAGCAATGTCATCATGGCGGGCAGCAGCGCGTCCACGCCCCGTAGTCCGGCCGAGCCGGTCTTGGACAGCGCCGGGATGCTGAGCCCCAGCACGACCAGCAGCATGACCGGCAGGCCGATGGTGAACAACATGGTCGGCCAGTCACGCAGGTGGAGCTTGGTCTCCACGAAGAGGATCTTCCTCATGACAACTTCCTTCCGGTGAGCGCGAGGAACGCGTCGTCGAGCGTGGCCTGTTCGGTCCGCAGGTTCCCGGGAACGATCTGGTGCCGGGCGAGGGCGAGGGTGACCGCGGGCGCGAGGTCGCCCGACCCGCTGACCGTGATCTGCTCGCCGCTCCTGCTGACCTCACGCACCTCGGGCAGGGCCAGCAGCACGGCGTCGTCGACCGGCGCCGAGGGCCGGAACAGCACCCGCTGCTCGCCGCCCACTTGCGCGATCAGCCCGGCCGGTGTGTCGGTGGCGACCACCTTGCCGGCGTCGATCAGCGCGAGCCGGTCGCAGAGCCGCTCGGCCTCCTCCATGAAGTGGGTGACCAGCACGATCGTCACCCCCGACTCGCGTATCTGCTCGACCAGCTCCCACGTGTCCCTGCGGGCCTGTGGGTCAAGCCCGGTCGTCAGCTCGTCGAGCACCGCGACGCGCGGCCGGCCAACCAGCGCCAACGCCACGGACAACCGCTGGCGCTGCCCTCCGGACAGTTTCTTGAAGGTGGTGTCGCGCTTGTCGCCGAGCCCGACCCGCTCCATCAGCTCGGTCCAGTCGGCCGGGTCGGGGTAGAAGGAGGCGTAGAGGTCCAGAGCCTCCCACACCTTGATCTTCTCCGGCAGGGCCGCGCTCTGCAGCTGCATGCCGAGCACCCGGCGCAGCTCGTCCCGGTCCCGCTGCGGGTCCAGCCCGGCCACCCGTACGGTGCCGCCGTCCGGCGCCCGCAGGCCGGCGACGCATTCCACGGTGGTGGTCTTGCCTGCGCCGTTCGGGCCGAGGACGCCGAAGATCTCACCCTCGGCGACCTCGAACGACACGTCGTCGACCGCCAGATGGTTCGGATACTGCTTGCGCAGGTTCCTGACCTCGATGATTTTCATGGCATCGACGCTAGGAACGCGGGAGGTGTCGCGGAATCTCGTTAGCTGCCCAGCAAGGGTGTAGCTAGGTGCAGTGACCGAGGCGCCCTCGCTGTCGCAGACTGAAGGCATGCTCTTGCGGAGGTTAGGTCAGGTCACGGTGCTGCTCGCGCTGCTCGTCGTCGAGGTGCCGCTGATCCTCCTGTCCGTGGTCATGCTGGTCCTGGCGGTGGCGATGGGCATGGTCTTCCTGTTCCAGCCGCAGGTTCGGATGGTCAGGAGGCTGGCCGAGCTCAACAGGCGGCTCCTGCGCGCGTGGACGGGCATCCCGATCGAGGCCCCCTACCTGCCCAAGCCCCCGCCTCCCGTGCCGGGACCGGACGGGATGTACCGCTCCGATCGCACCCTCTACCGGACGCCGCGCATCCCCGCCTGGAACGATCGCTGGAAGTGGATGATCACTGACCCGGCGACCTGGCGCGACGACCTCTGGCTGCTGCTGGACCCGCTGGCCAAGGCGGCGTTGCTGCCGCTGCTCGTCCTGGCCCCGGAGCTGGGCCTGCGGCTCTACGCGCTCTGGAGCAACCTGCTGCTCGGCGCGACGGCCGCGAGCCGTCTGGCCAGCCAGGTGAGCCATCTCAAGCGCACCCGCAACCTGGCGACCGACTCGCAGGCGGCCGAGATGCGCAGGATCGAACGCGACCTGCATGACGGCACGCAGGCCAGGCTGGTGGCGATCGGCATGACGCTCGGCGCCGCCGAGGAGCTGATGGACAAGGACCCGTCGGCGGCCAAGGCGCTGCTGGCCAAGGCCAGGGACGCCTCCTCCGACACGCTGACCGAGCTGCGCAGGGTCATCCGTGGCATCCACCCTCCGGTGCTGGCCGAACGCGGACTGGGCGACGCCGTCCGCGCCCTGGCCATGGACAGCCCGATGCGGGTCACCGTGGACGTCGACCTGCCGCACCGGCCGGAGGCGCCGGTCGAGGCGGCGGCGTACTTCGCCGTCAGCGAGCTGCTCTCCAACGCGGCCCGGCACGGCGACGCCAGGTCGGCGGCCGTGGACCTCAGCTCCAACGGCCCTGACCTGCGCATCACGGTCACCGACGACGGCATGGGCGGGGCCGATCCGGCCAAGGGCAGCGGCCTGTCCGGCATCGAGCGGAGGCTGGCGGCGTTCGACGGTGTGCTCGCGCTGAACAGCCCGCCCGGCGGCCCCACCACGGTGACGATGGAGCTGCCCAGGGCGCTGCCCGAGCACTGGTCGGGCGACCTGGGCAGGCTTCCCCGCCGAAAGGCGATCCTGCTCGGCTTCCTGTGGGCGACGGCCTGGTGCCCGACGTTCCCGCAGGGGTTCGTGCCGGCCATCTTCAAGATCATCGACTTCGACGAGAAGTCCTGGTTCCTGGCGCTGCACCTCCCCGAAGTCTGGCAGTGGCCGACGATCATCGGCATGATCGCGCTCGGGCTTAGCATGCACGTCATGGCCATTCGTATCCCCGCGACCCACAACAGGGAGCGCTGGATGGTGGAAGCGACCCCGACCAAGCCCTGGCGTCCATGCCGATGAACCGCGTGCTCATCGCCGAGGACCTCTACCTGCTCAGAGACGGCCTGGTGCACCTGCTGCAGGCCCACGGCTTCGACGTCGTCGCCGCGGTGGAATCCGGCCCCGAACTGCTGAAGGGCCTGCTCGAGCTGCGCCCGGACGTCTCGATCGTCGACGTGCGGCTGCCGCCCACGTTCACCGACGAGGGCCTGCAGGCGGCGCTCGCGGCCAGGAAGTCCGTGCCGGGCCTGCCGATCCTCGTGCTGTCCCAGCACGTCGAGCAGCTGTATGCCCGCGAGCTGCTGGCCGACGGCTCAGGCGGGATCGGCTACCTGCTCAAGGACCGGGTCTTCAACGCCGAGCAGTTCATCGACGCGGTACGCAGGGTCGCCAAAGGCGGCACCGCCATGGACCCGGAGGTCATCGCCAAGCTGCTGGCCAGCAACGCCAGGCACGAGCCGCTGGCCGCGCTCACGCCGAGGGAGCGGGAGGTGCTCGAGGCCATGGCGGAAGGGCGCTCCAACGCGGCGATCTCCCAGCGGCTCTACCTCAGCGAGAGCGCCGTCGCCAAACACACCGCCAACATCTTCGCCAAGCTGGGCCTCGCGCCGTCGGACGACGACAACCGGCGGGTGCTGGCCGTGCTCGCGTACCTCAACAGCCGCGGCTGACAACGTGGCCCTGAGTTGTCGGTCCTCTCGGATATTTTCATAGAGGCACGGCGCGACGAAGGGGTGTAACAGGTGAAAATCCGGGTTAACCGCGATGTACTCGCAGAGGCGGTGGCGTGGGCTGCCCGAGTCCTGCCCAGCCGCCCTGTAGTGCCCGTCCTGTCCGGGCTCCTGCTGGAGGCAGGCGAGGATCTGAGCCTGTCCGCGTTCGACTACGACGTCTCCGCCCGGGCCGTGATCGACGCCGACGTGGCCGAGGAAGGCAGCGTGCTGATCCCCGGCCGGCTCTTGGCCGAGATCAGCCGGAGCCTGCCCGCGGACGACGTGGAGATCGTCACCGAAGGCCCTGAGGCGGTGCTGACCTGTGGCAGTGCCGAGTTCGGGCTCGTCACGATGCCGGTCGAGGACTTTCCGAGCCTGCCCACGATGCCGCCGGCCATCGGCGCCGTCGGCGGCGGCGTGTTCGCCTCGGCCGTCGGCCAGGTCGCGCCCGCCGCCAGCCGCGACGACACGCTGCCGATGCTCACCGGCATCAGGGTCGACATCGACGGCGAGTCCGTGGCGATGGCGGCGACCGACCGCTACCGCATCGGGGCCCGCGACTTCACCTGGCGTCCGGCCAGTCCTGACGTGGCCGTCTCCGCGATGGTGCCGGCCCGGGTGCTGGTCGAGGTGGCCAAGTCGCTGCGCGGCGGCGAGGTGTGGATCGCGATGGGCGACGGGGTGGCCGGGTTCGAGAGCGTGGGGCGCAGCACGACGGTGCGGCTGCTCGACGAGCAGTTCATCGACTACCGTGCCAGGCTGACCAACGACTGGTCGATCAGGGCCGACGTGCCGGTGACGCCGTTCGTCAACGCGATCAAGCGGGTGGCGCTGGTGGCCGAGCGCAACACCGCCATCCGGCTGTCGTTCACGCAGGGGCAGGTGCTGATCCAGGCGGGTGGCGGCGACATCGGGCGCGGCACCGAGGTGGTCGAGTGCGAGCTGCGGGGTGAGGACATCCAGATCGCCTTCCAGTCGCAGTTCCTGCTAGATGGGCTGGTGGGGATCGAGAGCGACCTGGCCCGCATCAACATGGAGTCGCCGACCAGGCCCGCCCTCATCCAGGACGTTCCGGGCGACGCCGCCCCGTCCTTCCGCTACCTGGTCATGTCTCTCCGCCAGCAGTAAGGACCCTGCGGCTTCGCGCGGGAGACACATTCTGCCCGGGGGGCCGTGCCTCCCTGCAAACGCGGACCGGCCGCTTCGGCCGGGGGAGGGCGGGGCGCCGGGGCGGGGTCAGTCCCGGGGCGGCACGTCGGTGCGGTCCTTTCCGGTTTGGCGGTCGGCCACCGCCTTGAAGACCCGCTTGAAGTCCGCATACGCCTGCTCACCCACGGCCTGCGCATGCTCCGCCTCCACCGCGGCGAGGATCGCGTCCGACTTGGCCATGTGATCGCGGCCCTTCTCGGTAGGCACGATCAGCTTGGCGCGGCGGTCGGCCGGGTCCGGCCGGCGTTCCACATACCCGAGCTCCACCAGCTCGTCCACCAGGGTGCCGATTACCTGCTTGTGCTGCCCGGACTGTGCCGCCAGGTCGGTGGCCCTGCTGCCTTCCTCGTCCAGGTAGGCGATCACCGCACCGTGCCGTGGCCGCACCTGCGGATGCCCCTGCTCGCTCAGCCGGCTGAACAGCTCCCGCTGCAGGCTGAAAAGGGTCCGGCTGGACAGGATGCCGAGATCGGGCTCCTCCTGCTTGCGCTGGCTCCTGCGCACCTCACAGCCTCCATTTAGTCACTAATCTTGACCGTCATCAATCATTACTATATTGTCGTGGCATGACGACAACGGTGGAACTCACCAGGTTCCGTGTCGCACTCGAGCAGGCCGACCTGCTTCTGGCGGCACGCCCGCGGATGGTCGCGGACTTCCAGGCCGATCGGGCGGGATTCCTGGGCGCCAAGCTGGTCCGCGTGTCCGACGGCGAGTGGCTGGACATCGTGGAGTGGCGCACGCCGGAGGACTTCGCCGCCTCCCGCGCCAAAGGCGCGAACCTGCCTGGCATCCAGGCCTTTTTCGATCTGATCGACGAGCTCGTGTCCATGGAAGAGGGGACAATACGATGACCATTTTGATCACCGGTGCCACCGGCACCGTTTCCAGCGCAGTGCTGCGGTCCTTGGCGGGCACGGAGGATGTGCGGGTCCTGGTGCGGGACGCGGCGAAGGCGCCGTCCGGTGTGGAGGTGGCGGTCGGCGACTTGCACGACCCCGCCACGCTCGGCCAGGCGTTCAAGGGCGTGGACACGTTGTGGTTGCTGACCGCGATGGGCCCGCAGGCGCCCCACGCCAGCATGAACGCCGTCTGGGCGGCCAGAAACGCCGGGGTGGGCCACATCGTGCGCATGTCGGCCATCGGCGCCGCCCACGACGCGCCGACCCGCAACGGCCGGCTGCACGCCCTGTCCGACGTCGAGCTCGCGGCCTCGGGTCTCGGCTGGACCGTCATCCGCCCGGCCTTCTTCATGCAGAACCTTTTCGGCTCGGTGAACGGCGACACCCTCTACGGCGCGACGGGCGAGGGCCGGGTGAGCATGATCGACGTACGCGACATCGGCGACTTCGCCGCCGCGGTCCTGCGTGATCCGGCGCCGCACAAGGGCAAGACTTACACTCTCACGGGCCCGGCCAGCATCTCACTGGGGGACGCGGCCGCCGCACTGAGCGAGGTGTACGGCACGCCGATCGACTACCAGCCGGTCACCGTGGACGACGTGGAGCGTGCGATGCGAGCGGCCGGGCTGTCGGAGTGGGACGCGGCGGTCACCAAGGAATACCTCACGGCGTACGCGCAGGGTTGGGGCGACTACACCACGCCGGCGTTCACGGACGTGACGGGCCGCCCCGGCAGGTCATTCACCGACTTCGCGAAAGATCACGCCGACCGGCTCAGGATTCGGTGAGCGCGATGAGGATGTGCTCCATGCAGGCGTGCCCGGCCCGCTCGGCCGCCGTCGCGTCCCCGGACGCGATGGCGCGGGCGATCGCGTCGTGCGGGATGTAGGTCTTGTTGAGCGACGTGCCCGCCGCCGTGATGCTGGCGCGGAGGGCCGCCGAGAAGTCCTCATACAGGTCGATCAGCACGAGGTTGTGCGTGGCGTGCGCGACCGCCATGTGGAAGGCCAGGTCGGCCTCGACGAAGAAGTCGGGGTCGTCCAGCTCCCACGCGCGGTCGCGCTCGGCCAGCGCCGCCTCGATGTGGACGATGTCCTCGTCGGTGCGCCGGGTGGCGGCCAGGCGCGCCGACTCGACCTCGAGCGCGCGGCGTACCTCGAGGATCTCCAGCTGCTCGGCCTTCTTCAGCCGCCGCAGCATGGCGCCGGACAGCTCGCTGGTCGCGCGGACGTAAGTGCCGTCCCCCTGACGGCACTCGAGCAGCCCGGCGTGCGTGAGTGCGCGTACGGCCTCACGAACGGTGTTACGACCCACTCCGAGTTGCTCGGCGAGCACGGTCTCGGTCGGGATCTTGCCGTTCATCTGCCACGACCCTGAGGTGATCTGCTCCTTGAGCTGGTCGATCACCTGGTCGACAAGCGAAGCCCGCTGCGCCGTACGCAGACTCACAGTCCGCCTCCTCCGGGGAAACCAATCATCCTATGAGTCAATGACTGGTAGACCCTAATTATTCCAGACTCAAAAGCCAAATCTGGAGCTCTCCGGAGGTTCAGCGGGAAACTATGGCGTCGACCGTGACTCCCGCCATGGCGGAGCGGACTCCGGCAGCTTCGAGGGCCTTACGATATGCCGCCGTCTGCTGCGCCACGGACCCGACCCTGCCGTAGAGGTCGCCCAGCTCGCGCCAGCAGCGAGCGACCTGCCGGTCGGTGCCGAACACCGGCCGGTCCAGCGCGCTCAGCATCCGGGAAGCCGCGGCGAGGTCCGCCGTGGCGTCCTGGCCCTGATCGAGCGCCACGGTGGCGAGCACGAGGCGCGCCTCGACGGGCGTGATGCCCGCGTGGTCGGACGACGGCTCCAGCGCCGCATGAGCCAGCTCGGCGGCCCGCACGGGGTCGCCGGCCCGCAGTCTCACCCGCGCGTGCACGATGAGGCTCTCGCCGTGTTCGCGGGTGGCGCTGGGGAAGCCGGCGAAGACCTGGGAGGCGGCCGTGATGAGCCGCTCGGCCTCGTCGATCGGCGCGGTGGCCATCCTGGACCAGTGCATGGCGGCCCGGGCCAGCTGCAGCGCGAGCCGGGACGCGCGACCAGCCATGATCGCGTCGTCAGCCAGGCGCACGGCCAGCGCGGAGTCCTCGCCTGCCGCGGCTGCGGCACTCGCGTGCCACAACGTGCGGATCTCTCCGGAACGGTCCATAACTTGTGGTACGCCTGCCGTGTCCAGCACCCGCTTGACGTATGCCAGCTCGGGGGAGCCGCTCTCCCGCTCGCCGCGTGCCTCGATGAGCGCGGTGGCCAGGTCGACGGCGATCTCGCCTTCGGTGATGGACAGTCGCTCGGCCTGCTCCAGCGCGTATGTGGCCAGGTCGCGAGCGCGCAGCCGGTCGCCGGCCCGCTGGTAGCAGCGGCTCAGCGCGATGGTGAGCGGGAGGTCGGCCAGCCGCTCGGGGTGAGCCGCGGCCTCTCTGCGCAGGCGCTCGAAGGCCTCCACCGCCTGGCCGAGGCGACCCTGGGCCTCGAGGGCACGGGCCCGGCCGAAGCGGGCCTGTGCGGTCAGCATGGCGTTTTCCTCGTCGGCTGCCTTCACGATCTCCGTGAAGCGGTCCGCGGCGACGATGGCGTCGCCGTGGTGCAGCTCGAGCTCGGCATGGCGCAACCCGAGCTCGGTGTCGATGCGCTGCCGAGGCTCGATCCCGTGAAGGAGGAACTCGGTCGTGCATCCAAGCCGCTCGGCCAGCAGCCGAGCCACGACAGGAGTCGGCGTGCGCTTGCCCGACTCAATGAGCGAGACATAACTGTCAGACAGGTCGGGTCCGGCCAGCTGGGCCTGTGACATCCGCCTGTTCAGCCGCAGTCCACGGACGCGGTCACCGATGGTTCCCTGACTCGGCATCTCATCTCTCAAGGCGGGGAAGGGTCAACAACACGCAATGATTGCATGAAGTAGCCGAATCTGGTATCCCCGCGTGAAGAATTCTCCACCCGGGGATTAATCGTCGCTGTCGTCCTTGCTGGGGAAAAGCATCTGGCAGACCTCGAGGTAGAGGGTCTCCGGATACGGAATGTACTCAACCGTTGACAGAGCTTGGTCTTGTCCGGCCGATTCCAGGATGAACTCACCGTAACCGAGCATGCGCCCAAGGAGAGTTCTCTGGAAGCTCATGTCGGTGACCTTGCCCAAGGGCATCATCGCGACCTTGCGAGTAATGAGGCCTGTGGTGAGCAACATCCGTTTCGAGGTCACCACAAAGTAATCGACCGACCACTCCGCGACTTTCCATACGAAACGGATCAACAGCAGGAGCCACAACCACCACACGACGACCAGCGCCGTGCCGCCTCCTTGGTTGTCGCCGAAGAACTTGCTGAGCAGGCCGGCGACGATCAAGCCGGCGAACACCTCGGCAACCGGGCGGAGCAGGATGGCGGGATGCCGCCGCACCATGAGGTGTTGTTGTTCGGTGGGGAGGAGGTAACGACTGACCGACGCCGGGGCGGAGTCCCCGTGGGTCACAAGTCTCATGAGAGACTGTTCACGAATTGGGCCAGCGAGTCGGCCGCGTTGACCACCGTGTCGAACGCCCCCTTCACCGCGTTGGCGGCGTCAGTTGGTCGGGCCAAGAGGTAGTACGCCACAAATGCGATACCACCGTATGTAAGGACTTTTTTGACCTGCACCGTCGCCTCCGTGCCACTTACCCACTCCACCCGCCGTATACATTACCCACCCCGATGCCGGGGTAAAGGTGACTTGGCGGGTTGGTTCTGATCTTGTTAGCCACGTTCGCTCGCCACCAGGGCCAGGACGTGGAGGTGCTTGCGCGCGATGCGTTCGACAAGGCTCGGATGGGCGTAGCCGGTGACCTCCAGCGCGCCATAGTGCGCCGCCTCGACGCAGCGCGTTACCGTGGTCGTGGAGTGAACGCCGGCGAACTCCTCGCGGAGCATCGCCTCGACCTCCGCGTACGGAGTCGGATCCGCCTCGATGTGCTCGTTCACGAGGACACCTCGGCACCGGGCATGTAGCTCATCGTGCTCCCCCACGCGCATGCGGAAGTTGCCTTCCCGTCTCTTCGTACCCACTCAACCACATTATGTAACGAAGCGACGACGGAGAGTGATGAAATAGGGATGCCTCAGACGACGCCGTAGAGGCGGTCGCCCGCGTCGCCGAGTCCGGGCACGATGTAGCCGTTCTCGTTGAGCCGCTCGTCAAGGGCGGCGGTCACGACGCGGATCGGCTTGCCCGAGTTGGCGAACACCTTGTCCATGTACGCCAGCCCTTCCGGGGCGGCCAGCAGGCAGATGGCGGTGACGTCCACGGCTCCCCGGTCGAACAGGAACTGCACGGCCGCCGCCAGCGTCCCGCCGGTGGCCAGCATGGGGTCGACCACGAAGCACTGCCGCCCGGACAGATCGTCGGGCAGACGCGTGGCGTAGGTCTCCGCCTGCAGCGTGGACTCGTTGCGGATCATGCCGAGGAACCCCACCTCGGCCGTGGGGAGCAGCCTCGTCATGCCGTCGAGCATGCCGAGCCCGGCCCGCAGGATCGGCACGACCAGCGGGTAGGGCCTGGCCAGGTGCACGCCCTTGGCGGGCGCGACGGGCGTCTGGACGGTGATGTCGGTGACCCGCACGTCGCGGGTGGCCTCGTACGCCAGCAGCGTCACCAGCTCGTCCGCCAGCCTCCGAAAGGTGGGCGAGTCGGTGCGGACATCGCGCAGCGTGGTGAGCTTGTGCGCCACGAGCGGATGATCAACAACGAGGGTCTCCATAGAGGACAACGGTATCTTGTGGGGCAAGTGACAGCACCTCGCGGTATTGGTTTTGATCACAATTTGGTCGGAGAGGCACACGCCTAGTGGCCGGTTCTGGAACGATTGGGTCCTGGTGATATCTGTCGGGTCAGAGATCGGGTGGGCATGGCGATGACAGACGAAGACGCGCTCGACTTCGCCATCGTGGTCTATCGAGAGGATGATCGCTGGGATGCCGAGCTGCTGCCTGTCACGCTCACGTCCGATCTGAAGGGACTGATCCACGCACTGCGGCAGCAGCCCAGCGAGAGCCCCACGATCGGCCTGGTCGCCGTGGGGGACGAGTTCTTCGTGGCGCTGCGGGTGCTGGGTGATCGGGTCAGCGTCTTCCTGTCCGACATCGCCGCCTCATGGGATTTCCCGCTGGCACGTCAGGCGCTCGACTACCTGGACGTGCCCGTACCGGATGAAGAGGAGCTCGACGAGATCCTCCAGGACGAGGAGACCGTGCTCCCCGCCGGAGATCTGTCGATCTTCGCAGATCTCGGGTTGGACGAGATGGAGCTGGGCATCCTCTCCGGCGACATCGATCTGCTTCCCGAAGATGTGTTGTCCAGCATCGCCGCGCGGCTCGGCTTCTCTGAGCCGTTCGAGCGTGCCATCGAATCGGTCTTCGGCTGACCCCCTGGAGCGCGGACATGGCGTCCAACACCTTCTCTGCTGCCTTCGTCAGGACCTCCGACGGCTGGAGCGGTGCCGAGGTCGATCTGAGTGATGCTGAGATCGTCGACGACTTCGGCGACGCCGTCACCGAGGCGCTGGGGCTGACCGGCGACGAGCTGGCCCTGCTGTGCGTCGAGGTCGAGGACGAGTGGTTCGCCATCGCCCGCTACCTGGGCGAGGAGGAGCCGCGCGTGTTCCTGTCCGACGTGCACGCCGTGGTCTCCGACAGCCTGGGCGAGCTGTTCGCCGAGTTCGCCGGGGTGGCGCCCGACAAGGAGGGCAACGGACTCGGCATCCGCCCGGCCGGCGACTTCGAGCTGCTCAGCGACCTGGGCGTGAGCTCGGAAGAGCTGCTGGAGCTCAGCATGGAAGAGGGCCTGTTGCCTGCCGACGTCCTGTCGGTGATCGCCGAGCGGCTGTCGTTCGCCGACGAGCTCGACCGGCTGCGGTGACCCCGCCGGACCGGTGACCCACGAAGAGGCCATGCGCCTGGCCCTGGAGGAGGCCGTCGCGGCGGCCGCCAGGGAGGAGATCCCCGTGGGCGCTGTGGTGCTCGGGCCGGGGGGCGAGGTCCTGTCCGCGGCGGGCAACGACCGCGAGTCCACCGCCGACCCCACGGCCCACGCCGAGGTCCTCGCGCTCAGACAGGCCGCCGCGGCGCGCGGCCAGTGGCGGCTGAGCGGCTGCACGCTGGTGGTCACGCTGGAGCCGTGCACGATGTGCGCCGGGGCCGCGGTGCAGGCCAGGGTCGATCGGATCGTGTACGGGGCCGTCGACGAGAAGGGCGGGGCCGTGGGCTCGCTCTGGGACGTCGTACGCGATCGCCGGCTCAACCATCGGCCCGAGGTCGTCATGGGAGTGCTGGCAGGGGAGTGCTCGGCTCTCCTAAAGCAGTTCTTTGCCACTCGGCGGATCCGGTAAGCTCGTTCGCGGTGGTGTCGCCTAGTGGCCGAGGGCGCACGCCTCGAAAGCGTGTGATGGGGCAACTCATCCGTGGGTTCAAATCCCACCACCACCGCCGCTAAATTGGGCCTCCAACCTGTGAAAACGGGTTGGAGGCCCTTCGCATAACAAGATCATGGGGGAACCGTGGAGGAACGGGCCTCCGGGCGATCTTGAAATGCAGCTCCGGTGGCGGTGGTCGCCTACCTTCCGAGACGGAAGGACGCCAGACCATGGCATCGATCGAAACGCGCAAGGGCGCGAAAGCCACCACGTACAGGGTTACATGGATGACCGGTGGCAAGCGTGGCGGCGCTCGAGACAGTGAGACTTGTGATACGTACACGATCGCGCGACGCTTCAAGGCTCTAGTCGAGGCGGCCGGAGAGCAGCGGCCTGCGCCGGCGCTCGTCGCTGACCGGCACGCCGTCAAGGCGTACGAGGAAGCGGTGCGGGCCGAGGTGCGTGCCGTGGCTGGCGCGCGCACTCATGACGTGACGTGGCGGGAGATCGCCGAAGCGGTCGACATGGCGGAGCCGAACGCGTTCATCAAGTACAGCCAGCTGCTGGAGGAGAAGCGCACGGTGACGGTGCGCGGTGAGCCGCCGAGGGAGTGACAGCCCTCACGACATTCGACGCTTCCGCCGCCGAAGGAGAGTACGGGCGGTTGAGTGGGGTCACTCTCTATCCTGGGACAGCGGCTGCGCGCCGATCCACCGCTGGACGAATTCCGCGCCTTCCTCCGTGAGCTCGTAGGTGTCCTTTTTGGGGAACGGCTTCCTCGTACCGCACTTGGTCGCCGAACATCGATGGGCCGCGAAGGGGTGGAAACGATGGGATCTGGTTTATGTACCCCTCCTTCACGAGATACATGACGAGGACCTCGGAGGAGAGTGGGAGTTCGATGATCCGTTGACCTGGATGCATTGCGAACCACTCCAGGACTCTCCGCTCGACGTCGCTGTACCGGCCATTCAGAACGGCAAGGTTGGCCTTGTACTGACGGAGGGCTTTGCGGTCGAGGCCTCGCGCGTTGGTGTCCTTCTCTTTGCGGGCGTGGCACACAGCGCACAGCAAGATCAGATTCTCGAATTTGTGCTCTTTGACCTTGGCCCAGTCGTCGATGTGCTCGATCTCTAGCGCCGCCGTCTGCTTGCAGGTCGGAACTGCGCAGCGGTGTCCGGCCTCCGTGAAGACGGCGCGGGCGATCTCCGCTGGGATGTGGTCTCACCAGTTCGACATGGCGGGACTCTACGCATGCTCACGGACATTCTCGATGAGGAACCCCGCAGCACCTGCTGGTGATGATGTTCCCCGGCGAGGGCGACGAGGCCGCCGTGCACCGCTGACCTCATGACCACACCCGCAGGTCGACAAAGAGCTCCGGCGTCGTGATCACGATCATCTGGTGGCGGAGATCGTCACAGCACGCCGATAATGCCCTGATGATCCGTCAATGTCTGACCCTCCTCTCCCTGGCCTTCATCCTGGCGCCGATCACCGGTTGCGGACTGGCCAACATGGCCCTCGGCAGGTCCACGTTCACCGTGACGTCCGAGACCATGGAGCCGACGATCAAGAATGGCTCGCGTGTGTCGGCGCGGCGGACTGATGACGGTTACGTCCCGAGCCTCGGCGACATCGTCATTTACCGCGCACCGAGGGAGTGGTCCACCACTACATCTGACGGTACGTATGTCTCGCGGGTCATCGGCATACCCGGAGCGAGGGTGAAGTGCTGCGACGCCCAGGGCCGGCTGGAAGTGAACCGCAAGCCCCTGGACGAGCCCTACCTCGCCGAGCTTCCTGCGTCTGATCTGGATTTCGAGGTGTACGTGCCGCGAGACCGACTCTGGATCATGAGCGACAACCGCGGCGTCTCCCTCGATTCCCGTGCCCACACAGGCGACGCCGGCAACGGCACCATAGGAGTGTCGGACGTTGTCGGCGTGGTGGACGATGTGGCGAACTCATAGATTCAGGGCCGGCGGGTGGAGTTCGTCGCACGTCAGACGGCTTCTGGGGCGACCTCCACCGCCCGCCGGGACATGCGCCGCTCGAACCACACCGAGGCGAACGGCGGCACCCCGCAGGCCAGGCCGAGCCCGCCGCCTTCCTCGACGGCCGCACCCAGGTGACCACGAACGACATGGCGATGCTCACCCACGTCCTGCGGGACTCCCCGGCCGACCGTGGGACGGTCGAACGGCAGGTGCTGCAGCTCGTCAATCCCGACGCGCGGGAAGCCCTCAACCTGCTCGACGGTATCGAGCAGCTGAACGCCAAGCTCGACGAGATGGCCGGCAAGTCCAAGGAGGATCTGGCGCAGTGGGGGATCACCGAGGCGCGGGGCAAGCTCGCCCAAGCCGGGAAAAAGCTGACCGAACTGATAGAGCAGTCGCAGAAGGCTGGACGATCCACCACCACCCTGGACGAGGTCATTGGCCGATATCAGGCCGTACGCACCCGTGTCCTGGTCGAAGCGCTCGACCTCCCCCCGACCGTCGACCCGACCGCCTCCGGCATGTGAGGAGACGGACATGGGCGCAAAGAACGCGAAGAAGCCGCAGACGAAGCTAAAGGATCTCGCGGCCAGGGCCGGGCGGTGGCTCGGCCTGGCCGCGGCCACCGCACCCGCCCAGCAAACGCGGGATTTGCACAGAGTCGGCCGTTCTCAAGGGGAGGCACAGTCGCCGTGTGCTCTTCCACAGCCTGTCGGGCGTTACCTGCTGTAATTCTTCCCAGGGGCCTTACCGGGGATCGGCTTGGCGATGAGAGCGACGGGGATGAAGAAGCAGATCTGGCTGATCACGATGGTGAGCGTCCAGAGCGCCTTGTCGTCGTAGTGGGTGGATGCCTTGGCGTACAGCTCGTCGGGGACGCGCTCCCCGGACGGGTTCGGGGTGAGGACGGCCTCCACGAGCTCCAGTGCGATCCGTTCGGCGTCGGTGAAGTAGGGGGCGTCCTGCCATGACGCCACGGCGGTGATGCGCTCCTCTGTCTCCCCGGCCTTGCGGAGGAGGCCGGTTTGCCGGACGGTGTGGTACGTGCTGGCGACGATTTGCCCGGCCCGGAGCTGCACCAGGTTGATGGTGGTCTGCGGAATCGAGCCGTTCCGGGTGGCCTTGGTCATGGCTCCGGCGATTTGTGCCATCTCGGGGAAGAACTGGGTGGGGTCGGGCAGACGCGACTGGAGGTTTTCCTGCTTGGTCGTCGTGGGCGTGGACATGGAGAGGTTTTCCTTCTCAATCTCTGCGGTGGTCTTGGGGCTTGGATGGTGTCTCAGGAGTCCGACGACACAACCGCTGGGAATGTGAGGCGACGCGTCGATCGTCATGCCGCGGCGGCTCGGTGAGTGAGCCTGTCTCCACGGATCACGACCAGTGGTAGGCCAGGTTCACGGCTAGTGCGGCCACCGCAGTGGCGAAGAATCCGGCCCAGTTCACGAGCTTGCGGGATCCCACTCGTAGGTGCGCAAGGAGCGCGCCGAGGAAGTACAACACAAGGCTGAAGGCGGCGAGTGTCCCCAGCATGGGTATGGCGAACCCGCCCAGCAGCCCCAAGGAGCCCGCCGCCAGCAACATGCCCAGCACCGGTACCCACGACCGGGGCAGGCGCTTCATGTCCGCCTGGGCCTTTGGGAATTCGTGGCCGATCAGGTAGACGACGGCGGCGCTGCCGTTCAATACCGAGGCGAAGATGGTGACCGTGACATAAGCGGCGAACATGAGCCCTCCGTTGTGGTTGGTTGCTTCAAGAACTTCTGTTGAGAAAGCCGGTCAGTGCATCGTTGATCGCTGTGCGTCATCGGTAGGCATCGTGTGAGGGGTGGCGTGAGGTAGGACGACCACCTGAGCGTGTGCGAGGAGACGTCGTGCGCGTGGGCATGGGGAGGTTTCCTTCTCGATCTCAGTGGTGGATTGAGGCTTGCGACCTGGTGTCTTAGTAATCGGACGAAAAGACTGCCGGGAATGTGAGGCGACACGGGTGCGGGACGAGCAGGCTGGTGATCTCGGCGATGGCGTCCGGTGAGGACGTGAAGTAGCGCCGCAGATTCTCCGGTTCCTTGTGCCGCGATTTGGCCATCAGCATCGGCAGGCTCCGCCTGCTTCGCCCATGCCGAGCCTTGGTCGGGTCAGGCGGTGCGGCGGGAGCGGGAGAGTGCCAGCCCACCCAGGACCGTGCCGATCAGGCCGAGCAGCAGGGCGAAGATGGCCCCGGCCAGCCCGTTGCCGGTGCCGAAGCCGCCGGCGGAGTTGGCCGCATGCAGTCCACCGATGACCAGGCTGGTCAGCCCGAGCGCCAGGGCCGTGACGGCGCCGGCGCGCCGGTTGCCGACGCCGATACGACCCGCGGAGCGGGCTC
>NZ_JBQQBQ010000094.1:0-27732 GCF_052245915.1 Nonomuraea sp. 10N515B
GGCTGAAGGACGCGCACGAGGCCCGGGTTGCAGCCCGGCGAGAACTACGCCAGGATCCCCTATAACCCCTCCCGCGACTGATGGGTATTTAAGACCCGATCTGGTGCATTTTCTCTGACACACCTCGTGTGGCCGCGTGACCGTCAGATGGCCCGATACGAGTTCAACGGTCACCTCCTCGTCGTCGAACATGAAGAACGCTTCGGTGGGCCACATGCTGGACCTGTCTGCGCCCAACGGGATGATGCCGAGCGACACTGCGGGCAGGGTGCTGACGGTTAGCAGGTGGCCGAGCTGGCCCGTCATGACGTCGGGACCTCCGATCGGCTGGTGGAGGACGTTCTCCTCAAGGATGACGACGAAACGGTGATCGCCTTTGTGAAGGACCTGCTGCTTGTCCACCCGGACCTGCACGGCGTCCTCGACGTCGTCGGCGAGATCGCGGCGCTGTTGGAGCGCGGTCAGTAGGGCGGTGATGTAGGCGCGCGTCTGGAGCGGGCCGGGTATGAGGTTGGGGGCGTAGAAGCGGAACTGCCGCGTACGCTCCCAGAGCGGCAGGACCGACTCCTGCGCGTGGCGGAGTCCTGTGCGTTCCATGTGCCGCCACTCGACGAACATGCCTTCGATCGCCTCCAGGGAGGTGATGAGGTCCTCGGCCTGCTCCGGAACTCCGCAGTGCTGGCACCAAGCCCGTACGTCGTGGGTCGAGGGTGGTCGATGGGCATGCTCGATCCGGCTGACTTTGGATGCATGCCAACCCGCCAGCCGCCCAAGCTCGCGGCCCGACAGGCGGGCGTCCTTACGGATCCGGCGGAGCCGGGCGGCGAGGATTTGGAGCGCCTCGTGTGCGCTGGATGATGACGAGGGCAAGGGTCAATCAACGTGGTAGTCGTGGTGTGGGATGGCACGATGCCAGACGGCCTCGAAAGCCTCGCTGCATAGCTTGATCACAGCAGGGTCGGTGACGTGCTCGACGTCCAACCAGTCGCCGTTGCCACTGAAGTGGTTGATCAGGAGCGTCTCCTGGTCGAACAGCCAGAAGTCGTTCCCGGGGAGCGCCAGATCAGTGGCCTGTCGGCGGGGAAGCCAACGCACCTGCTCACCTGCGCGGACGTTGGGAAAGGTGATGTCGTACTCGTAACGGATGTAGTCGCTCACGGGCTCAGAGACGATGCGGGCTCGCCTTACTTCGGCTCCCCGCGCGACGGCGTCCACGATGTTCTGGAGCCAGGGCCGCCACCAGGAGGAACGATCATTGGGAACGAGTCGGTGACCGGCTTGCCAGGCGTGGAAGTCTGGGTCGTCCAGCATGTACCCGTCGCGCATCTCCAGGTGCACGGCGGATCGTTTGCAGTGGCGTAGACCGTGATCAACCTCTGCGCCCGTGGTCACCGTTCACCTCCGGCAGGAACTGGAGCATGCGCTGGGGGATGCGCACGATCTCTTCACCGTCAGGAACCTTACCGATCTCGGAACGGGCGGCCGGGTCCGTGATCGTCCAGCCTTGGATCAGGAGGTCCCCCGTTTCGGTGTCTCTCCAGAGCGTTGGCGAGCCGCCGTTGGGGCTGTCAGGGTCCTTTCCGAGAAATTCCAGGCTCATCGGAGATCCTCCTCGCCGAGTGGACGCTTCGTGCCCGAGTTTGCGTCCTGAACGACAGCCCATCAAGAAGATTGCCCAAGGTTGCCAACCCGATTCGGGCCCACACCGCCGTACCGATCTTCGCCGCAAAGCTCGGCAACCTCGTTGAGGTGCGGCTGCGTGGATTCCTACCGTCACGGCTATGCCCCCTGAGCACGGCCCTCACCTGAAATTCGAACATGACGCGCAGTCCGCACCGATGATCCCCGAGTTCGATACCTGGGACGACGGAGGCCTGCTTTGCGGCCGGCACCGCGGCTCGGGAGACCTCATCCAAGCCGAGACACCGAGGAGCCTGGTGTTGTCGGCGTTGGCCAGGCGCGTGGTCCACACGTGGCGTGAGGCGGGAAGCGCTTGATGATGGCTCCGCAACCAGGGACGAGCGCCGCTGTTGCGGGTGCCGTTCCGCTGCGTGTCCCGTACGTCATCGCGTGGTCCGGCGAAGCCATCGAACACCGCCTGATGTTCGCTAAGCAGCACCCCTTCGGCGACATCCGAATCACCTATCCCGATCCACGTCCAAGCGATTGGGTCGCGGGTATCCTTCGGGGCCGTATCCGTCAGAATCGGCGCGGCCAACCGCTGTGGCGGATGCTGAACGTCAGACGTCAATGGCTGGCCATGCTTCGCGGCCTGTGCCAGGTCTGCGGGAAGACAGGCAGGGACCCCAGAACCGGGCGCATGTGGTGGGTGATCACCGAGACCGCGTTTCGCGCGATGAGCCAAGACAGCGGGCTCACCAACGCCCCGCCCACTTGTCCCGCGTGCATCCCCGAGTCGCTGGCCTACTGTCCCCAGCTCCGTAAGAACTCGGCGGTCTACACCGCCGCCAGCGCTGAACCGGTGGGGGTCCTGGCCGACACCTTCACCCTCGGTCCGGGCGGCACTGCCACCCACACCGGGCACAACATCTACGTCGGGTTCGACGAGTTCGCCCGTCACGCATCCTGCCTCGCCCTGCAACTGGTTGTCCGGTTGGACGGCATGCGCCTGGAGTCGATCCCCTGAAGCTGCTCGGCTCGTCGGCTGCGTGACCAGTGGCGGGCCGAGCTGGTGGCCCCGCGCATGACATACAAGGAGGGCGTGGGCGGGGCCACCTTCCACCGCTATCGCGCGGTGTGACCTCCGTGTAACTCGCCGCCCGAGCGGCCACCGGTCTTCACGAGCAGGAAAGGGACGGGAGCCCGAAGCTCGACAAGGACGGCAAGCCCCGATGGCGGTGGAACCCCCGGCACGGGAAGTGGTACGGACGATACGAGGCCCCGCCGACCGCCGACGGCAAGCGGCGTCAGCCTCGCGTCGGCCCGTTCGCCACGGAGAAGGTGCCTGGCCGCGCTCAACGAGGCGCAGGGGCAGGTGAACCGTGGCGAGGGGCTCGGGGGCCGCAAGCTGACTGTCGGGGCCTACCTGGACCGCTGGCTCCGTGGCCGTGAGGAGGCGGAGGGCGATCTCAAGGCGTCCACCCTTTCCTCCTACCGCGAGGCTCTCGATCTCTACTTCAAACCGGGCCTCGGCCACCTCCGGCTCATCGACCTGCGCGACGACGACGTGCGCGATCTCTACTCCGCCATGCGGAAGATCAACCAGCCGGAGGCCGAGACCGACAAGTCCGACCTCCTGCGGCGGTTGCTGGAAGCGAGGGCGAAGCGGGCGGGCAAGAGGTACTCCGCCCGCCCCCTCACGACGGCCAGGATCAAGCGCATGCATGCGGTGCTGAGCAAGGCTCTGAACGATGCGGTCGCGTCCGGGAAGATCAGCCGTAACCCGGTGGTCGTGATCAAGTTCGGCAAGGCGTCCAAGTAGCGGGTGAAGAATCGTCCACTGCTGTGGACAACCGAGCGGGTCGAGCGGTGGAAGGAGACGGGGACCGTACCCGCCAAGGTCATGGTCTGGAGTCAGCACCACTGCGGGGCCTTCCTCGACCACATCACCGAGAACAAGGAACGCCTCTACGCCCTGTACCACCTGGCCGCGTTCTGGGGCCTGCGTCGCGGTGAACTTGTCGGACTCGACTGGGCAGACGTCGGATTGGAGACGCGGCGAATCCACATCCGCCAGTCCCAGCCCGACGACGAACTCGACGACACCAAGTCGGAGAACTCCGACCGCAAGCTGACGATCGACGACGAGACCACCCGCGTCCTCAAGGCGTGGCGCAAGGCCCAGCTCGAAGAGCGCATGCACTGGGGTGAGGCGTGGGTGGACTCCGGGCGGGTCTTCACGCAGGAGAACGGCGAACCCCTCAACCCCGACTACGTCTCCCGGCACTTCATCACCCTGTACGGCCGGGCCAAGCTGCCGCCCGTCAGGTTCCACGACCTCCGCCACGGCGCCGTCACCATGCTGCACGCAGCGGGCGTCTCCATGAAGGTGATCAGCGAGACCCTGGGCCACGCCCGCGAGTCCTTCACGAGCGAGGTGTACGTCAGCGTGGCCGAAGAACTCCAGGAAGAGGCCGCGCAGGCAATCGCCGCGTTCGTGCCGCGCAAGAGCCGTATCTGACCGCCTGTGCCATCTCCGTGCCATCTGGAGCCCGAAATGATCTCCGACACGAGAAAGGGAGCATGTGATCTCTCACATACTCCCTGCTCACAAGCGGAGGATCGGGGATTTGAACCCCGGATGGTGTTGCCACCAAACCGCATTAGCAGTGCGGCGCCATAGACCTGACTAGGCGAATCCTCCCGGAAGCCGTTGTGGCTCAGCACAGCGTACCGGCCTTCTGGCGAGGCGGCAAAGCGATTCCGCTCCCCGCCTATCCACACCGTTCACCAAGAGTTATCAACAGGCTGTGGGTAACTGGTTGTGGATGAAGCCCGCCCAGAGCGTGGGCGGGCTTCACGGGCTGTGGATAACCGTAGCCGGACAGAGCATGGGCTCAGGCAGCGGGGTTGGCCTCGCCCTCGATCTCGATCTTGATCTTCTTGCCCACCAGCACGCCGCCGGTCTCCAGGGCCTGGTTCCAGGTCAGGCCGAAGTCCTCACGGTCGATCTCGGCGCTGATCGAGTAGCCCCACACCTCGGCACCCCACGGGTTCGTGCCCGCGCCACCGTACTCGACGGTGAGCTCGACCTCCTTGGTGACGTCACGGATGGTGAGGTCGCCGACCACGGTGAACTCGTCGCCGGAGTGGCTGACCACGCGGGCGCTCTTGAAGGTGATCTCCGGGAACTTCTCGACGGACAGGAAGTCGTCGCTGCGCAGGTGGCCGTCGCGGTCGGCGACGCCGGTGTGGATGCTGGCGGTCTTGATCGTGAGCTCGGCGGTGGACTCCAGGGGGTTCTCGGCAATCGTGACCGAGCCACTGAAGTCGCCGAAGTGGCCGCGGACCTTGCTGACCATCATGTGCTTGACCGAGAAGCCGATGGTGGTGTGGGCGGCGTCCAGGTTGTAGGTGCCGGCGGCGGGGATGGCCAGGGCCTCCCAGGTGCGGGTGGTCATGGGGTTCTCCTTATTAGGAAGGTTGCACTGCGGATGTCTGCGGCAACAAATGTCTACACGAGGAATATTCCTCTCGTCAACTATCGTCGGTTAAGGTATGAACGTGATGAACTTTGACGACCCCCGGCTGACGGCTGTCGGGCTGCTGGCGGAAGTGCATGCCGGTCTCATGGCCAGGCTCCAGCCGGCGATCGCGGCGGCGAGGTTGTCGGAGATCGACTTCGAGGCTGTCCTGCGGCTGGCCCGGTCCCCAGGGGAACAGCTGCGGATGAGCGATCTCTCGGCGCAGACCGGCCTGTCCACGAGTGGCGTGACCCGCGTCGTCGACCGGCTCGAGCGCGAAGGGGTGGTGAGGAGGCGGGCGTGTCCCAGTGACCGCCGAGCGTCCTACGCCGTGCTGACCGATGCCGGGCGCGAGCGGCTGCAGTCCGTGCTGCCACAGCACCTGCAGGACATCGACGACACCTTCACGAGCCTGCTCGACGCGGAGGAGCTGGAGGCGTTTCTGGCTACTCTGCGGAAGATCCGGGATGTGGTGCGGCCCTGCGCCACCGCCGGCGCGGGCGAGGCCGGAGTGGAGGGCGGGGTGGACGCCTGCGTGGAGGCCCTGACGGCAGGTTCGCCGGACCAAAGGGCCCAAAGGGCCCACGTCCCCGCCCCCACCCCCGCCGAGCCCGAGGTCGCGGTCGACTCGGCTTCTTCCTCCGCCTCCTGACCACGCCCAGACCCGAAGCGGATCATCCTCCCAGTCCCAAAGCGGTCCGCAGCTTGGCCATCCCCCGCGACACCGTGCTCTTGACCGTGCCGACGCTGATCCCGAGCTTCCTGGCGATCTCCGGCTCCGTCATGTCCTCGTAATACCGCAGCACGATCGCCGCCCGCATCCGCTCCGGCAGCTCCTCCAACGCCTGCTCCAGCCGTTCGTGCACCTCCCCCCACACCACGGGGTCGGTGACGATCTCCGGCAGCTCGTCGGAGGGATACTCCTCCAGCTTGCGCCGCCGCCACTGCGAGATGTTGATGTTCACCATCGCCCGCCGCACGTACCCGTCCAGCGCTCCCCGGTCCTCGATGCGCTCCCACGCCAGGTACGTCTTGGTCAGCGCGTTCTGGAGCAAATCCTCCGCGTCCAGCGGGTGCCCGGTGAGCTGGTGAGCGGCGCGCAGCAACGCCGGACCGCGGGTCCTGACGTACTCGCGGAACTCTTCTTCCCAACCGGTGGTCTGCATCGTGGCCAGAATCGCAGCCTCATGCCCTATTAGGCCTGAACCGGAATTCAGGTTTCGGCCCGCCGACGATAAAGGTCAGTCAAGGTCGGTGGCGGATTCTCCGCCGAGGGATGTCAACTCCTTCTCCAGGGGATGCGTATTTTGCTCTCTTCTGCGCCACCCGGCGTGAGCGGTCCCCGAGTCGTGTGAACCTAGTACCGAGCGAGGGAGGGGCGGATGGGCTATCCGAGCGTCGAGCGCCGCCGGGTGCTCGCCGCGGCCGCGCTCGGCCGCGATCCGGGCATACCAGGTCCTGACCCAGGCGATGGACAACCCATCAACGCGGTCACCGGGGAGGTCCTTGACGTCAGCCCGCATCTCATCATCATCGAGACCCCGGACGGCACGGAGGAGCGACTCGTCATCGCGCCGTGGGCCACCGCCTGGCACGGCGGCGACACCGCACCCGCCGATTTGCCCGTGGGCTCCATGGTCATGATGCGGGCCCTGCGCGACGGGCGCGTGGTCGAGCGGATCTGGGCGGACACCACGCGCATCACCGGGACGATCCTGTCGATCAGCGGGCGCAAGGACCTGACGGTGGAGCTCGACTGCGGGCCGCATCGCGGGCACCGTACGATCGTCATCCCCTACCGGGCGTCGGGCCGGCTGCAGGTGCGGCATCCCAAGTTCGAGCCCGGCTACCTGTTCGACGCGATCGGCGTCAGGCGCGACGGCGCGGGATTGGCCCTGCTGCCGGCGACCTCGCAGCCGGCGTACCCGGCGCGGGCCGTGCCGGACCCGCCGCCCGCGTACGCGGGCCTGCAGTCGCGGATCTCGGGCACCGCGACGTGGTCGGACACGTTCGACGAGGAAGAGCGGGGGGCGGCCTATCCCATGCTGGAGCGGGCCGACACCGGCTGCCCGGACGTCGGCGCGTCGTGCGCCGGCCTGCCCTACCTCGCCCTCGGCTCCCTCCTGCAGATCAGGAACGTCTGCTCCAACCGCTCCGCCAACGTGCCGGTGGTGGCGTGCGGGTGCGTGGCCGGGCGGTTCTGCGACCGCTGCGTTGAGTGCGACACCTCGCCACGCGGGCGGATCGCGGAGTTGTCGCCGTTCGCCTATGTGGAACTCGGCGGCGATTTGGTGAAAGGCTGCTTCAACGCTCAGATCGGATTGGGGTGACACGCGTGCTGGAATCGCAGTTGCCGATCCTGATCGTGCTACTCGTCCTGGGCACGGTGGCCAAGGTGAGCACGGCACGATCCGGAGGTGAGCCTGGGGCGCTGTCCAGGCTGGGGCCGGCGGTCCTGGTGCCGGGCCGCATGCAGACGCCCGCGCTGCTGGTCTGCGCGGCCGGTGAGATGGTGCTGTCCGTCGGGCTGCTGCTGAGCACGCATGCGATCCTCCGGTGGGGTACGCTCGCGTTCTTCGCGCTGTCCACGTACGTGCTGCTGGAGCTGCGCAGACGGCGGCCCGATGCGGGCTGCGGCTGCTTCGGCGAGGTGAGCTCGGCGCCGGTCGGACTGCGCTCGATCGCCCGGACGGTCGTGCTGACCGGGATGGCGGCGCTCTCGCTGTGGGCTCCGGTGACGGGCTGGGTGGCTGCGACGCGGCCGTCGTGGCTGACGGCCGCCGGGCTGCTCGTCCTTCTCGTGTTGTCGCCCGAGATCGAGGAGATGATCGATCGGGTACGCTACCGCGCGCCGTGCGAGCAGCGCCGCGGCCCCGCCGAGTCGGTCACCCTCGCCATGCTCCGGACAAGCGGCACCTGGCGGGCTCATCGGGACGAGCTGGCCTCGGCCGAGCCGTACGACAGCTGGCGCGAGCTGTGCTGGCGCTTCTTCGCCTTCCGCAACCACGAGCAGGAAGACGTCGTCTTCGCGGTCTATCTCAGCGGGCGGCGCCCCGCGGTGCGGATGGCCGTGGTGAGCGCGCAGGACAGCGGCAGTCTGCCGGAATATACGCCAGTATCGGCCTGACGCTAGAGAGCCGTAGATTTCTCTCGACAACGCAGGCAGGCATGGTCATATGGCTCTATTGGGCTGTCTAGCTTCCCCACTAGACAGCCCAATAGAGGTCTAGGGGCGCCGCTCAGACCGGTTGAGCGCGCAGGAATTTCCCGAAATGCGGCACCGTGAACGCGATCAGCCCGCGTTCGGCGCTGTAGATGAGCCCTTTCTTGATGAGGCTGTCACGGGCGGGCGAGAGGCTGGACGGCTTGCGCCCAAGGGCGTCGGCCACGTCAGCGGTGGCGACCGGCTCGTCGCCGATGTGCGCCATGGCGTGCATGTAGTCGCGCTCGGCCGGGGTCGCCCGCTCGTAGCGGCTGCCGAAGAAGCCGACCGCGAGCTCTTCCTCGGCCTCGGGCGCGGAGACCTTGACGTCCTCGATGGTGATCGGGCTGCGTGGCGCGAGGTCCCAGGCGACCTTGCCGTAGGCCTGCACGAAGTAGGGATAGCCGTCGGCCGCCTCGTAGAGCGCATCCAGGGCGTCCTCGGTGAACTCCACCTCCTCCTCCCGGGCCGGCAGGATCAACGCGAGATCGGCCGCGTCCCGGTCGAGCTTGTCGATGCGCGCGTAGCGGAAGAGCCGTTCGGAATAGCTCTTGCTGGCCGACAACACGCTGGGCAGGTGCGGCAGCCCGGCGCCCACCACGATCAGCGGCCCGCCCGTCTGCGACAGCTCGTGACAGGCGGCGCAGAGCGCGGAGACGTCGGCGGCCGGCACGTCCTGCATCTCGTCGATGAACAACGCGATGCCGACGGCCAGGTCGGTGGCCACACTGGCGGCGTCGACGAACAGCTCGGTGAGGTCGATCTCCAGGTCGCCCGAGTCGGCGCGCCCGCGGCTGGCGGGCACCTCGATGCCGGGCGACCAGTGCGAGGTGCCCTTGGCCGCCGCGGGGTCGCGCATCGCGAACGCCTTGAGCACGCCGAGAAACTCCTCGATCCGCTCGGGCGCGCGGTGCCGCGGGGCCAGCTCCCTGATCGCCATGTGCAGCGCGGCCGCGACCGGCCGCCTGATCGACTGGTCGGGCCTGGCCTCGATCTTGCCCGTGCCCCACAGCCGCTGCATGGCCATGGACTTGAACGTGTTGAGCAGGACGGTCTTGCCGACGCCCCGAAGACCGGTGACGACCATGCTCCGCTCGGGGCGGCCACGGGCGACACGCTCGAGCACGACCTCGAACTGCTGCAGCTCTCGGTCACGCCCGGCGAGCTCCGGGGGACGCTGTCCGGCTCCGGGGGCGTAAGGGTTTCGCACAGGGTCCACGCTCTCGGACTTTATTGCCGGATATAGCGGCCGTCTTAGATTTGGGAAGAAAGTGCTACGGCGTGTCCGAGCAGGGGCGGGCGCGAGCACCGTCACCGGACACACCCCCTCTCACCAGGCCGAACCCTTGTTCGATTGCGGTACCTAAGACTGTAGCGCGGACTCGAACACCTATGCGATGGTTTCGAGTAAAGATCTTTGCTACAGGTGCTCAACTTGGCAGCCGTACCACCCGGGCAATAGCGTTCGCACCATGCGGACCTTCGCGAATGTTCAGGAGCTCAAGGCGGCCGTCGGCGAGACGTTCGGCCCGACCGAGTGGCGCACCGTCACTCAGGAACAGGTCAACCTCTTCGCCGAGGCCACCGACGACCACCAGTGGATCCACGTGGACGTGGAGCGGGCCAAGGAGGGGCTGTTCGGCGGGACGATCGCGCACGGCTATCTGACCCTGTCGCTGCTGCCGGCGTTCATGTTCGAGATGGTCAAGGTCGAGGGCATCGCGATGGGCGTCAACTACGGCCTGAACAAGGTCCGCTTCCCCAGGCCGGTGCCCGTGGGCGCGCGGATCCGGGCGGTGGGCGAGCTCACGGACGTCAAGGGCACCCCGGCCGGCTATCTGTCCAATCTGAAGCTGACGGTCGAGATCGAGGGCGAGAGGCGCCCTGCCTGTGTGGCCGAGACCCTGAGCTTGTACGTACCCGCCGAATAACCCGGCGTTTCACGTGCAACAGTGACGACGGTACGGCTGCGTGCTGTCCGGCCATTCCGAGGACGTCGCGATGTAGCGGTCACATGATGATCGCGACGACGGCCACGACGGCGAGGAGCCCGAGGTAGGCCAGCACCAGCCGGGTGTCCCTGAGCAGGCACTTGCTTCGGGTCAGCCCGGCTCGCCGCGCCTTCCAGTAGCCGGCGAACCCGAGCACCGCGAACCCCAGCACCGCCCACGGCCCGAGCAGCCAGGCCAGGAGCGCGACGGTCGCGTACACGCACAACCTGAGCGGGTCGTACGGCTGGCCCTTCGCCGGAGTCCCGCTGGAGCGCGGATCGTACGGCTGGCCCTTCGCCGAAGTCCCGCCAGAGCGAGGATCGTCCGCCGTCACGACGTCACCGCCGACAGTCGTTGACGGGAGAGTTGCGGCCAGGCCTGTACGGCGCAGAACGGCGCGCACTGGTCCTGCTCGGCCCGCGTGCCCACGTGCACGCAGCACTGCGTGAGCCGCTCCTCGATCATCGTGGAGATGTCCATGAACGGTTTGATCGTGATGCGTACCACCCGCTCCCCCAGCATCCTGCGCAGTTTCCTGCGCCGGCCCGGGAGCGCCGAGGAGGCGAGCGTGAGGAGGGTGGAGACGCCGAGGTCGCAGTTCTCGCAGATGTTCCGCCACAGGTCGCCGATCTGCGGGTGGGACAGCGACGACTGCTCGGACAGGAGTCCGAGCAGGGATTCCTGTACGGCAAGCCGCAGTTCCTTCGGAATCTCGCTGTCGGCGATGCGGTTGGAGACCAGGCCCAGGTTCTCCTTGAGCCGGTCGTGGCCGATCAGCGCGGTTAGGGAGCGCCACTGCTGGGCGTCGTCGCGGATCAGGTAGCCGACCGAGCAGCAGTGGGGGTGGGAGCAGGGCAGGGCGGTGAGGTCGCGCCAGGTCACCAGGCCGCCGGTCTGCGGGCCGAGGCGTTTGAGCACGCCGGTGTGGGTGAGCCGGTTCATCGGGTCGATGGTGCCCGATCGGCCCGAGCCGAACTGGGGTTGCAGGGAGACGCCTCCGACGTACGGGGTGTCGAGCGCGAGGCGTACGACGTCGCCGACCTCGCCGTCGTTGACGCCCAGTGCGGCCGTCATGACCAGGGTGGTGAAGATCTCACGCGCCGACAGGCGCTCGAGGGCCGTGGCCTTGAGCCGGCGCAGGTCGCCGCCTCGGTGGTGCCTCGAGGCGTGCTCGGAGGAGCCGTCGTACTGCAGATAGACCTCCACCCGCTCCCTGTGCTCGGTGAGGAGGTCGAGGAGAGAATCGTCCCTGGCGATGAGGACGCCGTTGGTGTTGATCAAGATGCGGGTGATCGGGCGCTGTTCGAGCTCGGTCAGCAGGGTTTTGAGCTCGGGGTGGAGAGTGGGCTCGCCGCCGCTCAGCATGAGGACGTCGAGGCGGCCGTTCTCCCTTTCGAGACGTTGGTCCACGTTCGCGAGGATGTCCGGGACCGGGACGACGCCGGCGAGGTCAGGGGAGCTGTCGGCGAAGCAGGTGGGACAGCGCAGGTTGCAGGTCTCGGCGATGTCCTCGAGGAGGATGCAGGTGTGCTGGGTCTGCATCTCGGGGAGGCCGTTGAGGTACGCGAGGGGGATCGGAGCAAAGTTTCCCGACATATCCGGCACGTGGTGCTTGGTCGGGGCGGTCCATTCCTCCAGGTATTTGAGGATTTCTGGGTCTTCGTCGTACAAAGTCCGGATCAGGCCGTGTTCGCGGCAGCCCCGCTCCAGCCATACGCGGCCCTCGCGTTCGGCCAGGTAGCCGCTCAGGCGCTCGACCTTGTCCAGGTCCTGGCCGTGGCAGTGCGGGCAGAACGCGTTGACGTACCTGAGGATGCGGTCGCCCCGCAGACCCATCCCTGTGTTCATGCCATGACCTTCCGCTGGAAAAGGGGATCGTAATAACCGCGCCGCCAGCCGTACGCGAGCCGGAACGCGAGCAGCGGCAACCCGACGAGCAGGAAACACTGTGGCCCGGTCAGGCCGAGCCAGAGCGTGTCGTTGGCTCTGGTGAACTCGACGAGGAACCGGAAGGCGGCATACCCGGCGAGGTAGAGGGTGAGCAGCTCGCCGGGCTGTGTGAGCCGCTTCCGTGCCCACATGAGCGCTGCGAATGCGGCGAGCTGGAAGATGATCTCGTAGATGAACGACGGGTGCATGGCCTGGCCGGCCAGGCAGCCGGGGCATTCGGGGGTCGTCGCAGGGGCGTGCACGCCCCAGGGCAGGTCGGTGGGCCGGCCCGGGGCCTCGGTGAGATGGCAGCCGATCCTGCCCACCGCCATGCCGAGCGCCACGGCCGGGGCGAACAGGTCGCCGGTGCGTTCCTTGTAGCCGATGATCTTCTTGGCGGCGAGCACGCCGACGTACGCGCCGGTCAGGCCGCCGAGGATGCTGCGGGAGCCGTACAGCCAGAGGTTCTGGAGGTCCAGCGTCTCCAGCCAGCCGGCCAGGCGCATGCCGATGGCGCCGCCGACCAGGGCGCCGGTGACGGCTATCAGCGACTGTTCGTTGAACGCGCCCCGTCTTCTCGCCTCGCGTACGAAGACGACGGAGGCCACGAAGACGCCCAGGCCAACGAATATCTCGTGAAGGGGAAGCATGTCAGGCGTACAGACCCGGGTTCAGGCCGGTGCAGATCCCGGCGGACAGGATCGACCACAGCGCCCACCCGATCATGAGCCCGAGGCCGAGGCCCCGGGACCAGGGCTGGCGGATGATCACGAGGGCTATGCCGGCGCCCAGGCCGACGATGGCGAGGACCGCCGTGCCCACCACCACGGGGAGGATGTTGGAGCCGTTCGTGCCCATGGCGGCGAAGAAGACGAGGAAGCCGACGATGACGTTGACCACGCTGTAGAGCGCCAGGCCGGCGAACGCGAGCGCGACGACGACGCCGGTGGAGGACCCGCTGGACGGAGGCGGCGGTGGTCCGTACGGGGGCTGCCAACGGTGGTTCGGGTCGGGCGGCGGCATGCTCATCGGTCGGTTCTCCCCCACGTCTCCATCGGGCTGGAGGCCAGGCTAGGGGCGGGCGATTGCCATCGGATCACAACGTCCATCTACGCGTACAGGCCCGGGTTGAGCCCCGTGCACCAGCCGGCCGTGACGATCGACGTGAGCGCCCAGCCGATCATCAGACCCAGCCCCAGCCCTAGGGACCACGATCTCCGCAGCAGCACGAACACCAGCCCCACACCGATGCCGACGAGCGCCAGGAACCCGGCCCCCACCCCGAACGCCACCTCCGACTCGAACGCAAAGGCGACGAAGCCGGTGATCACATTGATGACGAGATAGCCGAAGAACCCGGCGAACGCCAGCCCGACGATCAGCCCCGTACGACGAGGCGGCTCCTGCTGTGGCCCTTGAGGTGGCCCCTGAGGCGGCTCAGGCGGCGGCGGCATGCTCACGTCGCACACATTACGGCGCTAAGTGCCGCCTGAGTAGTAAATCGCCGCCTGTACCCGGCTCTTCAGTCCCAGCTTGTTCAGCACCCGGCTGACATGCGTCTTCGTCGTGGCCTCCGCCATGTCCAGCTCTCTGGCGATCTCGGCGTTGGACATGCCGCGCCCGATGCAGGCCAGCACCTCCCGCTCGCGCGGCGTCAGGCTGTCCGGACCGGCCGCCGGCTCCCGCCGCGACGGCGTCACCTCCCCGGCGAAGGCCGCGATCAACTTCCGCGTGACCGCCGGCGAGATCAGCCCATCACCACGCGCCACCAGCCGGACCGCCTCCACCAAGGACTCGGCGTCGGTGTTCTTCAGCAGGAAACCGGCAGCACCCGCGCGCAGGGCGCCGAAAACGTACTCGTCGACATCGAACGTCGTCAGGATCAGCACATCGCTGATCCCCGCCAGCTCCCTGGTGGCCGAGATGCCGTCGAGGCGTGGCATGCGTACGTCCATCAGCACCACGTCGGGTCGGAGCTGCTTGGCCATGGCCACAGCCTGCTCCCCGTCACCCGCCTCGCCGATCACCTCGATGTCCGGCACGCCGCCGAGGACCAAGGCGATCCCGGCCCGGACCGCCGCATGATCGTCGGCGACCAACACCTTGATCGTCACCTGTCACGCACCTTCCTGCCGTACGTCGACCGCAATCGGCCCCGCCCCATTCCCGTGGAAAGTCTGATTGTCAGAGGTAGGCAGCACGGCGAGCACCCGCCACCGGCCCCGCCCCATGCCGTCCTGCCCACCAGGTCCGGCATCGAGGGAACCTCCGACCAACGAGGCCCGCTCCCGCATGCCGATCACGCCGGCCCTCGCCCCCGGCAACCGCGCCGCGCCTGCCCCTCCCACCACGTTGTCTACGGTCACCACGACGCGCCCGGCCTCATAGGAGACCACGACGTCAACCGGCGAGTCCCCATGCTTGAGCGCGTTGGTCAACGCCTCCTGCAGAATCCGATAGCCGGCCAGGTCAACGGAGGCAGGCACCTCACGGGCATCCCCGTCGACCCGCAATCCGGCAACGAGCCCCGCCCGCCTGACCCGCTCCACCAAGGTCTCCGCATCGGCCAGCCGCGGCCGAGTGGCCTCAGGCTCCTCCCCTTCCTGCCGCAACAGTCCGATCATGGACCGCATCTCGGCCATCCCCTTGACGCTGTTCTCCCGTACGGACTCCATGACCTTCCGAACCGTCTCCGGATCGAGGTCCTTACGAGAGAGCGCAGCCGTGGACTGGATGGCGATCGCGCTGAAGTGATTGGCGATCATGTCATGCAGTTCGCGCGCCATGCGCGTACGCTCCGCGGCGATGGCCGCCTGCCGATCCAGCTCCGCCAGATGCGCCACCTGCTCCGCCCGCAGCCGCTCGGCCGCCGCCCGATCTCGCTGCTCCCGCAGCACCAGCGCAGTCGTGACCGGCGTGACCAGCACCAACCCCGCCTGGATCCCCATCACGGCCAGCGCTCGCCAGTCCTGAGCGATGAACCCGGCCACCGCCCCACCCACCACCGCCAGCGTGGCCGTCACCCCCAGCAGCACCCGAGCAAACCGGGCCGGCCCATAGAGCACGGCCGCGTAGAGGTTGTCGGTGAACACGAGCACGGTCCCCAAGGACGGCCCCACGAACCCGTCCACGGTGACCGCGACCACCCCGAGCCCCAGAGACAAGAGCGGCGCCCGCTGCCGCACGAGAACCCCAGCACAAGTGATCGCCAAGGGCACGACGAGCAGCCACTCGGGCACCCCGCGCTCGACATAGGCGCCACCCGCGATCAGCACCACACCCGCCGCGAAGGCCACCACAGCCCCGAACACGACCCACTTCATGCTCCCTATCCCACCACCCCAGCCCTCTGCCGCCCTCCTGCGAGGGACCTGCCTGTGGATACACACTTCGATGTATCCACAGGCGCGGGGGAACCAGCCGCGGGGGCCATGATTGCGTTAACTGGTTCGAGGCACTCCCCGGAACCCGCTATGCTGGCTTACGCAACGAGCGGCCGTAGCTCAATGGATAGAGCATCTGACTACGGATCAGAAGGTTACGGGTTCGACTCCTGTCGGCCGCGCTTACTAGAAAGGCCCGCCACCAGGGATTCCCTGGAGCGGGCCTTTGTGCTTGTCAGGACAATCTCGGGATCTTGCTAACACACCTGCTAACACGAGTCCTCCTCACTCCCCGATCGCTTCGGCGAAGGTATCGGCGGCTGATGCTTCGGCGGCCCGGATTACGTGGGCATAGACCCAGAGGGTGATCGAGGGGTCGGCGTGGCCGAGCCGGGCCGCGACGACGTGGACCGGGACGCCGGCCAGGAGCAGAGTCGTGGCGTGGATGTGGCTGTGGTGAACACGTGATCGCTCGTACCGCGCCGCTCAGGACCGAGCTGGAGCTGTCCTCCACACACTCCGTCAAGTCGGTGATTCAGATGTCGGCCGAGATGGCCGCAGCGCGAGGCGTCAACGCGGGTTCTCGGGAAGGTCGATGCCGGTCACGACGGCCAGGTCACCGACCGGAATACCCAGCGCGGTCGCGAGTCTGGCAAGCAGATCAGAGCTCAGCTCCTTAACGCCGCGACCGATCCCCCATCGCGGGACCTCACCGGCGTGACCACGTCGTCGTGAGGCCCGGCATGGGGGCCGCGGGCTCCCACGTCAAAGACCCTCTCGGATCGTCTGAGAGGGCCTTTCCCTGCGTATCGGTGGAAAGTGCGCGAAGCTGCCGTTCAGCCCGCCGCTGTCACTCTCGCGCGCAGGCACCGAGGTAGCCGGCCAGCATCGCCCGGGCGACCCGTTCGATGTCCTCGTCGTCAGGGAGGAACCTGTCGCTGTGCAGTGAGACGTCCGTGTTCGTCCCGACGAACAACATGACCGAGGGAACGCGCTGCGCGAAGAACGAGAAGTCGTCCGCCCCCACCGACCGGAGCGTGTCACAGACCTCCATGCCCTGCGAACGCAGCAGCCGGGACGTCCGCGTCACCAGGAGCGGGTCATTATCCAACACCGGCTCCCCCCGCACGAAGCTCACCTCCCCATCGCAGCCGTAGGTCCGCGCCACCGACTCGGCCACCTCGACGACCCTGCGGTGCAGCAGGTCGCGGGTCTGTGTGGACAGCGCCCGGATGGTGCCGCGGGCCAGCGCCGTTCCGGGCACGACGTTCGCCGCGCTGTCCGCTCGCAACGACGACACGCCGACCACCGCCGGCATCATCGGGTCCACGGACCGGCTGACGACGCCCTGCAACGCGACCACCACGTGCGACAACGCCAGCACCGGGTCGCGGGTCAGATGCGGGTACGCGGCGTGCCCGGACCGGCCGCGGATGCTGATCTCGAACTCGTCGGAGGAGGCGTTGACGCCGCCCGGCACGCAGGCGACGACTCCAGGAGCGAGGACCGGCTGCAGGTGCGCGCCGATCATCGCTTCGCAGCCCTCTGCGTCGAGCACGCCGCTGTCGACGATGTCCCGCGCTCCCGAGGGGTAGGTCTCCTCCCGTGGCTGCAGCACCACCAGCAGCGGGCGGGGGCCGCCGGCGGCGTGCATGGCACGGGCCAGCGCGACCAGCGCGGCGAGGTGGACGTCGTGCCCGCAGGCGTGCATGACGCCGGGGGTCTGCGATCGCCAGTCGACGCCGGTCGCCTCGGTCACCGCCAGGGCGTCTAGCTCGCCGCGCACTCCCACGGCCGGTCCGGGCCCGCCGATGCGTACCACCCCGCCGGTCTCGGCCACTTTGGTCAGTGCAAGGCCGGCCGGGAGCGCGGCCAAGACCGCCTCGCGGGTGGCGGACTCATCGCCCGACAGGTCCGGCGCCGCGTGCAGCCGCCGGCGCAGCGCCAGCGCCGCGGGAATCTCCCGCCGCAGGGCCGCGAACAGCTCGGCGTGCTCAGCCATCGCACTCCACATCAGAGTCCAGTCGGTAGACGCGGGCCGCGTTCGAGCGCCCGATCATCGTCGCCACCCGTACGGCATCCGCGAGGGTCCACTCGCCTTCGTCCACCCACGCCGCCAGGGCCCGGGTCATACCGCGCCGCCACAGCAGCGCGCCGAGGTAGTGCAGCTCCGGCGGGCCCCACGCATCGGAGGAGTAGAGGATCTTGGCGAACGGCGCGAGCTCCAGGCTCTCGGCGACGATCGCACCCGAGCGGGCGCCGGTGTAGTTGACGGCCAGCCCGACGTCGAAGTAGACGTGTGGGAAGACCTGGGCGAGGTAGCCCGCGTTGCGCTGGTACGGGTAGCAGTGCAACAGAAGGATGTCGGTCCCGGTCGGCTCGATCGCCTTCAGCCAGCGGGTGAGCAGCAGCGGGTCGCAGCGGTGCAGCTCGACGTCAGGGTCGCCGTAGCCGGTGTGGAGCTGCAGCGGCAGGCCGGTCCGTACGCCCTCCCACAGCAGCATGCGCAGCAGTACTGGGTCGGCGACGCGCGGCGCGGCACTTTCGTCGATGGCGCGCAGCCACGCGCCCGCCGCGTTCCGCACCTCGGCGTCGGACGGAGGCGCCGGGTCGAAGTCGAAGCCGTGGCGGTAGGCCAGGATGCTCTTCAGCCCCACGGCGTGCCGGACCCGCTCGTGCAGCGCCGTCCGGAATGCGGCGCGCAGGCCCGCGGCCGAGGCGCCCGCGCCGGCCACGTCCTCGAGCACCGACTCCAGCCGCACCACCTCGTCGGCGCGGCCGCCGCTCCAAGCCGCCATGGCTGCCGGATCGAGAATGCGCTCGCCCTTGTAGCCCGTCTCCACGAGCCAGTGGTCCGTGCCACTGGCGCGCAGGAAGAGGCGGGTCAGCTCGTCGGGCGGCAGAGCAGCCCGCGCGGCCCAGTAGTCGTTCCCGCCCGCCGACGGCTCCAGGCCGAGCAGTGGCGCGCAGTGCCTGCGGATCGCGAAGCCCAGCTGTGAGTCGAACTGGGTCATCCACGGCGGTATCGGCCGGTCGGACTCAGTGATCGTCTCCTCGAACGCCGGCCGGTCCACCGCCTCGCGCAGCGCGCCGTGCACGTGATGGTCCACCAGGCCGATGGCGGCGATCCGGGCTTCGAGGTCAGTGGACATCCGCGACCCTCCGGCACAGCTCCTCGGGGGTCAGCCCGTCGACCAGCGTCAGCTCGGCGCGCTTGACGTCGAGGTAGGTCCGCAACAGGTCGTCGTCGAACCATCCGCGCACGACGTCGTCCTTGGCCAGCTCGTCGAGCGCCTCGCCGAGCGATCCCGGCAGGGGCGGCACCCCGGCCAGGTCGTCCTCCGAGCAGTCCTCCGGCCACACCGTCGGCTGGTCGTAGCCGGCGGTGAGGCCCTGCAGCCCGGCTCGGACGAGGACACCGAGGACCAGCCACGGGTTCGCGGTGGCGTCGGCCGCGCGATACTCGAGGTTGAGCTGCCTCGCCGGGTCGCCTCCGCCCAGCGACGTGGTCGGGCAGATGCGCAGCAGGGCCTCCCGGTTGCGCTCGGCCAGGAAGACGCCGCCGGCGCTCCATCGGTGCGGGGTGAGCCGCAGGAACGAGGCCGGGCTCGCGGCGGTGACCGCGGTGACGGCGCGGGCGTGCGCCAGCACCCCAGCGGCGAACCGGCCGCCGATCTCCGACAGCCTGCCGGGCCGCGCAGGGTCGTACAGCACCGGCTCCCCGGTCTCGGCGTCGCGCAGCGACAGGTGGACGTGCACACCGTTGCCGGTGCCCGCCGGGTCCAGCAGCGGTGCGAACGTCACCCGCCGGCCGGTGCGGCGGGCGAGGTCGCGGACCAGCTCGCGCAGCAGCACGGCGCGGTCCGCAGCCGTCATGGCGTCGTCCGGCCGCAGAGTGATCTCGAACTGCCCGTCGCCGTACTCGGGGAGCCACGTCTCCGGCGCCAATCCGGCCTCGGCCAGCAGCCCGACTAGCCGTGACCCGAACGGCTCGACGTCCCGGAACCGCGTGAAGGAGAACGGCGGCGAGGCCTCCAGCCCGTCGACGACGAACTCGTGCTCGAATGACGCCACCACCTCCAGCCCGGCCCGCCGGCGCAGCTCGGCCAGCGCCGTGCGGGCGAATGTACGCGGGCAGCATGGCCATGGCGAGCCGTCGGGCAGCACCTGGTCGGCCAGGTAGAGGCGGACGCCGGGACGCCCGTCGCCCGCCGGGACGTCGATGCCCGTCGACGCGTCGGGCAGCAGTCGCAGGTCGCCGGTCGAACCGAAGACGTTCTCCTCGGCGATCGGGCCGAAGCTGGTGATGGCCAGGTCGGCGGGGACCCACCCGACCCCGGTGTGCAGCACCTTGGCCTGGTCGGCCGCCGGTACGGCCCTGCCGCGGGTCTGGCCGGCGAGGTCGCAGGTCGCGACGAAGATCAGCGGGATGTCTGTCATGTCACTTTCGGTCAATCTCGGTACGGTGCGACGGGCGCCGCCAGGTCCGGCAAGTCACCTCTGGTGTTCCACGCGTGCGGCCTCGCCATCCGCACCGGTTCGCTCGCCGGTCGTCTCTCCGGCTGCCTGCCCGGTCAGCTCGGCGGTGAGCCGTTCGCCGATGCGGCGGGCGAGGCCTGGCCTGGCCAGGATCACCACGACACCCAGCAGGCACCAGGCAGCCGCGATCCACGGGAAGAAGGAGTACGGCGCTTCCTGGCCCGTGGACTGCTGGAAGAAGACGAACAGTAGGTACGCGATGCCGGCCGTGGGCAGCACCGCCTCCCAGCGGCGGATCGCCGAGCGGCCGGAGAAGGTGAAGGCGATGACGCCGACGCCGGCCGTCCCGTAGGCGACGAGGATGCACAGCACGCCCAGCGTGGCGAACCAGTAGTAGGCGTCGAAGGCGCTCACGCCGCCCGCCCAGACGGCGGCGTCGAGGACGAACGCCACCACGGCCACGACGACGAGGGCGACGCGAGGGGAGCCGGTGGCCGGGTCGACCCTGGAGAGCACCCGCGGCCCGAACCCGTCGCGGGACAGGGCGAGGAGCATGCGGGCGGCGGCGGCCGAGGAGGACAGTGCGCTGGCGAACGCCGAAGCCACCGCGGTGAAGGCCACCACCAGGGCGAACCACGTGCCGATGTAGCGGCTGGACAGCACCGACAGCGGCGACTCCGCGTTCGCGAAGGCATCGACGCCGGCCTGGTCGGTGCCGAAGCCGATGGTCTCGGCGAACATCATGACGATGTAGAGCGCGCCGGTGAGCAGCACGCTGCCGACGAGCGCGCGCGGGATGTTGCGCTTGGGGTCGGCGGTCTCCTCGCCCAGCGAGGCGCACGCCTCGAACCCCGCCCAGGACAGGAACGCGAAGACGGTGGCCGTCATGATCGTGCCGAAGCCGGTGCCGCCGGTGGTGAACGTGGACAGGTCCAGGCCGGTGGATCCCCCGCTCCCCGCGGAGCCTCCTGCGCCGTCGCCCGCGCTGCCGACGATGACGGCCGCCAGCACGAGCATGGCCGCGATGCCGATCCCCTCGATGATCAGCAGCGTCCTGGCCGTGATGCGGGTGTCGCGGCCGTTCACGACGGTGGCGCCGACCGCGGCGACGAGGGCGATGACGATCCACGGGCCGCCGTCCTCGATGCCGAGCGCCTGGAGGAACGCCTGAGAGAAGACCGCCGTGGCCGCCAGGGTGCAGGTCAGGAAGAACAGGTAGGTGCCGAGTAGCGCGATGCCCCCGAAGAACCCGGCCCTGGGGCCAATGGTGGCTCCGGCCAGCGCGTAGACGGAGCCGGCGTGGTTGAAGTGCTGGGTCAGCCGCCAGAAGCCGTACCCGACGAGGGCGACGCCGACCAGCCCCAGCACGAACACCAGCGGGACGGCCTTGCCGACGGTGGCGGCGACGCCGGGCCCGTTGAGCCCCATGGCGAGCGTCGGCCCCATCAGGCCGACGGAGAGAGCGAGCGCCTCCCAGAGGCGGAGTTTACGAGGGACGCGGGATTCGGCCATGCTGCGGCCTCCAGAGGGGCGCGATGGAGGGGAGAGGGTGCCGCTATGAAACAAGCATTTCAGTCACCCTGTCAATACGTGCCCTAAGAAACGTTTCAGTCGAGCGTGAAATCTCCCGCCAGCTCGTCCGCCTCCCTGATCCGGGCCTCGGCCTGCGGGCCGAGCTTCGCCAGCAGCCCGGCCACCAGCGACTCGACGACAGCCGTCGCCGGCACGATCGAGTCGAACGGGCTCGGGCCGTCCACCCTGACCGGCAGCACGATGTCGGCGACCTCGGCCGCCGGCGACAGCCAGGGGTCGGTGACGAGCAGGATCTTCGCGCCGTGCCCGTGCGCGTGCACCGCCAGATCGACCACGTCGCGCTGGTAGCGGCGGAAGTCGAAGACCACGCAGATGTCCCGCTTGCCCACGTCGAGCAGGAAGCCGGCGTGGTGGGCGGGCGTGTGCGGGTGCACGGTGGTGCCCGGGCGCAGCTGACGCAGATGGAGGTCGAGGTAGGTGGCCAGCAGATGCGAGTAGCGGCCGCCGAAGCAGGTGACGTGCCTGCCGGTGTCCGCCAGCAGGTTCACGGCGCGGTCCAGCTCGTCGTCCGGCAGCGACGCGTACGTCTGCTCGATGGCCTGCGTGAACACCCCCGCCGATACCGCGCGGAGATCGTCCTTGGTGACGCGCTGCGGGATGGTCAGCGGCGAGGCCTTGCGCTCCTGCACCTCGTCCCGCAGCACCTGCTGGAATTCCTTGTAGCTGTCGAACTGCAGGTGGGCGACGAATCGCACCACGGTCGGCGCGCTGACGCCGGCCCGCTGCGCGAGCTCGTGAGTGGTGCCGAGACCGGCCGAAGGGTAGTGCGCCAGGAGGGCCCGGGCCACTTTTCGTTCACCCGGTGAGAGCCGTCCCATGCTGCTCCGGATCAGCTCCGCCACGCTGGAGCTGGTCATGGGGCCGGTTGCCACAATGTGTACCTGCCTTCCTCGCCGACGTTGCAGGCAACGTATCTTCCGGCTGCGCCTCTGGCGAGCCGCTGTCATACCTCTTGCGGCGACCGGGGGTCGCCGTGCGGGTCTTTTCTCCTCTGACGGGAGAGGCGGGCTCCGTCATGTGGGGAGAACGCTGGAAGAATGCCGGGAGGGGAGTCACATGGCACGTCGGGTCAAGGTCGAGGGTGACAGGTATCACGCGCGGGTGCCGAAGGGGGCGGTGTACGTCGGCAGGGCTGCGCCGGGTCTGAAGGCGAGTCCGTACAACAGCCCGCACAGCGTAGGGCCGAAGGGATGCCGGACTTGCGGTGGTCAGGTCCATGAACGGCGCGAGGTGATGGAGCTGTACCGCGTTCACCTACGCGAGAATCCCGAGCTTGTCGATCAGGCTCGCCGCGAGCTGGCCGGCAAGGACCTCGCGTGCTGGTGCACGCCCGATCATGAGTGCCACGCCGACGTGCTGCTCGCCGTCGTGGCCGGGCGGGAACCGTGAGGACGCGGTCGTAACAATTGCTCCGCCTGGCTCGAACAGCGGACGGTCGGTACTCCGCCCCTACCGAAGCCTCAGAGGAGGTCTCCCCAAAACCCGCGTTCCGCAGCTAATCGCCGATCTAGGGCACGTTCGGACGCTAAACTGCAGGTCAGAAGGCTGCAGGCTGGCGAAAATCGCGAAAAGCCCTAGTGACACGACTTCCCGAAAATCGGCCCTCCACCTGGGGCGATGTTGCTATGGTCTGGTGACATGCCTGGCCGAGGTGGCTATGCCGAGGGAACGGGACGTCTTGGCTCTGCAACGTGTCGCAGAACATGAACACGCTCTACGAGCGGATTGTCCTACCACGTCCTAGCTACGCTCGTCCCTGAGTGCATCCTAGGCTCAGAACATGATCCTTTAGCTCGGCTCGCCTTGGCCAACTGACCAGGCATGATGCCGAGCCCTAGTGACACGCCGTACCAGCATGATCGACGGCGTCCTCGCAGCTCAAGTCCCAGATCCGTGTGCTTTTCTTCTCACACATCTGCGGAACGCGGGCAAAAGGGAACCAGCAGTGGCGCGAGCCAGTCTGCACTTATCGAGCGGCCTGTTCCGCTGAACTCGTTGGTGATGTAGTCGGTCAAGTCAGTGCCGTAGAAGATGATGTCGGTTTGGTAGACCGACAGCACTTTCCACGGCGCGAAAATGTTGACAGCCGAGTCGGAAAATGTTGACAGCTGAGTCGGCGGCTGGCTGAATGGGCGGCCCCGCCTTGGAAGGAAACCCGTGCGTCTCGCTCGCCCTCTCGCCGCCACCATGCTCGTGGCCGCCGCCTTATCCGCCCCGCAGCCCGCGCAGGCGGCCGCGTTCAAACATCCCGGCGTCCTGGTCAGCCGCGCTCAGCTCGACTTCGTCAAAGCCAACCTCGGCAACGAACCGTGGAAGTCCGCCTGGGAAGCCCTGCAACGCAGTTCCTATGCCTCGCTGTCCTACACGGCCAAGCCCCGCGCCGTCGTGGAGTGCGGTATGTACGGGAACCCCGACCACGGCTGCTCGGACGAGCGTGAGGACGCCAATGCGGCCTACACACACGCCCTGCGGTGGTACCTCACCAAGGACTCCCGCTACGCCAAGAAGGCGATCCAGATCATGGACGCCTGGTCAGCCGTGATCACCGAACACACCGGGAGCAACGCGCCGCTGCAGACTGGCTTTGCCGGCGCCAACTTCTCCCGCGCCGCCGAACTCATCAAGCACACCTACACCGGCTGGACCCAGGCCGGCCGGTTCGCCGACAAGCTGCGCACCGTTTACCTCCCGACCTTGATCGCCGGAAAGCCCAACAACCAGGGCAACTGGGAACTGATCATGACCGATGCCGCCATCGGCATCGCCGTGCACCTGGACGACCGCGCCTCCTTCGACCGAGCGGTCACGACCTGGCGCGGCAGGCTGCCCGCCTACATCTACCTCGCGACGGACGGCTCGCTGCCCAAGGCGCCGCCGAACAGCAAGCACGACACCGAAGCCGAGATCATCGACTACTGGCACGGGCAGACCAAGTTCGTGAACGGCCTGGCCCAGGAAACCTGCCGCGACTTCGGGCACACCGGATGGGGCATCGCGGCCATCTCCCACGTCGCAGAGACGGCCCGCCACCAGGGCGTGGACCTCTACGCCGAGGCCAAGCACCGGCTGCGATTCGCGATGGAGTTCCACGCCCGCCTGCAACTGGGCGCGACGGTGCCATCGTGGCTGTGCGGCGGAAAGGTCACCCTCGGCCTCGGGCCGAACCTCGAGGTCGGCTACAACGCGCTGCACCAGCGTTTCGGATACGACATGCCCAGTGCGGCGAAGTGGGTGAAGCAGAAGCGCCCGGTCGGTGCCTCGCGCTTCCTGGCCTGGGAGACCCTCACCCACGCGAAGAACCCGCGCTAAGCCGCGATGAGTGGATCGGCCACGCCGGACTTCAACTCCGACGGCGTGGCCGACATCTTCTCGGCCGCCACCGGAACGCTGACTGTCTGGAACAGCGAAGGCGGCAACAAGTTCGGCCCGGCCTTTTTGATCTCCGTACAGCAGCGTTGTATAGCAACGCGGCCTACACGGCCAATCTTCTACAGTCGGTACGCGCCAGGTCCGAGGCAGGCAGAGGGCGCAGTTGGTGCGAGACCGAGGAACGTATAGCCGCGCGATGTTGAGCACGTGGAAGGCCCGTCGAATGCAGCCGCAGGCCGCCGGAAAGCGCCGAGCAATTGTCAAATCCTGTGTATCGATGAGTGTGGTCGGACTTCCCAGGTCGGCCGTTGGAGCTGATCGTTGTACACGATGATGTCGGCGTGGTCGGTTGGGCGGGCTGTGGCGAAGTAGAGCTGTTGGGAGGGGATATAGCGGTTGCGCCAGGACCGTTCGATTTCGGCGGTGTCGGCGGTGGATCCGGCCAGCGCTGTGCCTCGGTCCCTGGCGCGATCTACCGTCTGCTCGAATGGGACGGAAACGAAGATGCGCAGGTCCCACCGGTCGATGAGTTCTGGGCGCAGGAGGAAGACGCCGTCGAAGAGCAGTACGGCATCAGCCGGGGCGGTCGTGGCCGGCGGGGACGATCGGGTGTCGGTGTCTCTGTCGTAGACCGCGTGTTGGAACCTTCGGTCTCCGCCTGGGCCCAGCGGATCGAGCAGGACCCGGCACAGCGCGGCGTGGTCGTGGGCGTCGAAGTAGCAGCCTTCGGCCGAGTATTGGCCGCGTCGGTAGCGCTGTGCACGGGGGAAGAGGAAGTCGTCGATGGTCGCGCGGATGACGTCGCGGTCCTGCGCGCGCAGGACGACGGCGAGCTCGTCGGCCAGCGTGGTCTTGCCTGCGGCGGGCGGCCCGTCGATGGCGATCCGCAGCGGGTGCGCGACCGTGACGGACCTGATCGCCTCGGCCAGCCGACTGATGAGCTCGCCGCGGGTGCCTTGGTCCATTGCTGCCTCTCTCACGGTGTCTCTGTTTAGCACCGCACGTCAGGCTGCGGTCGTGACGTTGCGTCTACTCGCGGAAATGCTCATTCATAATGGATTTCGCCTCGTCACCGTCCAGCCATTCCATGCGCAGGAGCCCCCCGCGCCAATCGCAGTATCCACTCTCAAGTTCGGCCAGCTCCTGATCGAGCTCTTCGGGACTCATGGCGAAGCTGATCGTGTCCTCGTACTCCCACGAGCCGTCCGCCTTCCGTGTGACCACGTGCCAGTGGGGCAGTTCGCGGCCGTTGACCATGCGGCGCCTCCAGAAGGGTCCCTTCACCTCCCACCACCTCTCAACCGTGACGTGAAGGAAGCCCATCGGCTCGCCGTCCTTGGAGAGATTGTAGGGCGACGCTGAAAATGAGCACGCAGGCGGCGTTCGTGGTGTCTATGTGGACGACATGAACGACCCCGCCAGGCGGTGGCCTGACGGGGTCTGGTGCTCACGGTGTCGTGGTGGTGCTCAGTCTGTCGCGATCACCTCGCTGACCGCGGCGCGGGCGGCGGACTCGTCGATGAGTTTCTTGTCTTGGGAGTAGGCCGCGACCAGAGCGGCCTTGGCGATGTTGTTGATCGAGCGTGGCTTGCCCCTGCTGGACTCGTGGACGAGTGCGACCGCGTCCTCGGTGAACAGCGGGTCGTGACGGCCCGCCTGGGTGAGATGGTGGCTGATGTAGTCGGCGGTCTCGGGCTCGGTCAATCCCGACATATGCCACCTGACACTGATCCTCTGATCGAGGGCGGTGAGCAGGCCGAGCTTGATCTGGCGGCGGAGGGTGGGCTGGCCGATGAGCAGGATCGCTGCCGGGGACCGCGAATCAAGATCATGGTTCGTCATCATCCTGATCGACTCCAACTGGTCGTGGTCGAGCAGGTGCGCCTCATCGATGATCACCACAGGGGTGCGGGCGCGTTCGGCGGCTTCGGTGGCCAGCGCGTCGGCGGCTTGCGGGATGAGGATGGCGCGGTGCAGGTGGGGTTTGCCGCCCAGGCTGGCCACGATGTGGTGGCAGATGCCGCGGGTGCCGACGGCGGGGTTGGCGATATAGACGATGGTGTGCTTGGTCGGGTCCAGGGCGGCGATCGCCGCGCGGACCGCGGCCGTCTTGCCCACGCCGACTTCGCCGGTGAGCACGCCGAGCGCGTGGTCGGCGATGGTCCAGGTGATGCGGGCGCAGGCCTGGGCGTGGTCGGCTGAGCGGTGCAGCGCGGAGGGGTGGATGTCGCGCCGGAACGGCATCGCCTTGAGCGTGAAGTGCTTGAGCAGCGGATCGAGCATGATGTGGTGCCTTTGCGGTGGCTGGTTTAGAACGGGTGGGTGGCAGGGATGAAAGCCGCGGCCAGTTCGTCGGTGATGTCCAGGGCGCGGCGGCGGGCTTGGGCGGCGACGTGCCGGGCCTCGACGGCGGCCAGGTGGTCGGCGTCGCCCCAGGTGGCGGCGATCTCGGCGAGGACGGCGGCCTTGGTCCAGAAGTAGGCGGCTTTGCGTTCCGGGGTGCGGGCGGACCGATCGGTTGACAGTGTTCGGGCTTCGGCGGCCAGTTCGGCGATGCGCCGGGTGATCGACGGTGCGGGTGGTGCGCTGTGGTGGATGCGGCAGAACTCGCATGCGTCGCTGGATGGCGTGGATGGCGTGGA
>NZ_JBQQBQ010000095.1:0-27563 GCF_052245915.1 Nonomuraea sp. 10N515B
GCGGTTATGGCGGGAAGGAAACACCCGGTTACATTCCGAACCCGGAAGTTAAGCTTCCCCGCGCCGATGGTACTGCACTCGGGAGGGTGTGGGAGAGTAGGTCACCGCCGGACAATCTTTGATTGGGAAAAGCCCCGACGCACAACGCGTCGGGGCTTTTCTTGTTTGGACGACTATCCGCGGAGGGCGGTTGGTAGTCCAATGGGGGCATGTCCGCATCACCTGAGCCGTTAGGCACGATCAAGGTAGAGGTGCTGCCCGATCCCGGTTATCGGGGCACGCTCGGCCCGGCTGATCTACTGGAGAAGTTCGAGAACCGGGCCGGCGAGCTCGGCGCTTCGATCGGAGCGGTGGCCGAGCGCGTGCGCGCGGCCCTGGAGGAACGCCTGGTCCGGCAGGATACCGAGGCGTGGGCGCTGTCCGAGGTCAGTCTGGCGCTTTCGATGAGTCTGGAAGCCGAGAGCGGCGTGGTGATCGCGAAGGCCAAGACCGGCGGCACGTTCCAGGTGTCGCTGAAATGGACCAGAGGCAAGACATGAGCCGCCCCGCGGTCGGGGCGGTGCTGACGCCGGAGCCGCGCGGCACGGCGTTCGCAGTCACCGACCGGTTGTTGCTGACCTGCTGGCACTGCCTGGCGGACCCCCGGGACCGTACCAGGCTGCGGAGCGAGCGGGTGACGGTGCGGTTGGCGCCGGATGTGCTGGTGGAGGGCGTTTACGCCGACCACGACCCGCGGCTGGACGTGGCGTTGCTGGAGCTCGATCCGGGGACGCCGCTGCCACCGGGCTGGCGGCCCGTTCCGCTGGGGAGGGACACGGAGGCGGCGGGGGAGGCGCCGGTGCTGGGGCTGGGGTGGCCGACGCACAATCCGTCCACTGTCGAGCCGCAGTCCTTGCCTGCCAGGGTCGCGGTGCGGCGGACGACGATCCATGACGGCATGCCGGTGATCCAGCTGTTCTCGGATGAGGTGGCGGCACGCATGCGGCCACGCGGGTTCAGTGGCGGGCCTGTGCTGGTGGACACCGTCGCGGGGCAGGTGGCGGTAGGCGTGATCTGCTGGATGCAGGAGGACGACGAAGACGAGGGGCGTGCGGTCGGGGGCACAGTTTACGCCGTTCCCGCCGCGGAGATCATTCAGCGCTGGCCCGAGCTTGGGGCGGCGCTCGACGCGGCCGACGAGCTGGCCGGGGACGTCGACGCGCCCGGGCGCGGGCAGATCGCGAACTTCATCGACACCCACTTACGCGGCAGCCAGGGCACGTTGCCGTTCGCCGGACGGGCCACCGAGCTGGACGCGCTCGACGCATGGCTCGCCGATCCGGACGCGCCGCCGTACCACCTCGTCTGCGGTGAGGCGGGGGCGGGCAAGAGCACGCTGCTGGTGCGGTGGGCGACGGCGGTGGCGGCGGACCAGCCGCGGGTGCGGCCGGTGTTCGTGCCGGTCAGCTTGCGTTATGAGGCCACCGGGGCCGGCGAGGTGTTCACGAACCTGCTGCATCGTGTGGCCCGCGTGCACGGGGTCGGCTACGACTACAACGCCGGCGAAGCGCGGGCCAGGGACGCGCTGGCCGCGTTGCTCTCGCGGCCAGCGCCCGACGGGGTGACGTTGCTCGTGATCGTGGACGCACTGGACGAGGCCGGCTGGGAGCCGGGACCGGCGGACTTTCCCCGGCGTCCGGGGCCGGGCGTCCGGATCGTGTTGTCCGCGCGGCACACCGGCCGCCGGCCCTCGGCCGAGGCGTGGGCGGAGGCGCTCAACCTGCCGGACACCGCGGTCACGCGGCTCGGAGCACTGTGCGCCGATGACGTCGCCGAGCTGCTGCGGCAGGTACGGCCACAGGACCCGGTTGACGACATCGCCCCGGCGTTGTGGCGGCTCACCCGAGGAGATCCGGTGACGACCGGCCTCTACCTGCGTGATCTGGCGGATCGGCCGCTCGTCGATCTCGCGGCGCTGGAGCGGGCCGCTCCAGGGCTGGACGGATATTTCGCGATGTGGGAGGAGGAGCAGGAGCGGCAGTGGCGGGCCCGCGACGCCAAGCGGCTCAAGGACGGCAGACGGTTGCTCAACCTGCTCGCCGTGGCCGAGGGCCCGGTACGCCTGACCGAGCTCCGCAGTCTGGCTCCCCGCGTGGGCAAGGCGTTGGACGCCGACCGGCTCCGCCAGGCCGTCCGGCTGCTGGACCGGCTGGTGCTGCCCGGTCGCGAGCCCGACAGTTTCCTCATCGCGCACCCGCTCATCACCCGCATGTTGCGCAAACGGCTGGACGGCGACGGCGATCTCGCCGCGTATCGGGAGGCGTACGTCGCCTGGGGGCGCGAGGTCATGGCCGCGCTGCTGGCCCGCGAGCTGTCGCCGACCGCCGTGCCCACGTATCTGGCGCGCCATCTCGCGGCGCATCTGGTGCCCGACGAGGCGGGGACGGGTGTGCCGATGCGGGAGGCGTTCGCGTTGACGCACAGTCTGTGGCGGCGGGCCAGGGAGACCGGCTCGGACGAGCTGGACGGCTACCGCGCCGACGTGCGGCGGGTGGCGGCCCGGGCGCGTGCCGCGAACCAGCGGGCCTTCGAGGCAGGCGAGCGGCTGCCGTACCTGCCCGAGCAGATCCTGTGCGCGGCGGCCCTGGCCGGCGAGCGGGCGGCGCTGGGCACGGAGATGAGCCACCACCTCGCGGCCCAGCTCGTGCGGTACGGGATCTGGCCGCCGGGCCGGGCGTTGTCCCTGCTGGCCAGTGAGGTCTTCGACAGCACCAGAGCGCATGGCCTGCGGAGCCTGGCGCCATACCTCGACGAGGAACACCTGCCGGCGTTGCGGCAGATCCTGGAGAAGTCGGTGGACGCCTTCCCGGAGTATCTCGCCCCGGCGAGTGCCGCCTACGCGCGGCGGCTGCTGGAGCTGGGCCGGGTCGAAGACGCGCTGGCGGTCGCGGAATGGCTGCCCGACGACCACCGATATCGCGGGCTCGTGCACGTGTGGGTGGTGAGCGAGCTGGCGCCGCTGCTGCCCGCGCCGCTCGCCGAGCGGATCCTGATCGACGCGATGGACGCGGTCGGCGTCATGGACACCTTCGCGGCGTGCCGGCTGACCAAGCAGGTGTCGGTGGAGCTGGCCGAGTCCGCGGGGATCAGGGACAGGCTGGTCTCGGCGATGCAGTCACGCTTCGACCCGGGGTGGCGGATCGGCGCCGAGGCGTTCGTGGCGGCGGCGCGGTGGTTGTCCCGCGACGTGGTGGACGGCGTGTTCCAGGATGTCCTCTTCGGCCCGGTCACCCTCGACCAGCAGTACGAGCTCATGCCGAGCCTCCACCATGACGGGCTGTTCAGCGTCCTGCCAGCGGAGCACGCCGCGCATGCGGCCGCACGGGTGGTCGCCGAGCTGGACTACACCAAGCGGGTGGTCTGCCTGATGCAGCTGCTTCCGCTGTTTGAGGGGGACGAGCGGGAGCGGTACGCCGAGGTGGCCTTCGAGCAGCCGGAGCTGCTGAGGCACCTGCAGATGGTGGAGCTCGACGTGGTGTGCCCTGCCCTGGCCGCAGCCGGATACGCCGGCAGGGCGCTGCGGGCCGTCGGGGCCGATGACAAGGAACGTCTCTGGACATGGCTGATGGCTATGTGGCGGTACTTGACCCGGGAGGAGACCGAGCTGGCGTTGAGCATCACCGTGCACGATGCGGAGGATTCCGTCCCGGACCGGCCTCCGCGCAAGTGGGCGCTGGCCAGGCTGGCGGCTTTCGGGGCGGAGGAGGCCGGGCGAGCGCTCGACCTGGTCTACGACCAGACGGACCGGCAAGGGCTGGCGCCGACGCTGGTGTGGCAGCTGGCCACTTATCTGCCCGAGGGGCCGCTCGAGCCCAACCAGCGGGCGTCGTACCGCGAGCCCTGGTGGGAGCGCTGCACCTATCCGGGGGCCTGGCGTTCGTGGGAGAGCGGCGTCAGGCGCTACCCCAATCAGGTGGGTCAGGTGCTCGGCGACGAGCCCCTGGACATGCTCTACGCGGCCGCCACCGACATGGACGAGGACGATGTCCCGCACTTGATGGCTCTGGCCGACGCTCAGCCCGATCCCTGGGTGCGCCTCACGATGCTGGCGGCGGGCACCCATCCGCCGCACCCCACAGTGATGGAGGCCATCATGGCCGGGCTGCGGCGGCTGCGTGACGAGGTCGTCGATGAGCCCGCCTACGACGGCTATCCGGCGCAGTGCCCGTGGCTGGTGCGCGGCATCGGCGACTGGACGCCGTTCTTCGTCCGGCTGTTGTCGCCGGCGGCGGCCGAGATCGTCAAGCCGCTGCTTTTCGAGGGGGGTTATCTCGATGGGGTGGCGCGCCTGCACCACTCTCCTTTCGGCAGCGACCACCTGCGGCTCGACGACTGGGCGCATGACGTTCTGGCGCTCATGCCGATCCTGTCGGTGGCCGAGATCGACGCCCTGCTGGAGCTCAGTGGAGGGGACCCTGGGATCAAGTCGGAGAGCACGCGCAAGGCGTTCGCGGCCGCCGCGGCGAGCGCCCTCGCGGGACTGGGGGAGGTGGAGCGGGCCTACACGCTGGCGAGCTGGCTCGGGTGGCAGACGCAGCTGATCAGGTCGTCGGCCATGGCGGACATCCTTCCCCAACTTCCCACGGAAGGCCTGCTGGAGTGGGCAGCCGAGGTGCATCGATACTTCGACGACGCCAAGGACCGAGGGCAGCTGTGGGCGGTGTTCCACGATCGTTGGGCGGAGCTGGGGCGGGAGGAGATGTGGCGGGCGGTCGATCGGTGGACCACTGAGCTGCCGCTCGACAGCCGCGGCGGCGTCATCGCCGACATCCTCTTCTACCGGTCGGCCATCGCCCAGCTGGGTGGGCACGCTGAGGCGGTCCGCATTCTCGATCTGCTGGGAGTGGCGCGCTAACCGCGTTCGAGCAGGGGCTCGATGCGGTACGGGATCTGGGTGGACAGGGCGATCGTGGTGTCCGTACGCTGCACGGCGGGCGAGGCCAGGACGCGGGCGATGACCTCCTGCAGATGATCGGTGCTCCTGGCGACCACCCGGCACAGCAGGTCGTGCTGGCCGCTCGTCCCGTGCACCTCCAGGATCTGCGGCACGGCACGCAGTGCCGCCACCGCCTCCTCCAGCCGGCCCTGGGCGATCTGCAGCCAGACGAACGCCAGGATCGGATGCCCGGCCGCGGCCGGCGACACCGTGGGCCCGAAGTCCTCGATCACCCCGCGTGCGGTCAGCTTCTCCACCCTGGCCTGCACCGTGCCCCTGGCGACGCCCAGGAGACGGGCAAGCTCCGTCAGGCCGACGCGCGGGTTGGCCCGCATGGTCACGAGCAACCTGGTGTCCAGCTCGTCCATGCCGGCCCCCTTTCAGGACTGTACGATTCGACCAGAGTATGCGGCTTTGGGAGTGCGAAAGTAAGCGTATCGCGCAGCAAAACTACGCGCTCTTGCCAGGAAAAGCGGAACTTGCTGTTATCTGGGCATGTTTGAGGAAGCGCAATACTTCGCCCCGGTCGCGGCCCAGGCCGACGGGTCGGTGGTGGTCGACCTCTCGGCGTCGCATCCCGGGTTCGCCGATCCGGTCTACCGGGCGCGGCGTAACGCGATCGCGAAGCTCGCGGTCGACTATCGGCCAGGCACCCCCATTCCCGCGGCCCAGTACACCGAGCAGGAGCATGAGGTGTGGGCGATGGTCAGCAGGGAGCTGGCGGTCAAGCACGCCACATACGCCACGGCGGAGTACCTCGACGGCGTGGCCCGGCTGGGGCTGCCGGCCGAGCGCATCCCGCAACTGGAGGAGGTCTCGCGGCTCCTGGAGCCGCTGACCGGGTTCCGGTATCTGCCGGCGGCGGGGCTGGTGCCGCTGCGGGACTTCTACGGGGTGCTCGCGGATGGGTTCTTCCACTCGACGCAGTACATCCGCCACCATTCCGTGCCCTTCTACACGCCTGAGCCGGACGTCGTCCACGAGGTGATCGGGCATGCCAACGCGCTCGCCAGCTCCCGCTACGCCGCCCTCTATCGCCTGGCCGGTCAGGCGGCGCGGCGGGTCGAAGGGGAGGAGGCGCTGGAGTTCGTGTCAAAGGTGTTCTGGTTCACGCTGGAGTTCGGGGTGATGGAGGAGCGGGGCGAGCTCCGGGCGTACGGGGCGGGGATTCTGTCGTCGTACGGGGAGATCGAGGAGTTCCGCGCCATGGACATCAGGCCGCTGGATCTGGCGGCCATGGGCACGACGCACTACGACATCACGAAATATCAGGACGTGCTGTTCCGGGCGGACTCCTTGGAGCACCTGGAAGACGTGGTGGGTGGCTTCTGGGACACCTGTGACGACGACTCGATCGCCAAACTGCTCGCCGCCGTCTAGCGGCGCATCGCGCTTCTTCGTGATAATGCCCGGGTGATCAGGGGCCGGCGGCAGGCGTCAGCACGGGTGGTGCTCGCGCTCGCCCTACTCCTGTCACTGGTCACGGCGCCCGTGGAGCCACGCACCGAACGGCCCGGAGGTCCCCTGTGGGTGGTGCCCGTGGCCCAGGAGGCGACCCTGGCGTGGCTCGAGAGCATCGCGGCCGAGGAGGCCGTGGGGCCGATCCCGGCCAAACAGATCACCAAACGGCTCGACCGCTATCTGGCCGGCCGCCCTGGTCCGGTCACCGCCATGGTCAAGGACCTGGCGACCGGGCGGCTCTACCGTTACCACCCGGGCGAGCGGCTGATCACCGCGAGCAGCGCCAAGGTCCAGATCCTCATGGCGTTGCTGCTGAAGACACCGTGGAAGAAGGTGCCCGAGGCGGTCAGGCGGGACGCCGAGCTGATGATCCGCTACAGCGACAACCACGCCGCCGACAGGCTCTGGTTACGCATCGGCGGGGCGCCGGGATTCACCAAGGCCGGGCGGCGGTTCGGGCTGAAACACACGCAGGGCGTCGCCGGTGATTGCCTCGACCTGTATTGCTGGGGCATCACCCGGACGTCGGTGGACGACCAGATCCGGCTCATGAGCGCCCTGGTGTCCGGCAAGAGCCCGCTCAAGGCCGCGGAGCGCGAGCGGGTGCTCGGGCTCATGGGCGAGGTCGTCGACGGCCAGGACTGGGGCATCAGCGCCGCCGCGTGCCGGGGCGAGCGAGCGGCGTTGAAGAACGGCTGGCTCAAACGCGTCTCGAGCAAGCGCTGGGCCGTGATCAGCGTGGGCCTGATCAGGGGCGACGGCCACGACTACGCCGTGGCCGTGCTCACCGAGGGCAGCTCCGACGTCGGGTACGGGATCGCGACGGTCGAAGGCGTCGCCAAAAGGATCATGCAGGACTTCCGGACATGCCCGGAGTGACCAGCCGGTAGCCCACGCCGCGCACGGTCTGGATGAGCTGGTCGTCCTCGTCGCCCAGCCGCGCCCGCAGCCGCTTGACGTGCACGGCGATCGTGTTCGTCGAGGTGGTGGCGGCGGTGTGCCACACGTTGCGCATGATCTGCTCGCGGGTGACCGTCCGGTCGGCGTTGCGCATGAGGTATTGCAGCAGCTCGAACTCCCGCAGCGGCAGGTGCACGGCCCGCCCGCCCACGCGTACCTGGTAGGCCTGCACGTCCAGCTCGACCCCGCCCACGATCAGCACCTTGCGCGACTCGGGCGAGGACGCCTGGATGAACGGCAGCAGCTCCGGCACCCGGTAGGGGCGGGCCACGCAGGCGGCAGCGCCGGCCGCGAGAGCGCGGACGGCCTGCTCGGCGTGCCCCTCGCCGACGCCGAGCAGCACGGGTACGGCTCGCGCGAGCCGTACCGCGCGCACGAACTCGACCGCGTCGATGACCGGGAGCGTGGCCGAGACGAGCACCACGTCCGGCTGCAGGGCCCCCGCCTGCAGCAGCCCCTGAGCGCCGTCAGGTGCGCCGGTGACGGCCACGCCCTCGCGTTCGAGGGCGGTGGCCAGGGCCTCGACGACGGCGCTGTCGGGGTCGGCGATGAGCAGTACGGGCTTGGTCCTCGTGTCCCCGTGCATCGTGGATGCCGCCTGCTGTTGGGTCATCAGCCGAAGCGTCCCGTGATGTAGTCCTCGGTGCGCTTGTCGGATGGGTTGGTGAAGATGCGGCTGGTCTCGTCGTACTCCACGAGGCGGCCGTGCCGCACGCCCTTGTCGTCCACCTCGGCGGTGAAGAACGCGGTGCGGTGGGAGACGCGAGCGGCCTGCTGCATGTTGTGCGTGACGATCACGATCGTGTAATCGCGCGCCAGCTCCTGCATCAGGTCTTCGATCTTGGTCGTGGCGATCGGGTCGAGGGCCGAGCACGGCTCGTCCATGAGGATGACCTCGGGCTTGACCGCGATGGCCCGCGCGATGCACAGACGCTGCTGCTGACCGCCGGACAGGGACAAGGCGTTCTGCTTGAGCTTGTCCTTGACCTCGTCCCACAGGGCCGCCTGGGTGAGCGCCTGCTCGACCAGGTCGTCCATCTTGCCCTTCATGCCGTTGACGCGGGGGCCGTAGGCGATGTTGTCGTAAATCGACTTGGGGAAGGGGTTGGGCTTCTGGAAGACCATGCCGATCCGGCGGCGTACCTCGATGGGGTCCACGTGGTCGCCGTAGAGGTCCTCACCGTGGTAGAGGATCTTGCCGGCCGGGCGGGCGCCGGGGATGAGGTCGTTCATCCGGTTGAAGCACCGCAGCACCGTGCTCTTGCCGCAACCGGAGGGGCCGATCATGGCGGTGATCTCGCGATTGCCGATCAGCATGTCGACCTCGCGCACGGCCTCGTAGTCGCCGTAGAAAACGCTGAGGTCGGAGACGGTGAAGACCGGATCCAGGGCCTCGAGGTTACGGGGGGCCTCGGGACCACGGACGGTGACGTTCGCCATGGGGGTTCCTATCTCAGTCATATCTTCCTTCACCAGCGCCTCTGGTAGCGGTTGCGGAGCCAGATCGCCACCGAGTTCATCAGCAGCAGGATCAGCAGCAGGATCACGATCGCGGCGGCGGCCAGGATGTGGAAACCTTCGCGCGACTGGGAGATCCAGTTGAAGATCTGGATCGGGAGGACGGTGTAGCTGGCGAAGATGCCGTCCGGGTTGAATCGGATGAAGGACACCGCGCCCAGCATGATCAGGGGAGCGGCTTCGCCGATGGCCCGGGAGAGGGCCAGGATCGAGCCGGTCGCGATGCCGGGGATCGACGCGGGCAACACCTGGCGGTAGATCGTCTGCCACTGCGTGGCGCCCAGTGCCAGCGATCCCTCCCGGATGGACGGCGGCACCGCCCGGATCGCCTCACGCGAGGCGATGATCACGATGGGGAGCACCAGCAGGCCGAGGGTGATCGACGCGGTGATCACGCTGAAGCCGAGGCCGATCGTACGGGCGATGATGCCCAGGCCGAGGATGCCGTAGACGATCGACGGGATGGCGGCGAGGTTCTGGATGTTGAGCTCGATGACGCGGTTGTACCAGCGGGTACGGTCCGCGTACTCCTCCAGGTAGATCGCCGCGGCGATGCCCGTCGGAATCGTCATGACCGCGGTCAGCGAGATGACCCAGAGCGTTCCCGTGATGGCGGACTGGGCGCCGGCGATCTCCGGATTGCGGATCGACGGCATGTTCTCCCAGAGCCGGGCGTCGATCCGCGGCCAGCCCTCCACCAGGACGAAGGCGAGGAGGGCGACCAGGAAGATGAGCGCCAGCGCCAGGCTGGCGAGCAGGAGCATCCGGAACAAGATTTCCTTGACCGGGCGCCCCTGGCTCGCCAGTTGCACAGCGGAGCGCGGCGTCGAGAGAACTGCCATTACTCGTACACCTCACGATATTTCCGCACCAGGCGGGCGCTGACGTAGTTCATGACGAACGTCATCACGAAGAGCAGGGCGCCGACCGCGAAAATGGTGTTGTAGTCGACCGTGCCCACCGGCACGTCGCCCGAACCTGCCGCGGCGATGAACGCGGCCATGGTCTGCATCGCCTCGCCCAGGTCGAGGGTGAAGTTGGGCTGACCGCCGCCGGCGATGTAGACGATCATCGTCTCACCCGCGCCCCGCGAGATCGCCAGGATGACGGCCGCGACGATGCCGGAGAAGGCCGCGGGCAGCACCACGCGGAGCGAGGTGATCATCCTGGAGGCGCCGAGGGCGAAGGAGCCCTCGCGCAGGCTGTTCGGCACCGACGTCATCGCGTCCTCCGACAGCGATGCCACGATCGGAATGATCATGAAGCCGACTACGAGACCCGCGCTCAGGGCGTTGAAGATCTCGACCTCGAACCACAGGATGTCCCGCAGCAGCGGAGTGACGAAGCTCAGGGCGAAGAACCCGAAAACCACGGTCGGGATGCCCGCCAGCACCTCGAGCACTGGCTTGAAGATTTTCCTGACGCGTGGCTTGGCGTATTCGGACAGGTAGATCGCGGCGGCCAGGCCCAGGGGGACGGCGACGACGATCGCGATGCCGGTCGTGATGAGGGTCGCGCTGACCAGTGGCAGCACGCCGTAGGTCGGGGGTTCGAACAGCGGTCCCCAGTTGGTGGAGGTGAAGAACTCCACCACGCTGATTTCCCCGAAGAACCTGATCGTGGGCTCCAGGAGGGAGAACACGATGCCGACCGTGGTGGCGATGGAGACCAGCGCGGCCACCAGAAGGAGCGCCTTGATGGTCATCTCGCCATAACGCGGGCGCGACCGCGCCAGGGACTGGGGAGTCCCCGGCACGGTCGCGGAGTCGCGAACCGTCATCAGCTGCTCTTCAGCGTCGACAGGTCGGTCTTAAGCTTGCTCTCCTGCTCGGTGTTGAGCGGGATGTACTTCGCGTCCGTCGCGATCTTGTTGACGTTGGCCACGTAGTAGTCGAGGAAGGCCGCGACCTCCGGCCGCTTGACCGCGGCGGTGGACGGGTAGATGAACAGCGGCCTGGCCAGCGGGGTGTAGGTGCCGTTCTGCGCGGTCTCTGCGCTCGGCGCGACGCAGCCGTTGCCGGAGTCGATCTCGATCGCCTTCAGCTTGGCGGCGTTCTCCTCGAAGTAGGTGAAGCCGAAGTAGCCGAGGCCGCCCTTGCTGCCCTCGACGCCCTGGACGATGACGTTGTCGTCCTCGCTGGGGCTGTAGTCCTTGCGGCTCGCGCCCTCCTCACCGTTGATCTCGTCGGTGAAGTAGTCGAAGGTGCCGGAGTCGGTGCCCGGGCCGAAGAGCTTCAGCGGCTCGTTCGGGAACTTGGGGTCGATCTGGTTCCAGCTGGTGATCTTCTTCTCCGCGCCCGGCTCCCACATCTTCTTGAGCTGGTCGACGGTGAGGCAGGTGGCCCAGGTGTTTTCCTTGTTCACCACCACGGTCAGCGCGTCGGTCGCCACGGTGAGCTCGGTGTACTTGATGCCCTTGGCGTCGCAGGCGGCCTTCTCCTCGTCCTTGATCGGACGGGAGGCGTCGGAGATGTCGGTCTCGCCGTTGCAGAACTTCTCGAAGCCGCCACCGGTGCCGGAGGTGCCCACGGTCACGTTGACCTTGGCCTGCTCCTCGGCGAAGAACTCCGCGGCGGCGCTCGTCAGCGGGGCGACCGTGCTGGAGCCGTCAACCTTGACCTGCCCGGCCAGTTCGGCACCGGCGCTGGCTGGAGCGGAAGCTGTGCCCTCCCCGGCGGGCGTAGTGGTGTTGGTGCCGCCGCAAGCGGCGGAAAGGCCCACAACGATGGCGGCCGTCGCCACCGCGCTGAGGCGGCGCTGTCCACGGGTCACGGTATTTCCTCGTCCCTAGTGAGATCTGTAGTCGACGTCTCCGATAACACCGGGCGAAAGTGAACGGGAGTAGAACGACCCGTGACTGAGGTACAAAGAGGTGTCCTTGGTCGTATGAATAGCGCGTAAGGGTGATCCTGGAGAGATGAGCTATCGCGTATGTGTGGTGTGCATGGGGAATATCTGCAGGTCACCGATGGCGGAGGTGGTGCTGCGCAAGGCCCTCGCCGATCGGGGGCTGGCCGATCGCGTCGTCGTGGAGAGCGCGGGGACCGGCGGCTGGCACGAGGGAGACCCCATGGATGAGCGGGCACTGCACATCCTGTCCGACCACGGGTACGACGGCTCCACGCACCGGGCCAGGAAGTTCACCAAGGACTGGTACGACAGGTATGGCCTGGTGCTGGCCATGGATCTTGACAATCTTGCCAATCTGCGGCGAATGGCGCCCACCGGTGTGGAGGTGCGGCTGTTCCGCTCGTTCGACCCCGCGGCGCCGCCTGGTGCGGAGGTGCCCGACCCCTACTACGGGGGGCGCGAGGGGTTCGAGGAGGTCCTCGCGCTGGTCGAGTCGGCCGCCGAGGGCCTGGCGGAGCACATCGCCGATGAGATCGACTGAGGACCTGGGCTCATCCCATGGGTGGCGCCTGCAGCGGGGCGTGCTCGACGACGGGCGGCAGGTGTTCGCGAAGACCGGCGTTGTTTCCGAAATGTTCACTTCGGAGGCGGCCGGGCTGAGGTGGCTCGGCGAGGCGATCGCGGTTCCCGAGGTGATCGAGGTCGGTCCCGACCGGCTCGTGTTGTCGTGGGTGGAGCAGGAACGCCCGACCACGGCGGCGGCTGAGCGGTTCGGCCGGGAACTAGCCCGCCTGCATCGCTCGGGAGCGCCGGCCTTCGGTGCGCCGTGGCCTGGGTTCATCGCCGAGTTGCCGATGGACAATTCGCCGTGTGACGACTGGCCGGCCTTCTACGCGGAGCGGCGGGTCCTGCCCTTCCTGCGGGAGGCTCGGCTGCCCGCGTCGGACGCGGACGCCGTCGAGCGGGCCGTGGAGCGGTTCGCGGAGGTCGCCGGGCCTGCCGAGCCGCCGTCGCGGATCCACGGGGATCTGTGGAGCGGGAACGTGTTGTGGTCCGGCGGGTCCGCGGTGCTGATCGATCCGGCGGCGCACGGCGGGCATCGGGAGACGGATCTGGCCATGATGGCGTTGTTCGGGCTGCCGTACCTGGATCGGGTGCTGGGGGCGTACCGGGAGGAGTGGCCGCTGGCGGACGGGTGGCGGGAGCGGGTGCCGCTGCACCAGCTGCATCCGCTGCTCGTGCACGTGGTGTTGTTCGGCGAGTCCTATCAGGACAGCTTGATGGAGGCGGTACGGCGGGTGCTGGCGCTCTAACGGCGTCTACGGGCGCCCTCAGTCTGTCTCAGACTGATTTGCGTCTGCGGTAGGCGCGTTGCTGGCAGGCGCGCGAGCAGTAGACGCGAGGGCGACCGGACGTCGTGGGCTCCAGCGGCCTGCCACACTCCTCGCACGACTGTGTTTCGTCACGCATTTCGTCACGTTCGTTGATGAGGGCCTCGATGCCGTCCAGGAGGCGGCGCAGGCCGAACTCGAAGGAGTCCTCGGGGGCGTCCCAGCCGCCCGCCGACCCCAGGTACGAGATCGTGGGGTAGCGGTCGAGCCGGTCGTAGAGCGTGTCGCGCGCGCCCCACCACTCCTCCTCCGACACGCCGCTGCGCCGCTCCTCGTGCCGGGTTTCAAGCAAGTGCAGGGCTTCGGCGTCGATGAAGCGGCCCACCAGTCCGACAGCGGCGATCACCTCGGCGGGGGTGAGCGCGGTGCCGGTGAGGGTGCTCAGCATGTAGTCGTAGTGCGCGACGGCGTTGGGGCCAGGGAGGTGGCGGGTGCCGCGTACCTCGGCCAGCCAGGGATGCCGCCTGCGGATTCGCCACGCCTGCCGGGCGACGTCCTCCAGCCGCAGCCGCCACCCGTCCGGCTCGGTGTCGAACTCGATCGGCGCTGGGGCGGACATCGGCCCGGCGCTCCCGGCCCGCTCACCGTCGGACGGGGCGGTGGCGACGCCGATGTTCGTGGGGCGGGTGCGCGTGGGTTCGGTGCTTGTCGCCGGGTCGGTGTGGAGGGCTTCGCCGTGCGGGGGAGTGGTCTCCGAGGGAGTGGTGTGCGCGGTGGCGGAGGGGACATCGGGGTGCTCGCCCAGGACCTCGTCCACCATCAGGTCGACGAGCTGGTCCCGGCCGGGCACGTGGCGGTAGAGGGACATGGTCGTGAAGCCGAGCCGGTCGGCCACCTTGCGCATCGACAGCCCGGTCAGCCCTTCGGCGTCGGCCAGCTTGATGGCGGCCTGGACGATCCGCCCCACGCTGAGACCAGGCCGCGGCTCCCCGTCCCGCGTCCGCCACAACAACTCCAGCCCGTGATCCGGGTCCCCGGCTCCGTCGCGCGTCATTGGCGCCCTCCTTGTTTATGGTGTACTACTACGTGTACGCCATAAACGGCAAAGGGGTTCTCAATGTTCCACTTCCACGTCGCGCCTTCGGGTGACGACACCGGGGCAGGCTCCGCCGAGCAGCCCTTCGCCACGCTCGAACGCGCCCAGTCCGCGGCGCGCCAAGCGGCCGGAGACGTCATCGTCCACCTCAGGGCGGGCACCCACCTACTGACCAGGACCTTAGAGCTCACCGACACCGATTCGGGGCGGGACGGCCATCGGATCGTCTACCAGGCACACGGATACGGCACCCCTGATCACGAGGAAGTCGTGATCAGCGGCGGCCCCCGCGTCACGGGCTGGCGGGAGCGGGACGGCGTGTGGACGGCCGACGTCGGCGACCTCGACATCCGGCAGCTCTACGTGGACGGCCGCCGGGTCCTCCGCGCCGGCATCCCGGGCCTTCCCGGCGCCGCCCGCCCGACCATCACGGGTTACGTCACGGACAGCATGGACCCACGCAGGTGGCACAGCCCGGGCGACGTCGAGTTCGTTTACCAGGGCGTTTACCCCTGGACCGAGGCTCGGTGCGAGGTGGCGACGGTCTCCATGGACGGCGACGCGACAGTGGTCACCATGGCGCAGCCCGCGTTCGGCTGGGCGGCCGAGCTCTACAACTCCACCTGGGAGGGCCAGACCTCCAGCGGGCTGGGGCTGCCTACGCGGATCGAGAACGATGCCGCCTTCCTGAGCGAGCCGGGAACATTCGTGCTCGACCGCTCCCTTCCCGGGCGGCACGTCCTGCTCTATCTGCCTCGTCCGGGCGAAGACCCCGACCGCACACAGGTGGTCGCGCCGGTGCTCGAGACGCTTCTGAGCGTCGCGGGGCCGCGGAACGTGTCGTTCCGTGGGCTGGTGTTCGCCGATGCCACCTGGCTGCGTCCCAGCCGTCCCGAGGGGTTCCTGCACTATCACGGCAGCGGCTACTACGAGGGCGGCGGCGTGGAGACGGCGGTTCTCGGGGAAGGGGCGTCGGTGACGTACCCGGCCGTGTCGGCGTCGATTCCAGCGTGCGTGACGTTCCAGGACGTGGCGGAAGTGGAGATCGAGGGGTGCCGGTTCACCCGGTTGGGGGCGTTCGGGCTGGGCGTGTCGGGCGGCGCCGGGGTCGCCGTGCGCGGCTGTGACTTCGACACACTGTCGGGCGGTGGCATCTCCGTGTCGGACGGGGAGGATGTCACGATCGAGGACACCTGGGTGCACGATGTCGGGCTCGAATACAGCGGGTCGCCGGGGATCGCCATGTCGGGCGCGCGGGGGTGTGTTGTCGCGAACAACGAGATCGCGGACGTACCGCACTGCGGGATTGTCATCGGTCCCGGCGAAGGCGCGCGTGTCCTGCGCAACCTCACCGTGGGCACCATGAAAGTGCTGGCCGACGGCGGCGGGATCTACCTCGCCGGGGCACAGGGGACGTCGCACGAGAATGGGGCGCTGGTGCAGGGCAACGTCATCGAGGACACGCGCACGCCGTACAACTTCGGGCTCTACACCGACTACGGGGCCGCGTGGGTGACGGTGGAGGGGAACGTCGTCACGCGGGCGGACAACACGGCCGTATTGGCGGTGGCGCCGCCCCTGGAGAACGTCATCTATCGGGGGAACGTGTGGGATGCCGACCCGGTGGGGCACGACAGTCCGCCTCGTGGGGTGACGTACGAGAGCAATGTCACGTTCAAAGATGAACGGGAACTGAACGCGGCCACAGTCGGCATCCGGTCACGGGCGGGGCTGCTGCGCCCGCGGCCGGGGTCGCGTACGTGGAGGGCGGGTTCGGGCGCGTCTGAGTGAGTGAGGTGCGCGCGTCGGCCGCGCATGCGCAGATCCAGGGGTGTCGTGGTGGTCGGCTGGGCGATTCGGGTCGCTAGCGTACGGGGCTGTTGAGGCGGTGGATGACCTCGTCGTGCAGGACGCCGTTGCTGCAGACAAGACTGCCGCCCTCCAACCCCCTCACTCCGGCCACGTCCGTCCAGACACCGCCGGCCTCCTCGACGATCACCGTGAGCGCGGCCATGTCCCATGGCGACAGTTCGGGCTCGGCGGAGAAGTCCACCGAGCCCTCGGCGACCATCATGTGCGACCAGAAATCGCCGTACGCCCTAGTCCGCCAGCAGGCGCGCCCGAGGTCGAGGAAGTTGTCCAGCTTGCCGGTCTTCTCCCAGCCGCCGAAGCTCGAGTACGAGAACGACGCGTCCTCCAGGCGGGACACCGAGGACACGTTCATCCTGGACGCCTTCGTCAGGCTCTTGCCGGTCCACGCGCCGCCCTCGGTCGCCGCCCACCATCGCCGGCCGATCGCCGGGGCGGACACCAGGCCGACGACGACCTTGCCGTACTCCATGAGCGCGATCAGCGTCGCCCACACGGGCACGCCGCGTACGTAGTTCTTGGTGCCGTCGATGGGGTCGATGATCCACGACCGGGCGCCCCACCCGGTTTTGCCGAACTCCTCGCCCACGACCGCGTCACGCGGCCTGGCCCGGCGCAGCGTGCCGCGGATCGCCTCCTCCACGGCGCGGTCGGCGTCGCTGACCGGCGTGAGATCCGGCTTGGTGTCGACCTTGAGGTCGACAGCCTTGAACCGCCGCATGGTCATGTCGTCGGCGGCGTCCGCCATGACATGCGCGAGGCGTAGATCATCGGAATAACCCTGCACGATCGCCCACGCTACCTTGTCCGGTATAGAGAACATCAGTCACAGACGGCGCTTTTCTGGTAACTCCTCTTTCTATTACTTGCCAGTAACATGTCTATCATGTCGCACGATGTCGGCGCTTTGCTGCTCCAGACCGTCCCTTTTGCCCGCACCTTGGGCATCACCTTCGACTCCGTGGGGGACGGCCAGGCTGTTTCCCGTCTACCCGATCGTCCGGATTTGCACAATCACGTGGCGGGCCCGCATGCCGGAGCGCTGTTCACGCTGGCCGAGTCCGCGTCGGGAGCCGCGATGCTGTCCGTACTGGGCGATCAGCTGGAGCGGGCGGTTCCGCTGGCCACGTCGGCGACGATCGAGTACCGGAAGCTCGCCAAGGGCGAGGTCCATGCCGAGGCCCGGCTGCTGGCGACCAGGGATGAGGTGGTCGCCCGGCTAGACGCGGGGGAGCGGCCGGTGTTCGACGTGGCCGTCGACATCAAGAACGCCGACGGCGCCTTGGTGTCCACCCTCACCGTTACCTGGACCCTCCGCCCCAACACCTGAACCCCCGGCTCTCGCCGATCCGGGTCACGCGGTCACGGCACAAGCCGAGGCCGCGTAGCTCAGGTTCGGCAGTTCGTCCTCAGGGAGCATCTCGTCCCGTCTTTCGTCGATGCGACGCTTCCTGCGTCTCACACCGCCCAGCGAGCCCCGCGGGCACGTGAGGCGCCGCCTCCTCCGGGCAGGGACTCGCGTGGAGGTGGAAGGGGCGATGCGGCTTCGCCCCTTTCGGGCCTCCTCCGGAGGGGCCTGTGCCGAAGTGCGGTGGGCGGGGGCGGGCGTCGTCGGGGTGGCGTGTGGAATGGAGGTCAAGTGCTTTGGGGCTCGTCCAGGGTGCCCTCACGGCTGGACAGGAGGCGGCGGAGGGACTCCAGGCGGGTGGGGTCGGCGTTGCCGGCGGCCGCCCAGGCGTCCAGCGCGCAGCCGTCGCCCAGGTGCGTGCACCCCTTGGGACAGGTGACCGTGCCCTCCACCAGATCGGGGAACGCGGCCAGGACCGTTTCCACCGACACATGAGCCAGGCCGAAGCTGCGGACCCCGGGCGTGTCGATGATCCAGCCGCCGTCCGGCAACTCCAGGGCCACGGCGGAGGTGGAGGTGTGACGGCCGCGGCCGGTCACCGCGTTGACCTGGGAGACGGCCCGGTTGGCGTCCGGGACCAGGACGTTGACCAGGGTGGATTTGCCCACGCCCGAGTGGCCGACCATGACGCTGATGCGGCCGGTCAGGTGCTCGCGGAGCTCCTCCAGCGGGCCGCCCTTGTGGACGACGACGTGCTGCACGCCCAGCGGCTCGTAGAGGGCTATCAGCTCGTCCGGCGGGGCGAGGTCGGACTTGGTGAGGCAGAGCAGGGTGTCGATCTCCGCGTCGAACGCCGCCACCAGGATCCTGTCGATCATGCGCGGCCGGGGTGGCGGGTCGGCCAGGGCGGTCACGATGACGAGCTGGTCGGCGTTGGCCACGATCGGGCGTTCGATGCCGTCGGTGTCCTCGGTGTCGTCGGCCGAGCGGCGCAACATCGAGGTGCGCGGCTCCACGCGTACGACCCTGGCCAGGGTGTCGGGGCGGCCGGAGACGTCGCCGACCAGGGCGACACGGTCGCCTACGACGATGCCCTTGCGGCCCAGCTCGCGGGCCTTCATGGCGACCACGAGCCGGTGTTGCTGCTGTTGCTTGCGTTTCTGGGCCGAGCCCTTGGGGCGTTCGAGCTCGACCAGCGTCGTGTAGCGGCCGCGGTCGACCGCGACCACGAAACCTTCGACGGCGTCCTCATGCGCAGGACGAATCCGGGTCCGCGGCCGTGAGCCTTTGCCCGGCCTGACCCGTACGTCGTCCTCGTCGTACTCCCGCTTTCTCAGCGGTCTGCTCCCATACGCTTGCTTCCCTTCCATGGATGGGTCGATGGATGGCCGGCGCGGAGGGGACCGCAGGGGACGCGGCCCGCGCCGGTTTTCGGTTGTGGGCGCCGCCCGGGCGTGGCCGGGTGGTGTGGTGGGGGTGGATCCTCGCGTCGGAATGCGGGCAGCGTGCTAGCGCGTGTCGCACATGTCCGACGTGCCCGGAGCATTGGTCGTGAAACCAGCCGGGCCTCGGGTCCGGTCATCGTGGGACCGGCTCCGGTTTCAGGCGTCGGGTCCCGGTCATCGTGCTGCCAGCATGGCCGTCCACATCTGGACGAACTCCGGGAGGGTCTTGGCGGTGGTCGCGATGTTCTCCACCTCCACGCCGGGCACCCGGAGGCCGATCACGGCGCCGGCCGTGGCCATGCGGTGGTCGTCGTAGCTGTGGAAGGTGCCGCCGTGGAGCGGGCGGGGGCGGATGACGAGGCCGTCCTCGGTCTCCTCCGCGTCGCCGCCCAGGCGGTTGATCTCGGTGGCGAGCGCGGCGAGCCGGTCGGTCTCGTGGCCGCGCAGGTGGCCCACGCCGCGGATGCGGCTCGGGGTCGTCGCGAGCGCGGCCAGGGCGGCGATCGTCGGGGTCAGTTCGCCGACCTCGTGGAGGTCGGCGTCGATGCCGGAGATCTCACCCGTGCCCGAGACGACCAGGTCGGTGACGTCCGCGCCGGGGGACTCCGCCCTGGTGACCGTGCCGCCCATGGCCGTCAGCAGCCCGCGCAGCGCGTCGCCCGGCTGCGTCGTCCGCAGGGGCCAGGCCGGGATGGTGACCGTGCCGCCCGTGACGAGAGCCGCGGCCAGGAACGGAGCCGCGTTGGACAGGTCGGGCTCCACCGTCAGATCCCTGGCCGCGATCGGCCCGGGCTCGACCCGCCAGACGTCGTGCTCGCTGTCGTCGACCGTGACGCCGGCCGCCCTGAGCATCTGCACGGTCATCTCGATGTGCGGCTGCGAAGGCACCGGCGGGCCCACGTGGCGGATCGTGATGCCCTTCTCGAACCGCGCCGCCGTCAGCAGCAGACCCGAGACGAACTGCGACGATCCCGACGCGTCCAGCGTCACCTCGCCGCCCGTCAGCGGCCCGCTGATCGTGAACGGCAGCGCGTCGTTGTCCACCCGCGCCCCCAGTGCGCGCAGGCTGTCGAGGATGGGACCCATCGGGCGTTTGCGCGCATGCGGGTCGCCGTCGAAGGAGACGGGGCCGTCGGCGAGGGCCGCCATCGGCGGGACGAACCGCATGACCGTGCCCGCCAGCCCGGCGTCGATGGCGGCGCCGCCGCGGATCGGGCCGGGCGTCACGTGCCAGTCCACGCCCGCGGTGGTCTCCTCGCCGGCCGTCAGCGTGGCGCCCAGCGCGCGCAGCGCCGCCACCATGAGGTCCGCGTCGCGGCCGCGCAGCGCCTTGCGCACGACGCCAGGGGCCTCGGCGAGTGCGGCGAGGACGAGTGCCCGGTTGGTCACCGATTTGGAGCCGGGCAGCGAAACGGTGGCGGTGACAGGGGCGGTCGCGGCCGGCGCGGGCCAGTGCGAAGTGGACATGGTCAAAGGGTACTTGGGCGCGGCAGGGCAAGGTCACGGCCTGTGGATAACGACTACGCGGCGGAGGCAAACATGCGAGCGAAAGCCGTACGTGGCACTGTGGGGTCATGTGCGGTAGATACGCGTCGGCGCGCAAGAAGCACGAGCTGCTCGAGGAGTTCCAGGTCGAGCAGGACGCCGAGCCCGACAAGGAGCTCAACGCCGACTACAACGTCGCCCCCACCAAGAATGTCTACGCCGTGCTGAGCCGCGTCCCCAAGGACGCCGAGCGGGCGGTGCGGCAGCTCAGGGTCGTCAAGTGGGGCCTGGTGCCCGCGTGGGCCAAGGATCCGTCGATCGGGTCGCGGCTGATCAACGCCAGGATCGAGACGGTGGCCGAGAAGCCGTCGTTCCGTCAGGCCTTCGCCAAGCGCAGATGCCTGCTCCCGGCCGACGGCTACTTCGAATGGATGCCGGTCGAAGGCGAGAAAAAGAAGAAGCAGCCGTACTTCATCCATCCGGAGGACGGCGGGGTGCTGGCGATGGCGGGCCTGTACGAATTCTGGAAGGACCCGTCGCGGGACGACGACGACCCGCTGAAGTGGCTCGTCACCTGCACCGTCATCACCACCAACGCCGAGGACCACTTGGGCCGCATCCACGACAGGATGCCCATGATGATCGAGCGGGAGCGCTGGCAGGAGTGGCTCGACCCCAAGGTCACCGACACCGAGCAGGCCTCGCGGCTGCTGATTCCGGCCGAGCAGGGGCGGCTCACGGCGTACGCGGTCTCGACGGACGTCAACAACGTCAGAAACAACGGGCCCGACCTCATCAAACCGCTGCCTGATGGGGAGGAAACGGCGCTTTTCTAAAGGTGTAAGAAGCGCGGTAAGTGGGCATCCGGTGAGGAAAGCGATGCATCCGTTTACTCGGTGTCACCGCCACAAAAGCCCCTAATTGCCACCGGGCGGGACATCCGGGGAGTCCTCGCTGCGGGTTGCCCTCTTTTTACCCGGAGGTGCGGATTCGTGGACGTCACGACCGCTCGAGAGCGGCTGGAAGAGATGCTCGCCGAGCTGGATCGCTCGATCGGGGTGCTCCAGGGAGATCCTGTCGCGGTACGCGAGTATTCGGCGGCCGACGCAGGCTCGGACCTGACCGACGCCGACCGCGCCCAGGCCATGCTGACCGTGGCCACCGCGCAGCGACGCGCCGTGATCGAGGCGATCAAGCGCATCGAGGAAGGCGTGTACGGCAGGTGCGTCGACTGCGGCAAGCCGGTGCCCGAGGGCCGCCTCGAGGCGCGGCCCGAGGCGGCGCGCTGCGTGCAGTGTCAGTCCAAGCAGGAGCGCCGCCACTAAGAGGCCGACGCCGGGAGCCGGCCGCCGGACACGAAGAACGGCGGATCAGCTTTTGCGGGCGCTGGCCACCAGGTGGATGCCGACCGTGTCGTCGTCGTCCGGGTGGGCTTCGAGCTCTGTGCGCACGAGCCAGGTCAGGGACCGCGCGTCGGAGCCGAGCACGTGGTCCACCGTGGACGGCGACAGCACCGTGCGCGGCCGCATCCACTCCACCTCCAGCCCGGCGCCGATCAGCAGCTCACGCAGCTGCGTGCTGCTGAAGCAGCGGGTGATGCTGCCGTCCGGCCAGGGCACGAGCATGACCTCGCCGGTCTGCCGCAGATGTTGCCACTGCTCCTGCTCGGCCAGGATCGCCATGCCCAGCACCAGCGAGTCGACGCACACCAGCGCCCGCCCGCCCGGCCGCAGCACCCTGGCCACGTCGTTCATCGCCGACTCCGCCATGAGCTCGATCGACATCACCCGCTCCTCGGCGAGCACCGCGTCCACGCTCGCGTCCGGCAGGAACGACAGATCGTCGGCGCGTATGTGGCGGACGCGGTCGGCGTCCCGCAAGCGGGACTGCCCGTCGACGGTGCGGCGGAAGTCGAGCAACTCGATCACCCGATGTCCCGCCCTGGCCGCCTGGCCGGACCATCGCCCGCGGCCGCCGGACAGATCGAGGATCACGGAGGGGTCGGCGGGAAGCCATCGGTTGAGTTGTTCGGCGGCGACGGCGCGGTAGAACGTCCAGTACGGCCCGAGCGTCCCTGAGCCGTTGAGTTCCTCGGCCGGAATGGGCAGCACACGCGACTCCTGGGTTCCGGAAAAAGGGCTACCAGCCGGTACGTATGACGTTCCCCGCACCGGGTCCTTCGTACCTTCTATCTTGCGGGAACAGACAGCGGCGCGGGGATGTTGCGACGAGCATGCTCGCTGTTGTTGATGGTCGCGACCGCTTCGGCGCTCGTTGGCTCGTTCCTCGCTCTCTCCCGCCGAGCTCCTTCGCTCCATTGGTTGACCCTCTCCCCGATGCCCGGTGGGCTCCGGAGCAACGGGTATCCTCCCCTGAGTACGGTGTCCTGCCACAGCCGGTCACCGGTGATCTTAGGGGGGTGGGTCCGGTGCCCGCGACAAACGCGGAGACGCTGGAGCAGCGAAGCGAGCGGTTCGAGCGAGACGTCATGCCCTATCTCGAGCAGCTCTACTCCGCCGCGCTCCGGATGACCCGGAATCCGTCGGACGCGGAGGATCTCCTGCAAGAGACCTTCGCCAAGGCGTTCGCCTCGTTCCATCAGTTCCAGCAGGGCACCAACCTCAAGGCGTGGCTCTACCGGATCTTGACGAACACGTTCATCAACAGCTATCGCAAGAAGCAGCGTGAGCCGAAGCAGTCCGGCACGGAGGAGATCGAGGACTGGCAGCTCGCCAGGGCCGAGTCGCACACCTCGAGCGGCCTGAAGTCGGCCGAGGTCGAGGCGCTCGAGCACCTGCCCGACGGGGACATCAAGCAGGCGCTGGCGGCGCTGCCCGAGGAGTTCAGGATCGCGGTCTATCTGGCCGACGTCGAAGGCTTCCCCTACAAGGAGATCGCCGACATCATGGGCACGCCGATCGGCACCGTGATGTCGAGGCTGCACAGGGGACGCAGGCAGCTGCGGGGCCTCCTTGAGGATTATGCTCGCGAGCGTGGCCTGGTCCCGGCGGAGGGATCGAAATGAGCTGTGGCAACCCGCACGACACCGACTGTCGCGAGGTGCTGGACAAGGTCTACGCCTATCTCGACGGCGAGCTGACGGACAGTGACGTCGTCGAGATCCGCGTGCACCTCGACGAATGCAGCCCGTGCCTGAAGGAATACGACCTGGACAAGGCGATCAAGCAGCTCGTGCACAAGCACTGCGGCTGCGACCCCGTCCCGGCTGACCTGCGTTCCAAGGTGCTGGCCCGTATCGCTCAAGTGAGGGCCGAGCTGGCGGACTAGGATCTACCTCATGCGTGTGTTGGTCACCGGGGGTGCCGGGTTCATCGGTTCGAATCTCGTCGATCGTCTGCTTACAGACGGTCATGAGGTGGTGGCGGTGGACGATCTATCGTCGGGGAGCATGGCCAACCTGGCCCGGGCGGTCACCAATGACCGGTTCCGGCTGCACGAGCTCGACGTGCGCGATCCGGCCCTGCCCGATCTGACGGCCGAGCTGCAGCCCGAGGTGATCTGCCACCTGGCGGCGCAGATCAGCGTGCGCAAGAGCGTCGCCGATCCGGGGCACGACGCCTCCGTCAACGTCGAAGGCACCGCGCGCGTGCTGGCCGCGGCCCACGTGGGGCGGACGCGCAAGGTGCTGTTCGCCTCGTCCGTGGCCGTCTACGGCCGCCCGAGCACGATTCCGGTGCCGGGCGACGCGGCCACCGACCCGCGCTCGCCGTACGCCGCCTCGAAGCTGAGCGGCGAGATCTACCTCGCCATGTTCCGCGCCCTCTACGGCCTCGAATACACCACGCTCGTGCTCTCCAACGTCTACGGCCCGCGCCAGTCGCCGGAAGGCGAGGCCGGCGTCGTGTCGATCTTCACCGACGCCCTGCTCAACGGCACGCCCACCGTCGTCTACGGCGACGGCAGCCAGACCCGCGACTACATCTACGTCGATGACGTGGTCGACGGCTTCGTCCGGGCCTGCGGCCAGGCGGGCGACGGGCGCAGGTTCAACCTGGGCACCGGCATCCAGACCACCGACCGGCGGCTGCATGCGCTGATCGCCGATGCCGCGGGCGCGGCCGACAAGCCGGGGTTCGCGCCGCCGCGTCTGGGCGACCTGCCGGCCATGGCGGTCGACCCGGTGCCGGCTCACGAGGGGCTCGGCTGGCAGCCGCGCACCGACCTGGGCACCGGGATCAAAAACACCGTGGAGTGGGCCAGATCACATCGCCGCTCGTAGTGGCTTGATTACGCTTTGCTTGCGATTTCCCGCTCTGCCGGTGCGGCCACGTCGTCTTCTGTAGCGTGAACCCCAGAAAGTCGACCTGGAGGCATGTCGATGTTGAAGGTAATGGTCGCCCGGCTGCTCACCGCCATCGTGCTGATCACCCCGGTGGTGACGGCCATCGGCGGGGCGCTGCCTCCTGGAGTGTCCTGGACCTGATCAGACCGTAGGGGGGCCGCAATGCGTGACCTGCCATGGGCGGCGCGGGTCTATCTGGTCGCCGTGTTCGGCGCGGCGGCCGCTCTCGTCGTACGCGGCGCGATTGCCTCCGGCGCTCCGGTGGCCCAGGAGGATCTCGACGTCCTGCTGGTGCTCGCCCTGCTCTTCCTGGTGTGCGAGTCGATGCCGACGCTGCTCAACGTGGAGCAGTTCGCGGTGTCGGTCAGCTTCTCCGCCTCGCTGGCCGCCGTCGTGCTGATCGGACCGGTGGGCGCGGCGCTGGTGGGGCTCACCGCCGTGGTGAGCGTGCGGCCCGGGCTGCCGCTGATCAAACGGCTGTTCAACGGCGCGCAGTTCGCGATCTGCGGCTATGTGGCCGGGCAGGTCTACGTGGCGCTCGACGGAAAGGTCGGCGTGCCGGAGGTCAACGCGTTCGACGACCTCATCGGCCCCTACGCGGCGGCCACCGCCGTGTTCGTGCCGCTCAACATCGCGCTGACGCTCACCATGGTCGCGCTCGCCACCAGGGTGCGGCCCGCCGAGGTGCCGCTGCGGGGCATGGTCCAGTTCGTGCTGTCCTACCTGGGTTACGGCACGTTCGGGCTGCTCGTGGCCGGGCTCTGGGCGACGGTGCAGTCGATCTCCGCGGTGCTGGTGCTGGTGCCGCTGTTCGTGGCGCGGTGGGCGTTCGGGCAATATCACGCGCAGCAGCGCTCCTACGACGCCACGATCGCCGCGCTCTGCCAGGCCGTGGAGACCAAGGACTATTACACGCGCGGCCACTGCACGCGCGTCTCGCTCGCCTCGTCCATGATCGCCCATGAGATCGGCATGGGGCTGGAGCGCGTGCGGGCCATCCGGTACGCCGGCATGCTGCACGATGTGGGCAAGCTCGGCGTGCCCACCAAGGTGCTGCAGAAGGACGGACCGCTCACCGAGGAGGAGTTCGCCGCGATCCAGCTGCACCCCATGCGCGGGCTGGAGATCGTCCGCGGCATCGGCTTCCTCGACGAGGCCTACGCCGGGATCATGCACCACCACGAGAAACACGACGGCACCGGTTACCCCATGGGGCTGGCCGGCGACGAGATCCCCGAGTTCGCCAAGGTCATCGCGGTCGCCGACGCGTTCGACTCGATGACCTCGGACCGTTCCTACCGCGGCGCCAGGCCCGTGCCGGAGGCCGTCGAGGAGCTACGCAAGAGCGCGGGCAAACACTTCGACCCCGTCATGGTCGCGGCCTTCATCCGCGCGCTGGAGCGGGAGCCGTGGCAGCCGCCGCGCCGCGTCGAGCCGCCGCCCGACCCGGCGGAGGCCCCGATCAAGGACCACGACGATCCGACCATGCCGATCCAGGTCGTGACCGGGCCATGATCACCACGGAACGCGCCGGGCGCACCGAACGAACCACTGTCCTGCGCAGGCTCGACTCGGGACAGCTCCTGCTCATCTGCGCCGCCGGCCTGGTGGCGGTCGCGGGTGTCGCGCACACGGCCGCGGTCGGGCTCGACCGGCCGGAGATCGCCGTCGGGTTCGGCGCGCTGATCGCGGTCGGCGAGCTGGCCAGGCTCACCATGCCGGGCAACAGGGAGGTCGCGCCCATCGGCGCCGCTGCGGCGCTCGGCTACACGTTACTGCTCGATCTGAGCCAGCATCAGCTGGAGCACTCGGCCCTGCAGGTCGTGGCCGTGATCGCGGTCGGCATGCTGGCGGGCGCGCTGCCGCACCTGGCGGTGGGCCGGCCGCCGCGCCTGGACGCGATGGCCCGCCGTCTGCTCACCGGCGCGTTGCTGGCCTTCGCCTTCCGCCCGCTGGCCGACCCGCTCTACGACCTGACCAAGCCGCCCACCAGCACCTGGTGGCCGGCGCTCGCCGTCATGGTCACGCTCTTCGTCGCCAGCCTGCTGATCGACGTGCTGATCGCGGCCTGGCTCAGGTCCGAGCAGGTGCGCACCGCGTTCCGGGTGACGGTGCGCGACGAGATCAACATGGCGCTGCCGCTCGGCGCCGCCGTGGGCTCGTCAGGGGTGCTGCTCGCGCTGGCCACGCACAGCATGGACCTGGTCGCGCTGCTGGTGTTCGCGGCGCCGCTGCTGGTCACGCAGGTGGCCTTCCGCAAATACGCCGGGATCCGCGCCACCTACCTGCAGACCGTACGGGCGTTGTCCCGGGTCACCGAGGTCGGCGGCTATGTCGAGCCCGGCCACTCGCGCCGGGTGAGCCGCCTGGCCGTGGCGATCGGCAGGGAGCTGGGCATGGCCGAGCCCGAGCTGCTCGAGCTGGAGTACGCCGCGCTCATGCACGACATCGGCCAGCTGTCGCTGCGTGACCCCATCCCCGGCGGCGCCACCGTACTCAGCGAGCCGGAGCAGGCGCGCCGCATCGCCGAGCTGGGCGCCGAGGTGATCAAGCAGACGGGCGTGCTGGACCGGGTGGCGGAGGTGGTCAGACGCCAGTGCGACCCGATCGCCGCTGACCCGCCGCTGTCGAGCCGCATCATCAAGGTCGCCAACGCCTACGACGACCTGGTGGGGCCCTCGACCGACCGCGACCGCGCGGGCGCCGCGCTGGAACGGATCCGGTTCGCCCCGGGCGGCGCGTACGATTCGCACGCGCTGGAGGCGCTGGCCCGCGTGATCGACCGAGGTCGTCTGTAGCCCTTCAGTCGTAGATCGCTGACTTTGTGGCAGTTTGCTGGGATGCCGCGGGTGGCGGGCGTGCGACAGCGCGGGCGTGGTTGCGCTGCCGGTGATGGTGTCGGGCCACGGCTTGATGCCTGCG